>NZ_QKMA01000002.1:0-66062 GCF_003208255.1 Thioalkalivibrio sp. ALE21
GGGCACCTCGATCCAGCGGCAACCGCGGCTGGCGAAGACGGGGTCAAGCGGTCTGCGACGCAAGCTCTACATGGCAGCGATCGCCGCCGCGCATCACAACGCCGACGTTCGGGATCAATACCAGCGCCTGTTGCGGCGTGGGAAGGCGAAGATGGCCGCGATCGGCGCCGCAATGCGGAAGTTGCTCCACATCGCCTTCGGTGTGCTGAAGTCGCAGCAGCCGTACCAACCTCGCTGTAGCACCGGTTGCAGCCAGTAAGCGAGACACGGTATCTACGGACGGTTCGGGGAACGGTAGGAGGCCGGCCCCCCGGCCGATCGGGGCCGGAATCAGCCGTCGTAATCCGGGGGGAGGGGGCGGATCGGGAGGTGGCCTTCGAGGCGCAGGTTGTGGCCGGTGACGGCCGGGTCGCCGGGGTCGAGGAAGTAGAGATACGGCCCCACGGTGTCCTCCGGTGCCGGCAGGCTGGCCGGGTCTTCGCCGGGGTAGTGCGCGCGGCGGAAGCGGGTGCGCACCGGGCCGGTGTCCACGCCGTTGACGTGGATGAAGCCGCCTTCGTGGCGGTGTTCCCGGTGCAGGATCTCCAGCAAGCTTTCCTGCGCCGCCTTGGCCATGCCGAAGGCGCCCCAGTAGGCGCGGCTGGCGTCCTGGGTGGAGATCACCAGACTGCCGGTCGGGCTGGCTTCCAGCAGCGGAATGACGGCCTGCACCAGGAAGAACGGCCCGTTCAGGTTGGCGTTGACGACCTTGAACCACAGTTCCGGGTCGTACTGCTTCAGCGGGGTGAGGGTGCCGGCCCACCCGGCATTGAGGACCACGCCGTCCAGCCGGCCGAGCGAGTCACGGATGCTCTCGGCCATCTCGCCATAGTCCTTGACCGTCGCCCCCTCGTGGTTGAGCGGGTAGATCGCGGGCTGCGGGTGCCCGGCGGCCTCGATGGCATCGTACACGCGCTCCAGGCCCTTGATGTCCTTGTCCAGCAGGACCACCACGGCACCGGCGGCGGCGCAGGCCTCGGCGATCTGGCGCCCAATGCCGTCGGCCGCGCCGGTCACCAGGATCACGCGGTCGGCAAAGGCGCCGGGTTCGGGCCGATAGTCGATCAGCTTCGGGATGTCGAGCGGGGTGTCGGTCAAGAGAGGTCCTCCATGAGCAGATGCGCCGATTCTAAACCGGAGCGCACCGCGGCTTCGAGGGTGGAAGGGAGTCCGGGGACCAGATAGTCCCCGGCGAGCAGCAGATCCCGGCGCGCGGTGCGCGGTTCGGGGCGGCGGGTGTCGATCCCGGTGCAGGCATCAAAGGTCGCGCGGCGTTCGCAGACCGCGTGCTGCGCGACCGGGGTGTCCAGCCCGGGCACGCAGCGGGCCAGTTCCGCGGCCACCGTCGCGCCGCGGGTGTCGGCATCCATGGGTGCGGCGTCGTCGGCGGCCGAGGTGACCACGGCCACCCACTCCGGATGCCCGCTGACGCGGCGCGGCACGGCCCACTGGCCGTACTGCCCCAGCAGTCCCAGCAGGGGCGGCAGTTCATCCACCGCACGCGGGTAGCGCAGGTACACGGTGCAGATGCTGCGCCCGCCCATGCCGCGGATGCGCTCGCGCAGGTCGCCCGGGTCGGCGGCCTCGGGGAGCAGCCCGGCGGCGGCGGCCGGGGCGGTGGCCACGATCACGGCGCGTGCCTCGCTGCGCCGGCCACCGCGATCCTCCAGCATGACCGGCGAAGCCCCCGACCCGGGGGCTTCGGGCAGTTCGATGCGCCGGATGCGCCGTCCGAGGTCGATGGTGGCGCCGCGTTGCCGCAGTTCGGCCAGCGCCGGTTCCGGGTAGATCGCGCCCAACGGCCATGCCGGCAGCAGCAGGCGTGCGGCCTCCGGGCCGTGGGTCAGGGCCTCACGCAGCACCTCGCGGAACACCTGCGCCGAGGCGCTGCGCAGCGGGGTGTTCATGACCGCCAGGCACAGCGGCTCCCACAGGCGTTCGATCAGCGCGGGCGGCTGGTGGTGGTACTGCAGCCAGGCGCGCACCGGTCGGTCCTGATGCAGCGGGCCGTGCAGCAGGCCGACCGCGCCGAGGGTTGCGCGCAGCCGTACGCCCAGCGGTTCGGTTTTCAGGGCGGCGTACAGCGCGCGGCCCAGCGCCGGCAGGCGCGGCGAGGCCGGGTTCAGGCGCAGGGCCTCGGTGCCGTCGGCGGCTCGCAGTTCCAGACCGAAGGGCAGGGCGTGGAAGGCCTGCTCCGGGTCGACGCCCACCGAGCGGATCTGTGCCAGCGCCGCTTCGCAGGCGCCCACCAGGATGTGCTGGCCGTTGTCCAGTGTAGTCCCGTCCAGGGTCAGGCTGCGGGCGCGGCCGCCGGCCACCGCTGCGCTGTCCAGCAGGTGCACCGGGTGGCCGGCGCGCGCCAGCGCGAGCGCGGCGGTGAGGCCGGCCCAGCCGGCCCCGACCACCGCCACCGGACGGGCGTCGGGCGGGACGGACACGCGGGCTCAGCCGCGCCGGCGTTCGCGGCGCAGGCGGCGGTAGGTGCGCCAGGCGATCCACAGCTTGCGCAGCGGGGTCAGGTGAACCCGGTGCTCCAGCACGCGGTAGCCGTCATCGGCGATCTCGTCCAGCAGGCGGCGGTAGATCGCGGCCATGATCAGGCCCGGGCGCTGGGCGTAGCGGTCCGCTGCCGGCAGTTCGGCCTCGGCCTTGTCGTAGTAGCGCCGGGCGCGCTCGGCCTGCTCCGCGAACAGTGCGCGGTGGCGGTCGTCGGTGAGGTTGCGCTGGAACTCCTCCGGGCGCACGCCGTGTTTCTGCAGTTCGTCCATGGGGATGTACACCCGCCCGCGCATCGCGTCCTCGTGCACGTCACGCAGGATGTTGGTCAGCTGCAGGGCCATGCCGAGATCGTGGGCGTACTTGAGCGTGCCGCGCTCGGTGAAGCCGAAGATGTGCGCGGAGAGGATGCCGACCACGCTGGCCACACGGTAGCAGTACAGCGACAGCGTGGTGAAATCGGGGTAGCTGTCGTAGTCGAGATCCATCTGCATGCCGTCGATGATCTCGTCGAAGTACTCGCGGCCCAGATCGAACGGGGCCAGATGCGGCTGCAGCGCGCGGGTGATGGGGTGCTGCGGGTCGCCGTCGTACAGCCGTTCGATCTCGCCGCGCCACCAGTCCAGCTTGGCGCGGGCCACGGCCTCCTCGCTGGTCTCGTCGACCACGTCGTCCACCTCGCGGCAGAAGGCGTACAGCGCGGTGATCGCGCGACGGCGGTCGTCTTCGAGGAAACGGAAGGCGTAGTAGAACGAGGAGCCGCTCTTTGCGGCCTTTTCTTTGCAGTATTCGTCGGGTGACATGGTTTCTCGGGGCCGGGCCGGATGTGCGCGCAGAGGCTAGCATAAGGCGGGTTGGGTGACCTGCCTCAAGCCCCGGGGTGCGGCCCGGGGGTATCATGGGACGGTCCGCCCACAGGAGTGCCCGATGGAACAGAGCCTGATCTTCGACCGCGAGATGCTGCAACGCTACGACGTCAGTGGCCCGCGCTACACGTCCTATCCCACCGCGCCGCAGTTCCACGAGGGGTTCGACGACACCACCTATGCGGTGCAGGCCGAGCGTTCGCAGGCCGACGGCGTCACGCGTCCGTTGTCGCTGTATGTGCACGTGCCGTTCTGCGACACGGTGTGTTTCTACTGCGCCTGCAACAAGGTGGTGACCGGCAATTACGAGCGCGCGCGCAGCTATCTGGATTACCTGGATCAGGAAATCGCGCTGCAGGGGCGGCTGTTCCACCCGGAACGCCCGGTGGAACAGCTGCATTTCGGTGGTGGCACGCCCACCTACCTGAGCGATGCCGATCTGGATCGGGTGATGGATTCGCTGGGTCGCAACTTCAACCTCTCGGACGGGCCGGAGCGCGAATTCTCCATCGAGATCGACCCGCGGGCTCTGCGCGAGGGCACGCTGCCGCTGCTGGCCGAGCGCGGCTTCAACCGCATCAGCCTGGGCGTGCAGGACTTCGATCCGGACGTGCAGCAGGCGGTCAACCGCGTCCAGCCGTTCGAGGTAACGGCCGGGGCGATCGAACAGGCGCGGGCCTGCGGCTTCGGCTCGACCAACGTGGACCTGATCTACGGGCTGCCGAAGCAGACGGTGGAGACCACGCGGCGGACCCTGGAACAAACCCTGGAGCTGCGGCCGGAGCGGCTGGCGATCTACAACTACGCGCATCTGCCGGAGCGCTTCAAGGTGCAGCGCCAGATCAACGAGGACGAGCTGCCCTCGGCGGCGGAGAAGCTGGCGATCCTGGAGACGACCATCGGCATGCTGACCGATGCCGGTTATGTGTACATCGGCATGGATCATTTCGCGCTGCCGGACGACGAGCTGGCCCGCGCCCAGCGCGCCGGCACGCTGCAGCGCAATTTCCAGGGCTACTCCACGCGTGCCGACTGCGACCTGGTGGCGATGGGGCCGACCGCGATCGGGCGTATCGGCGATACCTACAGTCAGAACGTGCGCGAGCTGGAACAGTACTACGCGCGCCTGGATGCCGGGCGCCTGCCGGTGTTCCGCGGCATCGTGCTGTCGGATGACGACCGTCTGCGACGCGAGGTGATCACCGACATCATGTGTCATTCGCATCTGGATTTCGGCCGGGTGGAGGCCCGCCACGGCATCGATTTCCGTGAGTATTTTGGTGCGGAGCTGGAACGGCTGGACGAGATGGAACGGGACGAACTGGTGCGCGTGGGCGAGCGCGAGCTCGACGTGCTCCCGCGCGGGCGCATGTTGCTGCGCAACGTGGCCATGGCCTTCGATGCCTGGCTGGACCGGCCGGAGGCCGCGCCAGTGAAATACAGCCGGGTGGTGTAGGAGGCCGGCCCTCCGGCCGATTTGGCGCGGTGGGTTGCCGGGGCTTGATCGGCCAGGGGGCTGGCCCCCTACGGGTCGCACCCTGCCCCCGGCAGGAGGCCGGCCCTCCGGCCGATCGGCCCCGGCGGGACGGCGAGAACCCAATCGGCCAGGGGGCTGGCCTCCTACGGGTCGACCCCGGCCCCGGTGGGAGGCCGGCCCTCCGGGCGATTTGGGCCAGGGGTGTTGTCAGCCGGCGGCCTGGCCCAGCTTCTGGGCGCGGGCGACTTCGGCGACGTGGCGGCCCTGGGATTCGGCCATGCCGAGTTCGGCCTCGGTGGGCTGGCGGCTGCCGTCGCCGTCGGCCAGGGTGGTGGCGCCGTAGGGGGTGCCGCCGCTGATCTGGCCCATTTCCAGCAGGCGCTTTTCGGTGTACGGCAGGCCGACGATGGTCATGCCGAAGTGCATCAGGTTCACGATGGTGGAGATCAGGGTGGTCTCCTGGCCGCCGTGCTGGCTGGCGGTGGAGCCGAACACGCTGCCGATCTTGCCCACCAGGCGGTCGTTGAACCACAGCGAGCCGGTCTGATCCAGGAAGTTCGCCATCTGTGCGGCCATGCGCCCGTAGCGCGTGGGTGTGCCGATGATGATGGCGTCGTAGTCGGCCAGCTCCTCGGGGCGGGCGATCTCGGCCGGCTGGTCGAGCCGGGCGCCGGCGCTGCGGGCGACATCCTCTGGCATGAGTTCGGGTACGCGCTTGATGGTGACCTCGGTGTCGGCGACGCCGCGGGCGCCCCGCGCCTCGGCTTCGGCCATCTGCTCGATGTGGCCCCAGGTGGAGTAGTACAGCACGAGTACTCGGGTGGTCATGGCGGGTCCTTTCTTGCGGGATATTTCCCCAAGGTTAGATCCTGACCAGCCGAATGAAAATCGCCATTTTGGCGATCGAATATTCGGTTTTTACGAATCGTTTTCGCCGGAGGCCGGGGCCAGCGGCTCGCCGGTGCCGGCGAGGGCCTCGACGGTTTCGATGGTTGCGGGACGGCCGTACAGAAAGCCCTGGAAGTGCCAGCAGCCCAGGTGCATCAGGAACGCGCGCTGGTCTTCGGTCTCCACGCCTTCGGCGATCACGTCCAGGCGGAGGGTGTGGGCGAGGTTGACCACCATCTCGGCGATGGCGGCGTCATTGGGATCGTCGAGGACGTCGCGCACGAAGGACTGGTCGATCTTGAGCTGGGATAGCGGCAGTTGCTTGAGATAGGCCAGCGACGAGTAGCCGGTGCCGAAGTCGTCCAGGGCGAAGCCGATGCCCAGCTCGCGCAGCTGCTGCATGTTGTCGATCGCGTGATCGATGTCTTCCAGCAGCATGCTCTCGGTGATCTCGAGCTTCAGCCGGGGGCCCGGCGCCCCGGTGGCCTCCAGCAGGCCGGCGAGTTCGGCGACGAACGTACCGTGGCGGAACTGGCGCGCGCTCACGTTCACCGACAGGGTCAGGTCGCGCAGGGCGGGGTCGTGTTTCCACTGCGCCAGGCGCCGGCAGGCCTCCTCCAGCACGCGCTGGCCGATGGGCACGATCAGCCCGGTCTGCTCCGCGACCGGGATGAACTCGCCGGGCGAGACCCAGCCGCGTTCCGGGTGCGCCCAGCGCAGCAGGAGTTCGGCCCCCACCGGGCGGTCGTCGCTGTTGACCTGCAGCTGGCAGTGGACCTCGAACTCGTCCCGGCGCAGGGCTTCCCGGAGCTCGGTCTCGAGCTGGAAGCGGGCTTCCACCGCGCGGTGCAGCTCGGGGTCGTAGAAGCGCACGGTGTTGCGCCCGGCGTTCTTGGCCCGGTACATCGCCAGGTCCGCCTGCTTGAGCACTTCCTGCACGCCGAGGTGGTCGCCGCTGAACAGGGTCGCGCCGATGCTGGGGCTCACGTGGCGGTCCTGGCCGCCGATCGGGAACGGCTCGCGCATCAGCTCGATCAGCTTGCGTCCCACCGCCTCGGCCTGGGTGGCAGCGCGATCCTGGTCGGCGTTGAGGTCGTTGAGCACGAGGACGAATTCGTCGCCACCCAGGCGTGCCAGCGTGTCGGCCTCGCGGGTGGTGGAGCGCAGGCGCGCGGCGACCTGCTGCAGCAGTTCGTCGCCCACCGCGTGGCCGAGGGTGTCGTTGATGTCCTTGAAGTTGTCGAGGTCGAGGAACAGCGCCGCGCCGTGCAGGCCGGTTCGGTGTGCATGGGCCAGCGACTGACGCAGACGGTCGTGCAGCAGCGTGCGGTTCGGCAGGTGGGTGAGGTTGTCGAAGAAGGCGAGGCGGCGCACTTCTTCTTCCGCCCGCTTGCGGTCACTGATGTCCATGATGGTGCCGAACAGGGCGATCACGCGGCCGCGTTCATCGCGCCGGGTGCTGGCGAACACGCTGACCCAGCGGGCATCGCCTTCCCGGGTGCGCAGGCGGATCTCTTCGGCAAAATCACGGTCCTGTTCGCCCTGCATCAGGGTGTGGCAGACCTGGTCGGCCTCGGCACGGTCCTCGGTGGCGACGAATTCGCACAGGCTGCGGCCGAGGCTCTCGTCCACGCTGAAGCCGGTCAGCTTCTCCCAGGCCGGGTTGAGCAGGGTCCAGCGGCCCTCGGCGTCGGTGCGGAAGATTACTTCCGAGATGTTGTTGACGACCTCCTCGTAGCGCGACTCGCTCTCGTGCAGGGCATCCGCCGCCTGGCGGTGGGCGGTGATGTTGAGGGTCAGGCCGCGCAGCACCGGGCGCCCCTGGTCGTCGGCAGCCCACGACTGGATGTCGCGCAGCCACATCCAGTAGCCGTCGCGGTGGCGGAAGCGGTAGTCCACCAGGCGGGGCTTTTCGGAAGGATCCCGGGAGGTATCCTTGACCCGCGACAGGTCTTCGGGATGGATGCGCCGCACGCGCAGCCCCGGGCGCGCGAGGCGCTCGACCGGATATCCCAGGAGATGGCGGGTGTCGCCGGCGATGAACTCCCAGTGGCCGGTCTGCGGATTGGCCTCCCACAGGAGGGCGTCGGCTCCGCCCAGCATGGATTCCAGGCGCGCAACGGAGCGGTTGAGACGGGTATTCTGCTGCTCGATCTCGCTCTGCGTGGTCTCCAGGTGTTCGGCGACGTTGTTGAACGTGCGGGCGAGATCGCCGAATTCGTCGCTGGAGGTGACCTTCAGGCGATATTCGAGATTGCCGCGTTGCAGGGCCTGGCCGCCCAGGTTGAGCAGCCGCAGCCGGCGGGTCACGATCAGCGCGAAGAGGGTCCCCGCGGCCATGGACAGGGCCAGCACGCCCAGGGCCAGGGCGATGTTGCGGTGCAGCAGGTCGGTGGCGAGGGCGTCGATGTCATCGGTGGAGTACTCGACGTGGATCGTCCCGAGGTGCTGCCCGGCCAGATCCACCGGGATGCCCATCTCCAGGGTTCCGGGTTGCTGGTGCAGGCCGTCGTGTTCGGGAAGGCTGGCGGGCACCGAACCCACCTCGGCCATGCGTCGGCCGTCCGCGTCTTCGACCACCGCGTAGCGCAGGGTTGTGTCCTGCTCCAGGTCGTCCAGCAGCTCCTGCAGCATGCCGGGGTCGGCGTAGGCCAGACCGGGCCCGACGGCCGAACTCAACAGACGGCCCTGCTGGTCGGCGAAGCGTTCCAGCACCTCGGCCTGGTTGTCGCGGATGAGCGAGGTTCCGCTGGCCATCAGCACGATGACCATCACGGCCTGGATGGCGACCGTGCCGATCGCGACCTGCGCGGCGAAGTTCAGGCGCATGGGGTCAGGCGCGGGTCCGGGGCCGGTTGCAGGTGGAGAGAAGGGCGGTGGCCAAGGGAGTCAGCTCCGGTTGACGGAGTAATGGCCCGGGCCGGTGAGTGCCAGTGCCGCCGCGGCAAACAGGAACATGCCCTGCAGTTCCAGGACCCAGCCGCCGTGGGCGGTCAGGTCGGTCAGTTCGTGGGCATGGGCGAGGGCGATGGCGAACACCATGTTGATCGCGATCAGCACCGCGCCGATGCGCGCATACAGTCCCAGGATCACCAGGATCGGGGCCAGGACTTCACCGATGTAGACGCCCCAGGCGACGAACGCGGGCAAGCCCGCGCCCACCACCATGGACTCGATACCGCTGATTCCGCCGAGGATCTTGTCGACTCCGTGCAGCAGGATCATGACGCCCAGCGCGAGGCGCAGGACCAGTTTTCCGGTGTCGTCGAGCATGCTGTCCATGGTGTTCCCCCGTTGTGGTTCGAGTGGTGGCGGGTTCAGCGGTCCGTCGCGGCCGGTTCGCCGCTGTCCGGAAGGACAAAGCCCGGATCCGGCAGCGGCATTATGTCCGGGATGGCGTCCGTGTCGAACCTTGCAAAGCCCCGGTGGCCCATGCGGTTCAGGCGCTCGCGCCCTTCCGGCGTGTCGCTCAGGGCGGTCAGCTGTCCGGCCAGGTCAACGGTGGAAGGCAGGCGGTCCTCGCGCGCCAGGATGACCGCGCCCGGGAAGCGCGGCGTGCGCATCAGCATGCGCACCAGTTGGCCGTCCCGCAGGGAGATCAGGCGTTCCCGGTCCGGGTCACGCGTTTCAGGACGTGCGGAACCCGCCTCGTCATCCACCACCATGATCGCAGCATCCGCAAGGCCGCGCTGCAGCGCGTCCAGGGCGGTCTCGTGATGGGAATAATAGATGTACTCGGGCGGATTGTCCGCCAGTGGAAGATCCAGGAGATAACGCACGGCCACGGTGCCCATGCTCAGACGCGGCGGGGCGGCGATGGTTTGCCCGGCCAGGTCCTGTACCGAGTCGATCGGGGAATCGATCGGCGTCACGATCCGCGCGGAGAGGCGGTGGGTGGCCGCGACCAGCGGACGGTAGTCGCCGTGCGTGCGGGCGCGCCGGGCCAGATGGGACCCGGTGAGCACCAGATCGTAGCGGCCCGCATCGGTTCGCCCGAGGAAGATTTCGAAATTGCGTGCGGTCTCGATGCGCACTTCGCGGTCGAGGGTCTGCGCCAGCCAGTCCCGCAACGGTGCATAGCGCTGAAACAGGGTTTTGGGGCTGGCGAACGGAAGGATGCCCAGGGTCACGGGGTCGGCATCCGCCGCGGGGCCCTCCGCCGTCTGCGCGGCGGCGGGGAGTGCCGCGGCCATGGTCCCGAGGAGCAGGACCAGGGTCAGGATCAGGGGCAGGTTGGTGCGGCCTGGCATCGGGGCCTCCCGGGCAAATCAGTCCCTCAGGGTAGCGTTTCTGGCGGCGCTTTGCCGCCCGCAGGCGAGTGGCGCCCGGCGGCGTGACGGGTTGTTGACGGTACGGGCGTGAGTGGAGCAGCGTGGCGCGCCCGACGGTGTCGGAAGGTCGACGTTTGTCGGGCGGCGCCCGTGCGCGCGGGGCCTGTGTCCGGTGGCCCTGATCTTGCTTGCGGATCCGGGGAGTGGGCATGGCCATGGCGCCGCGGGCGTTTCCCGGGCGCCGACACCCGGACAGGAGCAAGCATGACACAGTGGTTGAACGGACTGGCGAGCGCCCTGCTGGGGGCGCTGGAGGCACTGACGCCGATGACCGTGATCGGCGCGTTTTCCCTCGGCCTGCTGGTCCTCGCCGGTCTGGCGTTGGCGGGCATGGTACTGGGGCGGATGACGCGGCTGCAGGCGGCGGCCCCGGCACTGCTGACCACGCTGGGGATCCTCGGGACCTTCCTCGGGGTGGCGATCGGGTTGCTGGACTTCGATGCGGCGCGGGTCGAGGCCTCGGTGCCGGCGCTGCTGGAAGGGCTGAAGCTGGCGTTCGTTACCAGCATCGTTGGCATTGCGCTGGCGGCCCTGTTGCGCCTGCTGCAGGTGCTGCGGCCCGAGCCCGCCGCCGCGGATGATCCGGACGCGGCCGGGGGCGCGGGCGCCGCGGGTGGCAACGGGTTGCCGCAGGAGCCGGCCCTGGTGCCGGATCTGTTGCGCGAACAGCGCGATGCGATGCAGGCGGTGGCACAGCGCCTGGAGGCCATGGACCGCGGCCTGGAGGAACGTCAGCAGCGCCAGCATCGCGAGACCCTGGAGGCACTGGACGGGCTGGCGGAGCGCATGAGCGAGATGAGCAGCGGCCATCTGGTGGCGGCGCTGGAGCAGGTAATCCGTGACTTCAACACGCGCCTGGGCGAACAGTTCGGCGAGAATTTCCGCCGCCTGGATGCCTCGGTGGGTCGCCTGCTGGAATGGCAGGGGCAGTACCGCGACCAGATGGAGGAACTGCGGCGGGCGTTTGATCAGGCACGCGAGGGCATGGAGCACTCCGGCGCCAGCCTGGAGAAGCTGACCGATCAGGCCTTCCGCATCACGCGGCACGTGGAGGATCAGGATGCGACGTTGTCCAGCCTGCGCCGCGAGACGGTGGAGCTGGAGGCCCTGCTGGGCTCCATCGCGGCGCTGCGGGATCGTGCGACCGAGGCCTTCCCGGCGATGGACGCGCGTCTGGAGGGCATGCTGGAGAGCCTCGAGAACGCGATCGAGGCGGGACAGGCCGCGCAGGCCCGCTGGTCCGCCACCGAAGGGCGCAGCATGGCGGCCGCCGGGGGGCGCTCGTGATCCTGCGGCAGCTGTTTGCGCGGCGGGCGCGGGCTGCGGGGGGAACGCCTTCCGAGCAGGGTGCACAATGGCTGGCGGTGGCCGATCTGATGGCCGCGCTGATGATGATCTTCCTGTTCATTGCGGTGCTGCACATGGTGCAGGTGGAGCGTTCGCAGGCGGCCCACGAAGAAACCCGCAGCGAGGCGCTGGCGCTGCGCGATGCGATCCACGCCGCGTTGCTGGACGAATTCGCGGAGGACCTGGAGCGCTGGAACGCGGAGCTGGACCGCGAGGATCTGACGCTCAGCTTCCGCGAGCCGGAGGTGCTGTTCGAGCAGAGTTCGGCGGCGATCCGGCCGCGCTTCGAGGCCATCCTGGAGGATTTCATGCCGCGCTATGCCGAGCGTCTGCGGCCGTTCGCCGGGGTGATCCGCGAGGTGCGCATCGAGGGCCATACGTCCAGCGAATGGGCCGGGGCGGAGGACGCGCGCGAGGCCTATTTCGCCAACATGGACCTGAGTCAGCGGCGCACGCGTTCGGTGCTGGAATACGCCTGGGGTCTGGAGCGCGTGCGCGGCGAGGACTGGTTCCGCGAGCGCGTCGCGGCGGTCGGGATGTCATCCTCGCGCCGAGTGCTGGATGAGCGCGGACGCGAGGATCGCGAGGCATCAAGGCGGGTGGAATTCAGTGTGCTGACGGATTTCGAGTCGCGCCTGCTGGGCGAGGCGGGCGAGCCGGGCGCCGCGGAGGCGGGGGTCATGCCGGTCCCGCGTCCGCTGCATTCGGACTCCCATTCGGGCCCGCATTCGAACTCGGGGGCTCCGACTCCCGGATAGCTTCCAGCAGGGCCGCGCGCAGGCGTTCGCGTTCGGCTGCGGTGAGCGGCCGGCGGTCGCTGCCGGTGAGGGTGAAGCTGTCCTCGACCTGTTCCCCGGCGGTGGCGATGCGCGCGGTGCGGATGTCGGTGTCGTGCTCGGCCAGCACATGGCCGACGGTGGACAGCAGGCCGGGGCGGTCCAGCGCGCGGATGCGCATGCGCGTGGCACCGCCCGGCGAACCTTCCTCGAATTCCACCCGGGTGTCGACGTCGAAATGCTTCAGCCGCCGCGGGAGCTGGCGCTGCACCGGGGCCGCGCCGACGGCGCCATCGCGCAGCGCCCGGTTGAGGGTCGCGCAGATTTCCTGGGTGCGGTAGCCGGATTCGACGGTCTGGCCGGCGTTCTCCAGCACCAGAAAGGTGTCCAGGCTGTGACCGTCGGCGGTACTGATGATGCGGGCGTCGACGATGTCCAGACCGAGCTGGGCGAGGGCGGCGGTGGTCCGCGCGAACAGGCGCGGGTGATCCTCGGCATAGACGAAGACCTCGGTGCTGCCGCGCGAGGTGCGCGGGCGGACCAGCACCAGGGGCAGGTCCTCGAGGTCGTTGTTCAGCAGGGCCTGGGTGTGCCAGGCGATCTCGTCGGGCGAATGGCGCAGGAAGTATTCGTCGTCCAGGCGGCCCCACAGCACGGCGGCATCTTCCCCGCCAATGCCCTGCGGCGCCAGCAGTTCCAGGGTCTCGCGGCGGGTCTGGCGGATCTGTTCCTCCATGTCCGGCGGCCGGTCGAGCCCGCGGTCGAGGACGTTGCGGGTGGCGTGGTACAGCGTCTGCAGCAGGGAGTCCTTCCAGCTGTTCCACATCTCCGGGTTGGTTCCGCGGATGTCGGCGATGGTCAGCAGATAGAGGAAGTCGAGGCGCTCCGGCGAGCGTACCTCGCGGGCGAATTCCATCACCACGTCGGGGTCGGAGATGTCGCGGCGCTGGGCGGTCAGGGACATCAGAAGGTGCGAACGCACCAGCCAGGCGACCAGCGCGGCGTCCGCGTCCGACAGCCCGTGCTGCTGGCAGAAGTGCAGTGCGTCCTGTGCGCCCAGCTCCGAGTGATCGCCGCCGCGGCCCTTGGCGATGTCGTGGAACAGCGCGGCCAGCACCAGGCGTTCGGGGCGTTCCAGGCCGGCGTGGATCTCGCTGGCCAGCGGGTGTTCATGGGCGAATTCGGGCAGGGCGAGACGGCGCGCATTGCGCACCACGTGCAGGGTGTGTTCGTCGACCGTGTAGACGTGGAACAGGTCGTACTGCATGCGCCCGATGATGCGGCCGAAGGCGGGCAGGTAGTTGCCCAGCACGCCGTAGCGGTTCATGCGCCGCAGCTGGCTGGTGATGCCGCGCGGGGCGCGCAGGATCGCCATGAACAGCTCGCGGTTGAGGCGGTTGCGGCGGAAGTGGCCGTCAATCAGGTGCCGGTGGGCGCGGATCAGGCGCACCGTGGAGGCGCGGATGCCCTGGATCTCCGGGTGCTGCTGGAGGATACGGAAGACTTCCAGCAGGGCCGGCGGGTAGATCATGAAGACCTGGTCGTGGGCGACTTCCAGATAGCCGCCGCGGACCTGAAAGCGGGGATGGATGCGTTCGGGCTGCTGGAGCTGCTCCGGGTCATCCAGGATCGCCTCGTTGAAATGCTGCAGCAGCAGTTCGTTCAGGCGCTCCAGGTCGTTGATCGTGCGGAAGTAGCGCTGCATGAACTGCTCGACCGCCCGGTTGTGGTTCTGGTCGACGAAGCCGAAGGTGCTGGCGAGCTGACGCTGCAGGTCGAACAGCAGGCGGTCCTCGCGCCGGCCGGTGAGCATGTGCAGGGCAAACCGCACCCGCCACAGGAAGTTCTGCCCCTCCACCATTTCCTGGAACTCGCCCTCGCGCAGAAAGCCGAGCGAGACCAGCTCCTCGATCCGTTCCGCGCCGAAGTGGCGCTTGGTCACCCAGCCGATCATCTGGATGTCGCGCAGTCCGCCGGGGCCTTCCTTGACGTTGGGTTCCAGACGATAGGCGGTTTCGCCGAAGCGACGATGGCGGGCCTGCTGTTCGGCCAGCTTGGCGGCATAGAAGCTGCGCGAATCCCATACGCGATCGGCCTCGATCGTGGCGCGAAAGTCGTTGAAAAGGGCCAGGCTGCCGCTCACATAGCGCGACTCGATCAGGTTGGTAACCACCGTGATGTCGTCGCGGGCCTCGCGGGTGCAGTCCTCGATGCTGCGTACGCTGTGGCCGACCTCGATGCCGATGTCCCAGAGGAAGGTGACGAACTCGCCGATGCGTTCGGAGCGCGTGGCGTCGTGTTCGCCCGTCACCAGGATCTGGATGTCGATGTCGGAGGCCGGATGCAGTTCGCCCCGGCCGTAGCCGCCGACCGCCACCAGACACAGGTTCGGGTCGGCGGCGAGGCCGAACTGGGCCCAGATCAGGCGCAGGAGGTCGTCGATCCGGCGGGCGTGGCCGAAGATCAGATCCTCGATCGCCACCCCGTCATGGAAGCCCCGGTACTGCTGTTCCACGATCCCCCGGCGATATTCGCGGAACCGCGCGATGTCACCGGGGTGGCGGCTGAGCTCCCGGTAGTCCGCGCTGCTGTCGGTCAGGGCGGGTTCCGTGTTGGCCATGCGCGCCTCCGGGGCGGTGTCGGGACGGATGTCAGGCCGCCGCTTCCTGCGGCGGGGTCTCATCCTTGCGCAGGGTCAGGATCTCGTAGCCGTCGTCGGTCACCAGCAGGGTGTGCTCCCACTGGGCCGAGGGGCTGCGGTCCTTGGTGACCGCGGTCCAGCCGTCGGCCAGCACTTTGGTGTGGCGCTTGCCCGCGTTGACCATGGGTTCGATGGTGAAGCACATGCCGGCTTCCAGCACCATGCCGGTACCGGGCTTGCCGTAGTGCAGCACCTGCGGGTCCTCGTGGAAGCCGCGTCCGATGCCGTGGCCGCAGAACTCGCGCACCACCGAGCAGCGCTGCTTTTCGGCGTAGGTCTGGATGGCGTGGCCGATGTCGCCCAGGGTCGCGCCGGGGCGCACCTGCTGGATGCCCAGGTACATCCCGGTGCGGGCGACGTCGATCACCCGCTGCGCCTGGATGCTCGGCTTGCCGACCGTGAACATGCGGCTGGTGTCGCCGTGGAACCCGTCCTTGATCACCGTGACGTCGATGTTGACGATGTCGCCGTTCTTGAGTGTGCGATCCCCGGGGATCCCGTGGCAGACCACGTGGTTGACCGAGGTGCACACGGACTTGGGGAACCCCCGGTAATTCAGTGGCGCGGGGGTCGCCTCCTGGTCGTTGACGATATAGTCATGGCAGATCCGGTCGAGCTCGCCGGTGGTGACGCCGGGGGCGACATGGGGCTCGATCATCTCCAGCACTTCGGCGGCCAGACGGCCCGCCACGCGCATGTACTCGATTTCTTCCGGGGTCTTGATGGTGACGGACATGGGGTCTCCGGACGCGGCATGACGGGCCGCGCGTGCTTGGTTCGAATAAGCGTTCTATGCTATAAAGCGCGCGCTTCGCTGGCAATTCAGCGGAGACTCGCAACCTTAATCCACACACGTATCGACACGGTCTGTCGGGTGCTGGTTCGCACAAGCGGATCGGTTTCAGGCCGGGATGCGTGGAGGCCCAACCCGTACAACAGGAGAACACTCATGTCCCTCGTGACCATGCGTCAGATGCTGGAGGCCGGCGTCCACTTCGGCCACCAGACCCGTTACTGGCATCCCAAGATGGCGCCGTACATCTTTGGCGAGCGCAACAAGATTCACATCATCAACCTGGAGAAGACCCTGCCGATGTTCAACGACGCGTTGAACTTCCTCGGCAAGGTTGCGGCCGACGGTGGCCAGATCCTGTTCGTCGGCACCAAGCGCTCCGCGCGCGATGTGGTCGCCGAAGAAGCCCGCCGCGCCGGCATGCCGCACGTGACCCACCGCTGGCTGGGCGGGATGCTGACCAACTTCAGTACCGTGAAGCAGTCGATCAAGCGTCTCAAGGATCTCGAGACCATGGACAGCGACGGCTCCTTCGACGTGCTGAACAAGCGCGAGGCGCTGTCCCGCCGTCGCGAGAAGGACAAGCTGGACCGCGGTCTGGGCGGCATCAAGGACATGAACCGCATGCCGGATGCCATGTTCGTGATCGACGTCGGCTACGAGCGCATCGCGGTCAACGAGGCGAAGAAGCGTGGTATCCCGGTGGTCGCCGTGGTCGATTCGAACAACCCGCCGGATGGCGTGGACTACGTGATCCCGGGCAACGATGACGCGATGCGCGCGATCCAGCTGTACGTTGCCGCGATCGCCGACACCATCGTCGAGGCCAAGGGCACGATGACCACTGCCGCCGGCGAAGAGGCGTTCGGCCAGGCCGAAACGGCCGAAGGTGCCGAGGCTTCGGCCGCCGACCAGGCTTGATGAAACCGGCCGGCCGCGATCCGCGCGGCCGGCTCCGCAAGAATTCTTCAGGAGTTGATTCCGATGGCAATCAGTGCTGCCCAGGTTAAGGAACTGCGCGAACGTACCGGCGCAGGCATGATGGAATGCAAGAAGGCCCTCACCGAGGTGGACGGTGATCTCGAGGCCGCCGTGGAAGCCATGCGCAAGTCGGGCATGGCCAAGGCCGACAAGAAGGCCGACCGCGTGGCCGCCGAAGGTCGCGTGGAGATCGTCAGCGAGGGCAATCGCGCAGTAATCGTGGAGGTCAACTGCGAGACCGATTTTGTCGGCAACGACGACAACTTCCGTGCGTTCGCCACGCGCTGCGCGCAGACCGCGCTGAACACCGAGGCCACCGACGTGGATGGCCTGATGAATGAAGAAGTCGAGGGCGAGAAGCTGGAAGAGCATCGCACCCAGCTGGTGGCCAAGGTCGGCGAGAACGTGCAGGTCCGCCGTTTCGAGCGCCTCAACGCCGAGGGTTCGCTGGGCGCCTACCAGCATGGCGCGCGCATCGGCGTGCTGGTGGCCCTGGACAAGGCCGACGACGAGCTGGCGAAGCACATCGCCATGCACATCGCGGCCCAGCAGCCGGTGTGCGTGGACGAGGACGAAGTCCCGACCGAGATGCTCGACAAGGAACGCGCGATGTTCAAGGCCCAGGCCGAGGAATCCGGCAAGCCGGAGAACATCATCGAGAAGATGATCGAAGGGCGCATCCGCAAGTACCTCGGCGAGATCACCCTGGTGGGTCAGGCGTTCGTGATGAACCCGGACCAGACCGTGGGCGACCTGCTCAAGGAGAAGGGCGCAAAGGTCACCGGCTTCGTGCGCTACGAAGTGGGCGAAGGTATCGAGAAGAAGAGCGAGAACTTCGCCGAGGAAGTGATGGCGCAGGCCCGCGGGGCCTGAGCCGGCCGGGCCGGATCCTGCGGGGTCCGGCCTGCCCGTAACAAGCAGCATTTCAGGATTAATACCACTCCGATCCCGTCAGCCAGCCCGAGAAAAGGAACCCGATGAGCCAGGACACGCAGCCCGCCTACCGACGCATCCTGCTGAAGCTGAGCGGGGAGGCCCTGCTGGGGGAACATCATTACGGTGTCGATCCGGCGGTGCTGTCGCAGGTGGCCGAAGAGGTCTGCGAACTCTCGCGGCGCGGGGTCGAGGTGGGTATCGTCATCGGGGGCGGCAATATCTTTCGTGGCGCCGGGCTGGCCGAAGGCGGCGTGGACCGCGTGACCGGCGACCACATGGGCATGCTGGCCACGGTGATCAATGCCCTGGCCCTTCAGGACGCGATCGAGCGGGCCGGGCGCTTCTGCCGGGTGATGTCGGCCATCCGCATCAACCAGGTCTGCGAGGATTACATCCGCCGGCGCGCGGTGCGGCACCTTGAAAAGGGCCGGGTGGTGGTGTTTGCCGCCGGCACCGGGAACCCGTTCTTCACCACCGATTCCGCGGCCAGTCTGCGGGCGATCGAGATCAATGCCGATCTGATGATCAAGGCCACCAAGGTGGACGGAGTGTACGATGCGGATCCGTTCACACAGACGGACGCACGGCGTTTCGACAGGCTCACCTACGACGATGCGCTGGAGCGGCGTCTGGGGGTGATGGACACTACCGCGCTGGTGATGTGCCGCGACAACGAGCTGCCGATACGAGTCATGAACATGTTTGCGAAGGGGGACCTGCAGCGCCTGGTGATGGGCGAGTCGGTGGGAACCCTGGTCGAGGGGTCCAGGCAATGACAGATGCGACGATCAAGGATGCGCGCGAGCGCATGGACAAGACGCTGGAATCTCTGCGCTCGGAGCTGGGCAAGATCCGCACCGGGCGTGCGCACCCCAGCCTTCTGGATCACGTGCACGTGGAGTATTACGGCACCGAGGTGCCGATCAACCAGGTGGCCAACGTGAATGCCGAGGATGCCCGCACGCTGGCGGTGCAGCCCTACGAGAAGGACATGATCGGCAAGATCGAAAAGGCGATCATGACTTCCGATCTGGGGCTCAACCCGTCGTCCCAGGGGATGGTGATCCGCGTGCCGCTGCCGGCGCTGACCGAGGAACGGCGGCGCGAGCTGGTCAAGGTGGTCAAGTCCGAGGCGGAGGGCGCCCGCGTCGCGGTGCGCAACATCCGGCGAGACGCCAACAATACCTTCAAGCAGCAGGTGAAGGACAAGGACATCTCCGAGGACGACGAAAAGCGCGCTCAGGACGAGATCCAGAAGCTGACGGATGATCACATCGCGCGCATCGACAAGATGCTCGCCGACAAGGAAAACGAGCTGATGGAGGTCTGACGGCCTCCGATCATGCCGGATCCGCACCCGAACATGGCCGCCGATGCCGAGCTGCCCGCCCATGTGGCGGTGATCATGGACGGTAATGGCCGCTGGGCCGAGGCGCGGGGTGAGCCGCGGGCTGCCGGGCACCGCGAAGGTCTCGGCGCCACGCGCGAGGCCGTGCGTTATTTTGGTGAACAGGGGATCACCGCGCTGACCCTGTTTGCCTTCAGCAGCGAGAACTGGCGCCGCCCGCGGGAAGAAGTGGAGGCCCTGTTCGAGCTTTTTGTCTCCGCCATCGAGGGCGAACTCCCGGAACTGCTGGAGCGCGGCGTGAAACTGCGCTTCATCGGCGAGCGCGCGCGTTTCCCCGAGGAGCTGCAGCAACGCATGCAGGAAGCCGAGCGCCGGACCGCTGATAACCGGGGGCTGGAACTGGTGATCGCGCTGGGTTACGGCGGGCGCTGGGACATGCAGCAGGCGGCGCTGCGCTGGGCGCGCGAGCAGGGTGACGGCGCGCGCAGTGACGACGAGGCCGGTCTGGAACGCTACCTCAGTACCGCGGGCCTGCCCGACGTGGATCTGCTGATCCGGACCGGCGGCGAGCGGCGGATCAGCAACTTTCTGCTATGGCAGGCGGCGTACGCCGAACTGCTTTTTGTCGATACCCTGTGGCCGGAAATGGCTCGGGATGACTTTTCCGCCGCGCTCGAGTGGTACGCCGGACGTCAGCGTCGGTTCGGCGGTGTTCCCGCCGCGCAGGGCGAGGCCGAGGCGGATGCTTAAACAGCGAGTGATTACGGCCAGTGCCCTGGGATTGCCGGCACTGGCGCTGATTGCCTGGGGCCCGGCGTGGGCGGTGCTGATCCTGGTCGCCGCGACCCTGGGCCTGGCGGCCTGGGAATGGGGCGTTCTGGCACAGCTCCGGGGGGGCGCAATGCTGGTTCCCTGGACCGCCCTGGTGATGGCCGGGATCGCACTGCCGACGCTGGCCGGCAGTGCGCACCTGGAGCTGACGGGGGTGATCCTCGGGGTGGCGCTGTGGGCGGCAGCGGCCTTTGCACTGCCGTTCTATCACGCGGATACCGCGTCGGAGTCGCTCTGGCGACCCTTGCTGCGCGTCAGTGGCCTGTTGATGGTCATGGCGGCAGGGGTCGCCATTCTCGCGCTGCACCGAATCGAGCCGCTGCTGGTGGTCTATCTGATCGTGATGATCGGGCTGGCGGATACCGGGGCCTATTTCGCGGGTCGGCGCTTCGGACGTACTGCGATGGCGCCCGAGATCAGTCCCGGGAAGACCCGCGAGGGCCTGATGGGGGGCATGGGCCTGGTATTCGTGTTCGCGGTGATCGTGGCCGTGGCCGCCGACCTGGATCCGATGGAGGCCCTCCCGTTCGTGCTGCTGTCCATGGTGACGGGGCTGATCTCCGTGGTGGGCGATCTGTTCGAAAGCATTCTCAAGCGCCGGGCCGGGGCCAAGGACAGCGGTTCCTTGCTGCCGGGGCACGGCGGTATTCTGGATCGCGTGGACAGCCATCTTGCGGCCGCGCCAGTGCTGGCGGGCGGGTTGTACTGGCTGCAGCTGTGGCCGGTGCCCGCCACCTGAACGTGCCAGGGCATAACGCCCCGACCTCCGGGAGCATTCCATGAACAAGCAACAGATCACCATCCTTGGCTCCACCGGTTCCATCGGACTGAGCACCCTGGACGTGGTGGCGCGGCAGCCGGAACGCTTCTCGGTCTACGCGCTGACCGCATATCGCAATGTCGAGCGGATGGAGGCGCAATGCCTGCAGTATCGCCCGCGGGTGGCGGTGATGGGGGAACCGGAGGCGGCGGAGAGCCTGCGCGACCGACTGGCCGCGGCCGGCTGCGAGACCAAGGTGCGGGGCGGTATGGAGGCACTGGTCGAGGTCTGTCGCGCGCCCGAGGTGGATGCGGTGATGGCGGCGATCGTCGGCGCCGCGGGCCTGCTGCCGACCCTGGCGGCGGCGGAGCACGGCAAGCGGGTGCTGCTGGCCAACAAGGAAGCGCTGGTGATGTCGGGTGCGCTGCTGATGGATGCGGTCGGGCGCTCGGGGGCGCGGCTGCTGCCGATCGATTCGGAACACAACGCGATCTTCCAGTGCCTGCCCAATGGCTACACCTGCGCCGACCCGGTAAGCCCGCACGGGGCCAGCCGGATCTGGCTGACGGCTTCCGGCGGGCCGTTTCGCGAGCGCTCGCTGGAGACCTTTGGCGAGATCACCCCGGACGAGGCCTGCGCTCACCCGAACTGGGACATGGGCCGCAAGATCTCGGTCGACTCGGCCACGATGATGAACAAGGGGCTGGAGCTGGTCGAGGCCTGTTGGCTGTTCGCGGTGCCGCCGTCGAGTATCCAGGTGGTGCTGCATCCGCAGAGTATCGTGCACTCGATGGTGGCGTATGAAGACGGTTCGGTGCTGGCGCAGATGGGCAACCCCGACATGCGCACGCCGATCGCCCATGCGCTGGCCTGGCCGGAACGCATGTCCTCCGGTGTACAGGCACTGGACCTGCTCAGCATGGGGGCGCTGGAATTCTCCGAGCCCTGCGAGACCCGTTATCCGGCCCTGCGCCTGGCGCAGCGCGCGCTGGAGAAGGGCGGCACGGCCACCGCGGTGCTGAACGCCGCCAACGAGGTCGCGGTGGAGGCCTTCCTCGCGGGCGAGCTGGCCTTTGACGCGATCCCGGCCCTGATCGAGGCGACCCTGGAGGGGGTGGAGGCGGAACCCGCGGGCACGCTGGAAGTCGTACTGGGTGCCGACGCGCGGGCGAGAGCGCACGCGCGGGACTGGCTGGACATGCGGAGGCGTGAAGCGGTGTGACGGGATTTCTGACCAGTCTGCTGGCCTTTGTCGTGGCGATCGGGGTGCTCGTCACGGTGCACGAGTACGGCCATTTTCTGGCGGCCCGCCTGATGGGGGTGAAGGTCCTGCGTTTTTCCGTGGGCTTCGGACGGCCGTTGTGGTCGCGGCGTTTCGGACGTGACCGGACCGAATTCGCGATCGCCTCCATCCCCCTGGGCGGCTATGTGAAGATGCTCGACGGTCGCGAGGGCGAGGTGCCGCCGGGCGAGGAACACCGGGCGTTCGATCGCCAGGGACTGGGGGCGAGGACCTTCGTCGTGTCCGCCGGCCCTGCGGCGAACTTCCTGCTGGCGATCGCGGTGTTCGCGGTGATGTTCATGATCGGCGTGGGTGGCGTGCGCCCGGTGGTGGGCGAGATCACCCCGGGATCGCCGGCCGCGGAAGCGGGCCTGGAGCGCGGCGAGGAGATCGTGCGCATTGCCGGGCGCGAGGTCGGGGACTGGGAACAGGCCAATCTGCGGCTGCTTGACCACGCGGTGCGTGGTGATACGGTGCCGCTGGTGGTTCGCGATGCCGACGGCCGCGAGGTCGAACGCCGTCTGGATCTGTCGGCCCGCGCGGAGCTTCTGGGCGAGGGCCAGTTCCTTGATCGCCTGGGCGTGGCGCCGTTCCGGCCGCAGCTGGAGCCCGTGATCGGCCAGGTCGAATCCGGCTCGCCGGCCGATCGCGCCGGGCTGCAGACCGGGGACCGGGTGGTCGCGATGAACGGCGACAGCGTCGCCGGCTGGAATGCCTGGGTCGAGCGGATCCGGGCCAGCGCCGGGAGCGAGCTGTCCGTCACGCTGGAACGTGACGGGACGCGGCGACAGGTGACGCTGACCCCCGAGCCGGTGGAGGCCGAAGAGGGTACCATCGGGCGGATCGGGGCCGGCGTGGATCCGGATCAGCCGGCGATGCGCGAGCTGAGCGTGATCGTGCGCCAGGGGCCGGTGGAAGCCATCGGCTCCGGTGCGGTGCGGACCTGGGAGGTCACGACCCTGACCCTCGGGATCCTCTGGCGCATGGTGACCGGCGAGGCCTCGGTCAAAAATATCAGCGGACCGGTTACCATAGCCGAGTTTGCCGGCACGTCCGCGGTCATCGGGATATCTGCCTTCCTCGGGTTTCTCGGGATCGTCAGCGTGTCGCTGGGGATTATCAATCTGCTGCCCATACCGATGCTCGACGGCGGGCACCTGCTGTACTACGCGGCGGAAGCCGTGAAGGGCAGCCCGGTGTCGGAAAAGACCCAGATCGTGGGCCAGCAGATCGGGTTGCTGATGATCGCGGCATTGATGATCCTCGCCTTCTACAACGACTTGACACGGTTGTTCGGCTGACCGGAAACGGTACCGGACGCCCTCCACTTGGCGGACAGCATGGCGCGACAAAGCTTGAAAGGATGGGCCCTGCTCGGCCTGGTGACCCTCGCGGGGCCGGCCTGGGGGCAGGCCTATCAGATCGAGGACATCGAGATCGAAGGGCTGGAACGTATTACCGCGGGGACGGCCCTGAGCTATCTTCCGGTGGAGGTGGGGGACACCTTCGACGACAGCCAGACGCCGGAAGTGATCCGCGAGCTGTTCCGCACCGGCTTCTTCGACGACGTGGAGCTCGCCCGCCGCGGCGACGTGCTGGTGGTGATCGTTTCCGAACGGCCAGCGATCAACGAGATCCGCTTCTCCGGGAACAACGACATCCCCGACGAGGCGCTGGAGGAGGCGCTGGAATCGGTGGGCCTGCGCAGCGGGCGGGTGTTCAACCGTACCCTGCTGGAGCGCATCGAGAACGAGATCCGCGAACAGTATTTCGCCCGCGGACGCTACAACGTGCGGATCGACGTCGACATCGTCGATCTTGCGCGCAACCGGGTGGATGTCGACATCGACATTACGGAAGGGCCGCAGGCGAAGATCCGTGGCGTGAACCTGGTCGGCAACCAGGCGTTCGATGACGGTGACCTCAAGGGTGATTTCGAATCGGGGGTCCCGCGCTGGTGGCAGTTCTTCTCCAGCCGCGACGACTATTCCCGGGAGAAGCTCTCCGGCGACCTCGAGACCCTGCGCTCGCACTACCTGGATTCCGGCTTTCTCGAGTTCGACGTGGATTCCACCCAGGTCACGCTGTCGCCCAATCGCGAAGACCTGTTCATTACCATCAACGTGGACGAGGGCGAGCCCTACACCCTGACGGGGACCTCGCTGGCCGGTGACTTCGTGATTCCGGAGGAGGAACTGGAGAGCCTGATCGAGGTGGATCTGGGCGCGCCGTTCTCGCGCAGCCAGGTCACCGAGTCGGCGGAGCGCATGGCGGAACGCCTGGAGCGCGAGGGTTATGCCTTTGCCAACGTCAATCCGGTGCCGGATGTCGACGAGGACAACCGGGAGGTCACGGTGACGTTCTTCGTGGATCCCGGCCCCCGGGTGTACGTACGGCGGATCAACATCTCCGGCAACGAGAACACCCAGGAGAGCGTCTACCGCCGCGAGCTGCGGCAGATGGAGTCCTCCTGGTACAACGGGGCGCTGATCGAGCGCTCGCGGATCCGGCTGCAGCGGCTGCCGTTCGTTGCCAGCGCGAACGTGGAGACGCGGCGCGTGCCGGGCTCGGACGACGAGGTCGATCTCGACATCAGCGTGACCGAACGCCAGTCCGGCGCGCTGTCGATCGGCGCCGGGTATTCGCAGAACCAGGGGCTGCTGCTGTCCGGCTCGATATCGCAGGACAACTTCCTCGGCACCGGCAACCGGTTTTCCACGGAGATCAGTACCTCCGACGTGAACCGGGTGTTCCGCATGGACCTGACCAATCCGCATTACACGCCGGCCGGGGCCAGCCGCGGGTTCTCGGTGTTCTACCGCGAGGTGGACGCCGAAGCGGCGAACATCTCGCGCTATTCCACCGACCGCTACGGCTTCAACGTGACCTACGGGATCCCGCTGTCGGAGGTGGATCGGGTGCGCATCCGGCCGGGATTCGAGCACATCGAGGTCAATACCGTGGACCACACCGGCGGACGCACGGGTACGCCGGAGGAAATCCGTGACGAACTGGACGAGTTCGGCGACACGGCCAACCTGGTCAAGCTGGAAACCAGCTACATCCACGACACCCGCGACTCCACCACCTTCGCCAGCGAGGGCCGGCGGCACCGGATCGGGATGGAGCTGGCGATTCCCGGCAGCGATCGCGAGTTCTACAAGCTGACCTATTCCGGCGAGGAGCTGTTCCGCCTGAGCGAGCGCTTCAGCTTCTCCGTTTCCGGCGGCATCGGTTACGGCGACGGGTTCGGCAGCGACGAACTGCCGTTCTTCGAACGGTTCTTTGCCGGCGGGATCCAGTCGGTGCGCGGCTACGAGGACAACCGTCTGGGTGACCTGCGGCCGCTGCGCAACGGGCAGCCGGCCACGCGCGACAGCAACGATGATCCCTATGGCGGGCGCCTGCGGACCACGGTGTCCGGCGAGCTGTTCTTCCCGGCCCCGTTCGCCGCGGATAACGATGCGATCCGCATGAGTACCTTCGTGGACGCCGGCAACGTGTTCAACGAGCCGGGCGATTTCGACGTGGGCGAGCTGCGCGCGGCGGCGGGACTGGCGCTGACCTGGTTCTCGCCGGTGGGGCCGCTGAGCTTCAGTGTGGCCGAGCCGCTGAACGACGAGCCCGGTGACGATACTCAGAGTTTCCAGTTCCAGCTGGGAGCGGGTTTCTGAGAGCGGCGGACACGGCAGCAACAATCACGGGGGCGGCAATGCCCCGGGAGGCGGCATGAAGGCCTGGATAACGGCCGGTATCGGGGTCGCGCTGGTGGTGGCGGGCTGGACGGCAGTGCCCGCGCTGGCCGGGGCGCAGACCGTGGGGTATGTGACCATGAACCGGATCCTCGAGGATTCGCCGCAAGCGGAACAGGCGATGCGCGAGCTGGAGGAGGAATTCTCCCCGCGCGATTCCGAGCTGGTGGCCGAACGTGAGGAACTGCAGCGGCTGCGCGATCGCCTGGAGCGCGAGGGCGACATGATGGATCCGTCCGAACGGGCCGCGCTGGAACGCGAGTTCTCGGCGCGTTCGCGCGAATTCCGGCGCGCCCAGGAGAGCTTTTCCGAAGACCTCAACGTGCGTCGCAACGAGGAACTGTCGCGCCTGCAGCGGCGCATCAACGACGCGATCGCCGAGCTGGCGCGCGAGCGCGACATTGACGTGATCCTGACCGAGCGCAACGTGCTCTACGCCTCGGATCGCGTGGACATCACCGACGACGTGCTGGCCGCGATGCAGCGTGAGTGATCCGGACGGCATCGAGACCGCGGCCCTGGCGCGTCGGGTCGGGGGCGAGCTGGAGGGCGACGGTGCGCGGCGTATCCGCGGACTGGCCTCCCCGGCGCGTGCGGCACCGGATCAGCTGGCATTCGTGGTGCGCGCCGATGCATTGCCGGACGGGCTGGCGGATTCGCGCGCCGGGGCCCTGCTGATTCCCGCCGATCTGCCTGCCGCGGTTCTGCCGGCGGGGGCGGTGCGCATCCGCGTGGCGGCGGTTTATCCGGCCTATGCGCGCGTGAGCCAGATGCTGGCCGCAACGCGCCGCGCGCGTGAGCCGGGCATTGCGCCTTCGGCGGTTGTCGATCCGTCGGCACGGGTCGATCCCGCCGCGACGGTCGCTGCCGGCGCGGTCATTGGCGCGGGTGCCCGCCTGGAATCCGGTGCCGTGGTGGAGGCGCAGGCCCATGTCGGCCGCGACGCGGTGATCGGCGCGGGCAGCTTCCTGCATCCCGGCGTGCGCGTACTCGACGGCGTGGTGCTGGGCGAGCGCTGTCTGGTGCACGCCGGCACGGTCATCGGGGCCGACGGTTTCGGCTTCGCGCCGGAAGACGGCACCTGGCTCAAGATCGAGCAGCTCGGCGCTGTCCGGGTCGGCAGCGACGTGGAGATCGGGGCCAACTGCACGGTCGACCGCGGGGCCGTGGAAGATACCCGGATTGGTGAAGGCGTGAAGATCGACAACCTTGTTCATGTTGCCCATAACGTCGAGATTGGAGACCATACGGCCATCGCCGGCTGTGTCGGAATCGCCGGCAGCGCCCGTATCGGTCGTCACTGCGCCATTGGTGGAGGGGCGGGGATCCTCGGCCATCTGAGCATTGCCGATCACGTGACGATCCACGCGATGACACTGGTTACGCGCAGCATCGATCATGCCGGGCACTACGCCTCGGGTGTTCCGCACCAGGAGGCCCGCCTGTGGAACCGGACCCTGGCCCGTCTGCGGCGCATGGGTCGGCGCGCGCGCGACACATAAAAAGCAGGGCATCCGGCGGCCCGGCACGACAATACCCTAACAAGAACACAGGATACGCCCCGTGGATGCCCTCGACGTTCAGCAGATCATGCAGTACCTCCCCCATCGATACCCGTTCCTCATGGTGGATCGGGTGGTGGAGTGCGAACCCGGCGAGCATCTGGTCGGGCTGAAGAACGTCAGCATCAACGAGCCGTTCTTTCAGGGGCATTTCCCGGTCAAGCCGGTGATGCCGGGGGTACTGATCCTCGAGGCCCTGGCCCAGGCGACCGGGCTGCTGGCCTTCAAGACCGAGGAGGCGCGCGGCGTCAATCAGGACAAGCAGCAGCTCTACCTGTTCGTGGGCATCGACCAGGCGCGTTTCCGCCGCCAGGTGGTGCCCGGCGATCAGCTGGATCTGCGGGTGGAGCTGACGCGCACGGTGCGCGGGATCTGGCGCTTCGATGCCGAGGCGAAGGTAGGCGACGAGATCTGCGCCACCGCTGAACTGATGTGTGCGGGCAAGGAAATCGACGCGTGATCGATTCGCGGGCGGACATCCATCCGAGCGCCGAGCTCGACAGCTCGGTGGAAGTCGGACCGTTCTCGGTGATCGGCCCGAACGTGCGCATCGGCGCGGGGACCCGAGTCGGGCCGCACGTGGTGATCAACGGTCCGACCGAAATCGGCCGCGACAACCGTATCTTCCAGTTCTCCTCGATCGGCGAGGAGCCCCAGGATACCAGCTATCGCGGTGAGCCGACCCGGCTGGTGATCGGCGACCGCAACGTGATCCGCGAGTCGGTGACCCTCAGCCGCGGCACCGCCAAGGGGCTGGGCGAGACGGTGATCGGCCATGACAACCTGATCATGGCCTATGTGCACATCGCCCACGACTGCACCATCGGCAACGAGATCATCTTCTCCAATGCCACCTCGCTGGCCGGCCACGTGGAGATCCACGACAAGGCCACCCTGGGCGGCTTTACCCTGGTGCACCAGTTCTGCCGCGTGGGGACCTTCGCGTTCACCAGCATGGGCTCGGCGCTCAACCGCGACCTGCCGCCGTACTGTCTGGCCAGCGGTAACTATGCGCGGCTGATCGGCATCAACAAGGTGGGGCTGCGCCGCAACGGTTTCAGCGACGTGGCGATCCAGGGGCTGCACCGGGTGTTCATCCGCGGCATGCGCGGACGGGCCGGGCGCGAATCCCATCTCGACGCGATGCTGGCGGAGACCGATATCCCCGAGGTGCGCGACCTGATCCACTTCGTCCAGGGATCGCGGCGCGGCATCCTGCGGGGTGGTCGCCAGCACTGATCGCGGTTTTCGCGCGTAAGCGCGCTCCTGCAGGGGTACCGCATGGGGCGCACGGGGCATTTGTCGGGTTCCGGCATGCAGGGGCGGCCCTGGTCGCGAACCAGGGGCAAACGCGCCGAGCCCGCACGGGGCGTCAGTCGGCGGGCAGCAGGTGTCCGTGCTCCAGCATCTCGGCGGCCGCTGCGGCCACGCGGCGATCGGCGCCGCCGTCGCCCAGTCTTTCCCGTACCCGTGACAGGCGCTCGCGCATCGCTTCCAGGCGTTCCGGTTCCCGCAGCAGGGCGTCCGCATCCTCGGCGAGGCGTTGCGGCGTCGCGTCGTGCTGCAGGTATTCGGGGACGACCCCTTCCTCGGCGACGATGTTGACCAGAGCGATGTGCTCCAGGTGCACCAGCCGGCGGAACACCAGATGCGACACGGCCCCCATGCGGTAGAACACCAGCATCGGGGCGCGCAGCAGGCCGGCTTCCAGGGTCGCGGTGCCTGACGCGGTGAGCAGGAGGTCGGCATCCGCCATGATCGCGTGGGTCCCGTCCTCTTCACCGACATAGTCCAGTGGCGGCTCGCTGCCGGGCTCCCCGCCCGCGGCGGGTGAGGCGGCCAGCCCGGCGAGGCGCTCCGCGGTGACACCGGGGGCGAGGCCCACCGCGAAGCGCAGATCCGGATGTCGATGGTGCAGGCGGCGGGCGGTTTCCAGCAGCAGGGGCCAGTGGCGCTTGAGCTCGCCGCCGCGACTGCCCGGCAGCAGGCCGATTACGCGGGTGTCCGGTGCGACGCCCAGGCGTTCGCGCAGGGGTGGTTCCGGCGCCTGCACGTGGTCAACGAGGGGGTTGCCGACGTAGCGTACCGGCACGCCGGCGCGTTCGTAGATGGCGGTCTCGAACGGGAACAGCACGGCCATGGCATCCACGTAGCGGCGGATGCGGCGGATGCGGCCGCTGCGCCAGGCCCACAGCTGGGGGCTGACGTAGAACAGCACCGGGATGCCCAGGCGTTTGGCGTGCGCGGCCAGGCGCAGGTTGAATTCGACGTAGTCGACCAGCACCAGCAGCGCGGGGCGGGTGGTCTCGAGATGGTCGCACATGCGGCGGAACAGCCGCCGCAGGCGGGGGTAGTTGACCAGTACGTCGACCAGCCCGACCACCGCCAGTTCTTCCACGTCGATGCGGGTGTCCACGCCGGCGGCGCGCATGCGTTCGCCGCCCATCCCGGAGAAATGCAGGTCGTCCGCGTGGCCGGCGAGTTCCCGCACCAGCCCCGCCCCCAGGGCATCGCCGGAGCTCTCGCCGGCGCAGACGACCACCTCGCGGGTCATGTCAGGGAAACACGGATCCGTTCGACGATGCGGTCGACCTGCGCGTCTTCCAGTTCGGGGAAGATCGGCAGGGACAGGCAGCGCGCGGCCACCGATTCGGTCACCGGCAGGGATTCGGGCTCGCCGTCGGGCTCTGCGAACGCCTTCTGCTGGTGCAGCGGCACCGGGTAGTAGATCGCGTTGGCGATGCCGTCCTCGGTCAGGGCAGGCATCAGCGCGTCGCGGTGATCGGTCAGCAGGGTGTACTGGTGGTAGACGTGCAGGCCGATGCCGTCCTCGTGCGGGGTCTCCAGCGGCAAGCCTTTGAGGCCCTCGCTGTAGCGTGCGGCCACGCGCCGGCGCTCGGCGTTGTAGTGGTCGATGTGCGGCAGTTTGCAGCGCAGGATGGCGGCCTGCATCTCGTCCAGGCGCGAGTTGTAGCCGATCTCGTCGTGGTAGTAGCGCTGGCTGGAGCCGTGGTTGCGCAGGCGGCGCAGGGCCTCGGCCGAGGACGGGCAGGAGGTGGTGACCAGTCCGCCGTCGCCGAACGCGCCGAGGTTCTTGCTGGGGAAGAAGCTGAATGCCCCGAACGCGGTGGTGGAGCCGGTCTGCGCGCCGTCGATGCTGGCGCCGAAGGACTGCGCGCAGTCCTCGATCACCATCAGCTTGTGGCGCTCGGCGATCTCGCGGATGCGCGGCAGGTCGGCCGGCTGGCCGAACAGATGCACCGGGAGGATGGCGCGGGTACGCGGGCTGATGGCCGGCTCGATCTGCTCCGGATCCAGATTGAAGGTCCGCGGGTCGATGTCCACGAATACCGGCTCGGCGCCCAGGTAACGGATCGCCTCGGCGGTGGCGATGAAGGTGAAGGGCGTGGTGATAACCTCGTCGCCCGGACCGATGCCCGCGGCATGCAGGGCCAGCTGCAGGGCGTCGGTGCCGGATGCGCAGGTGATGGCGTGTTCCACGCCGAGGTAGTCGGCCAGCTCCTCTTCCAGGGCCTGGACGTTGGGTCCGAGGATGAAACGGGCGCCGGTGAGGACTTCCTGCAGGGCGGCATCGATCTCGGTGCGCAGCGTCTGGTACTGACGCTGCAGGTCGACCATGGGGATCACGGGCGGGCTCCTGTTGCCGTTTTCGGGAATGGAGAAATCAAAGGGACGAGTGCGGGCCGTCGGCGCGGCCCATCACGTTGAGATTGGCCTGCACCAGTTCGGTGATGCGGCTGGCGGTCTCCAGCGCGCGCTGGCCGTCGCGGCCGCTGACCAGCACCGGGGCCTGGCCGCGCGCGGCGGCGACGAAGGCGCGGATCTCGGCCAGCAGCGCATCGGCTTCGTCGAATACGCGCTCGTCGCGGTGGATCTCGGGCGCGCCGGTCTCGGGATCGACGTCGCCCAGGTGGTTGAACGACAGAATCCGGTTCTGGAAGTCTACCGAGGCATAGGCATGCGACTGGAAGATGCGCATGCGCCGCTCGGATTTGGTGCTGATGCGGCTGGAGGTGACGTTGGCCACGCAGCCGTTCTCGAACTCCAGGCGCGCATTGGCGATGTCGATGTCGCCGGTCAGGACCCGGGCGCCGGAAGCACGGATCTCGGCCAGTGGTGAGTCGACCAGCGCCAGGATGATGTCGATGTCGTGGATCATCAGGTCCAGCACCACCGAGACGTCGGTGGCGCGCGGCTTGTACGGCGCCAGCCGGTGCGACTCGATGAAACGCGGGTGCAGCGGATTCTCGGCCAGCTGGCGCAGGGCGGCGTTGAAACGCTCCAGATGCCCGACCTGCAGTACCACGCCGCGCTCCTCGGCGAGGCGGTTGAGTGCCTCGGCTTCGTCCAGGGTGGCGGTGATGGGCTTTTCCACCAATACGTGGCAGCCGGCGTCGAGGAAGTCGCGGGCGATCGCGTAGTGCAGGGTGGTGGGCGCGGCGATGGAGACCGCGTCCACCCGGCCGATCAGCGCGCGGTGGTCGGTTTCGGCGGCGCAGCCGTGTTCTTCGGCGACGCGCCGGGCGGTTTCGGGGTCGGCATCGGCCACCGCCACCAGTTCGGTATCGGGGAGGGCCGCGTATTTCGCCGCATGCCAGCGGCCGAGGTGGCCAACACCAATGGCGGCGCAGCGCAGGGGATTCTGAGACATGGTCGGGATGCTCGGTCCGGAGGGGGCTGTGCTAGGATTTCGGCGCTATTGTAACGGATCCCCCGGGTGGCGTGCGGGCCATGGGCCGGGGGATTGCGCGCGAACGGCGGGAGCGGCTTCATGAGCGGGATTGCAGGCGGTACAGGGCGGGTCGCGGGCGTCGACGAGGTGGGCCGCGGACCGCTGGCCGGGCCGGTGGTGGCTGCGGCCGTGATCCTGCCGGAGGGCTTCTATGCCCCCGGTCTGACCGATTCCAAGAAACTGACGGCGCGCCGGCGCGAAGCCCTGGACGAGCAGATCCGCGATGGCGCCCTGGCCTGGGCCCTGGGGCGCGCCGAGGCGGGCGAGATCGATCGCCTGAACATCCATCGCGCGACCCTGTTGGCCATGCAGCGGGCGGTGCAGGCCCTGGATCCGGCCCCGGCACATCTGCTGGTGGACGGGCGCTTCACCCCCGAGGGTCCCTGGACCGCCGAGGCCCGGGTCGGCGGTGATGGCAGCGTCGCGGCCATCAGTGCCGCCTCGGTGATCGCCAAGGTGGCACGCGACGGTGAACTGCGCGCGCTGCACGAGCAGTGGCCGGAATACGGCTTCGACCGGCATGCGGGTTATCCCACCGCCGCGCACCGGGCGGCGCTGGAACAGCACGGGCCGTGCCCCGAGCATCGGCGCAGCTATGGTCCGGTGGCGCGGGCGCTGGCGGCCGCCAGCGAGGCATGATGATGAATACCCAAACCACTGACGATCTCAACCTGCAGGACCCGGGGTTCGTGCACCTGCGGCTGCACTCGGAGTATTCCCTGATTGACGGCCTGGTGCGTCTGAAGCCGCTGGTGCAGAGCGTGGCCGCGGCCGGCATGCCGGCGGTGGCGGTCACCGACCACTGCAACCTGTTCGGGCTGGTGAAGTTCTACAAGGCGGCGATCGGCGCCGGCGTGCAGCCGATCGTGGGGGCCGACGTGCTGGTGCGCGACGCGCGCGCCGATGCCACCCCGGCGCGCATGACCCTGCTGGCGCAGAACGATGCCGGCTATCGCAACCTGACCCGGCTGATCTCGCGCGCCTGGCAGGAAGGCCAGGAGAAAGGCGTGCCGCGGATCGACTGCGCGTGGCTGGATGGCGGTGCGGCGGAGGGGCTGATCGCCCTGTCCGGGACCATCGACGGGCTGTTCGTCAGTGGCAGCGGGGTCGCGCAGGCCCTCGCCGAACCCGTACTGCGCCCGTGGCTGGAGCGTTTCCCCGGGCGCTTCTACCTGGAGCTCACGCGCACCGGGCGGCCGGGCGAGGAGGCCTGGATCGAGGCCGCGATCGGCGCGGCCGAGAGCCACGGGCTTCCGGTGGTCGCGACCAACGACGTGCGTTTTCTCGGCAGCGAGGATTTCGAGGCCCACGAGGCGCGGGTGTGCATCCACGACGGCCACACCCTGGACGACGCGCGCCGGCCGCGGCGCTACTCCGAGCAACAGTACCTGCGCACGCCACAGGAGATGGCCGCGCTGTTCGACGATATCCCCGAGGCCCTGGCCAACAGCGTGGCCATCGCCCGGCGCTGCAGCGTGCGCCTGACCCTCGGGGAGTCGGTGCTGCCGGATTTTCCGGTGCCCGAGGGGCGCACGGTGGAGCAGCATCTGCGCGAGATCTCCGATCAGGGGCTGCGCGCACGCCTGGAGCGCTTCCAGTTCGCCGAGACCGCGGACTACGAGGCACGGCTGACGCGCGAGCTGGACGTGATCTGCCAGATGGGTTTCCCCGGCTACTTCCTGATCGTGGCCGACTTCATCCAGTGGGCCAAGGACAACGGGATTCCCGTGGGGCCCGGGCGCGGTTCCGGTGCCGGCTCGCTGGTGGCCTACGTGCTGGGCATTACCGACCTGGATCCATTGCGTTACGAGCTTCTGTTCGAGCGCTTTCTCAATCCCGAACGCGTCTCCATGCCCGACTTCGACGTCGACTTCTGCATGGAGAAACGCGACGACGTGATCGAATACGTCGCCGAGCGCTACGGCCGTGACAAGGTCTCGCAGATCATCACCCACGGCACCATGGCGGCCAAGGCCGTGGTACGCGACGTCGGGCGCGTGCTGGGGCATGGCTACGGTTTCGTCGATCGCATCGCCAAGCTGATCCCGTTCGAACTGGGCATGACCCTGGAAAAGGCCCTGGCCGAGAGCGAGGACCTCAAGGCGCAGTACGACGAGGACGAGGAGGTCCGCGCGATCATTGATCTGGCGATGAAACTGGAAGGCCTGACCCGCAACGCCGGCAAGCATGCCGGCGGGGTGGTGATTGCGCCGTCGGCCCTGACCGACTTCTCCCCGCTGTACTGTGAAGACGACGGCGGCTCGCTGGTCACCCACTTCGACAAGGACGACGTCGAGGCGGTGGGCCTGGTCAAGTTCGACTTCCTCGGGCTGCGCACGCTGACCATCATCGACTGGGCGGTGCAGAACCTGCGGCGCATGGATCCGGAGATCGAGATCGACCTGGAGGGTGTCCCGCTGGATGATCCGGAGTCGTTCCGCCTGTTGAAGAACTACCAGACCACGGCAGTGTTCCAGCTGGAATCCGGCGGCATGAAGGATCTCATCCGGCGCCTGCAGCCGGATTCCTTCGAGGACATCATCGCGCTGGTGGCATTGTACCGGCCGGGTCCGTTGCAGTCGGGCATGGTGGACGACTTCATCGACCGCAAGCACGGGCGCTCCGAGGTGGAATACCCGCACCCGGATCTGGAGCCGGTGCTCAAGCCGACCTACGGCGTGATCCTGTATCAGGAGCAGGTGATGCAGATCGCCCAGGTCCTGGCCGGCTACACCCTGGGCGGTGCGGACCTGTTGCGCCGCGCGATGGGCAAGAAGAAGCCCGAGGAGATGGCCAAGCAGCGCGAGATCTTCGTCAATGGCGCGGTCGAGCGCGGGGTGGAGGAAAACACCGCGACCTACATCTTCGACCTGGTGGAGAAGTTCGCCGGCTACGGCTTCAACAAGTCGCACTCCGCGGCCTATGCCCTGGTGGCCTATCAGACCGCCTGGCTCAAGGCCCATTACCCGGCGCCGTTCATGGCGGCGGTGCTGTCCGCGGACATGGACAACACCGACAAGGTGGTCGGTCTGATCGAGGAATGCCGCAGCATGGAGCTGGCGGTGCTCCCGCCGGACGTGAACCAGTCCGACTACCGCTTTACCGTGCAGGACGCGCGCACGGTGGTGTACGGGCTGGGGGCGATCAAGGGCGTCGGCGAGTCCGCGATCGAGACCCTGCTGAAGGCACGCAACGAGGGCGGGCCGTTCCACGGGCTGGTGGATCTGTGCCAGCGGGTGGATCTGGGCAAGCTCAACAAGCGGGTGCTGGAGACCCTGGTGCGGGCCGGTGCGCTGGATTCGCTGGGGGCCAACCGCGCGACCCTGCTGGCCGACATCCCCACCGCGGTAGCCGCGGCGGAACAGACCGAACGCAATGCCAGCCTCGGCGTGGTGGATCTGTTCGGCGACCCGGCGGCCGCGGTGGTGCCGGAGAGCGAGACGCAGCCGGAGATGGAGGACGATGACCGGCTGCGCGGGGAGAAAGAGACCCTCGGGCTGTATCTGACCGGGCATCCGGTGGAGCGCTATCGCGAGGAGCTGCGCAGCCTGACCGGCACCAGCCTGGCCGAGCTGGAGGCGAAACTGGAACAGCGCCCCGACGAGGGCGAGAACCGCGGGCGCGGACGCCAGGAGACCGTGCGCATCGCCGGGCTGGTGGTGGGCGTGCGGGTGCGCAACACCAACAGCGGGCGCATGGGCGTGGCAACCCTGGACGACCGCAGCGGGCGCGCCGAGCTGGTGCTCTTCAACGACGATTTCAACCAGTATCGTGAGCGCCTGGAGCCGGACACCCTGCTGGTGGCCGAGGGTACGGTGACCCTGGACGACTACGCCGGCGGGGTGCGCATGCGCGCGCGCCGGGTCCTGACCCTGGACGAGGCGCGCGCGCAATGGGCACGCGCGCTGTGTCTGGACCTGCGCGAGGTCCGGGCGGAGCAGATCGCGGGGCTGCACGGCCTGCTGCAGGAGCACCGGCCGGCCGGGCGCGGCAACGGCAATGGCAGTGGCGGGACGCCGGAGGGGGGCGAAGAGGGTGCCCCGTCCGGCTGCCCGCTGCGCCTGCGCTATCGCCGCGACGGCATGGAGGCGGAGCTGAAGGTGCCGGAAGAATGGCGGGTCCTGCCGAACGAGACCCTGCTGCGCGGCATCCAGCAGACCCTGGGGCCGTCCTGCGAGGCGCGGCTGCTCTACCAGCGGGGCTAGGCCCCGGCCGGCGGGGCCCGCAGGCGGCCAGCGTAGATCGCGCCGATTCGTTACACTCGCCACCCCGAACGTGACTGACTGGAATCCTTGCATGAACCCGGAATTTCTCGACTTCGAACAGCCGATCGCCGAGCTGGAGGCCCGCATCCGCGACCTGCAGTACGTGGGCGACGACACCGAGGTCAACATCCAGGAAGAGGTCCAGCGGCTGCAGGACAAGTGCCAGTCGCTGACCGAAAGCATCTTTGCCAAGCTCACGCCCTGGCAGATTGCCCAGCTGTCACGTCATCCCCGGCGTCCGTATCTGCTCGACTACATCCCGGCGCTGTTCGAGGAATTCGAGGAACTGCACGGCGACCGCGCCTATGCCGATGATCCCGCGATCGTCGGCGGCATCGCCCGCTTCGACGGGCGGCCGGTGATGATCATCGGCCACCAGAAGGGGCGCCAGACCCGGGACAAGGTGCAGCGCAATTTCGGCATGCCGCGTCCGGAGGGCTATCGCAAGGCCCTGCGCCTGATGGAGATGGCCGAGCGCTTCCGCATGCCGGTGTTCACCTTCATCGACACCCCGGGCGCCTATCCCGGCGTGGGGGCCGAGGAACGCGGCCAGAGCGAGGCGATCGCGCGCAACCTGCGGGTGATGGCGCGGCTGGACACCCCGATCATCGCCACGGTGATCGGTGAGGGTGGCTCCGGCGGTGCGCTGGCGATCGGGGTGGGCGATGCGACGCTCATGCTGCAGTATTCGACCTATTCGGTGATCTCGCCGGAAGGCTGCGCCTCGATCCTGTGGAAGAGTTCGGAAAAGGCCTCCGAGGCCGCCGAGGCGCTGGGGATCACCTCCGGCCGGCTGAAGGACCTGGGGCTGATCGACCGGGTGATCGACGAACCGCTGGGCGGCGCCCACCGCGATCCGGAGACCATGACCGAGCATCTGCGTGCGGCGCTGGCCGAGACCCTGGGCGGGCTGGAGCGGCTGGACCCGGGCAAGCGCCTGGAACGGCGTTACCGCCGGCTGATGGACTACGGTGCCTTCCAGGAAGCCGGCGCCTGACCCCGTCGACGTCGCGTTGCGGCGGTTCCTCGAGGAGTGTCCCGCGGGCGGCCCCCTGCGCGTTGCCTTCAGTGGCGGGCGTGACTCCAGCGTCCTGCTGCACGCCCTGAGCGCGGCCTGTCGGGCAGCGGATACTCCCGGTCCCGAGGTCTGGCACGTGGACCACGGGCTGCACCCGCAGTCGGCGGCCCAGGCGGAACACTGTCGTGCGGTGGCGCATTCGCTGGGTCTGCATTTCGAGCACCGCGCGGTCGGTCCCCTCGAGACCCGCGCGGACGGGGTGGAGGCCGCGGCCCGGCACGCCCGCTATGCGCTGCTGCGCGAGGACCTGGGGCCGACCGGGGTGGTGGTCACCGCGCATCATGCCGGGGACCAGGCCGAGACCTTCCTGCTCGCGGCCCTGCGCGGCAGCGGACCACACGGACTGCGCGGCATGGTCCCGTGGCGCCGCGAAGGCGAGGGCTGGCTGGCGCGCCCGCTGCTGGACGTGGCGGATGCAGCCGTGGCGGGGCGGGCATGGATGGACGGGCTCACCTGGGTGGAGGATCCCACCAACGCCGATCCGGGGTTCGACCGCAACTTCCTGCGCCGCGAGATCCTGCCGCGGCTCAATGAACGTTTTGCGGCCTCGGCCGGGCTGGCGCGGTCCGCTCGCTGGCAGGCCGAGGTGGCGGGCGGGGAGGACGCCGATCTGGCGCGCCAGCTGGCGGGCGCCGGGGCCGGCGAAGTTCTGCCGCTGTCCGTCCTGCGGCCGCTGGAACCGGGGCGCCGGAGCGCCCTTCTGCGGCACTGGATCCGGGAACACGGCCTGCGCCCGCCGGGCCACCGGCGGCTGGCGGAATTCCTGCGTCAGGCCCTGGAGGCGGACGGGGATCGCCAGCCGCGGCTGGACTGGGACGAGGGCTGCCTGCGGCGCTACCGCGATGCGCTGTATCTGGATCCGCCGGAGACGGAGCCCGCGTCGCCCATCCCGTGGCCGGCCGACCAGCAGCGCCTGCGTCTGCCCGATGGGCGGGTGCTGACGCGCGAGCATCCGGCGTTCGCCGATCCGCTGCTGGCCGGGGCGGTGGAGGTGGTGTTCCGCCGGGGCGGCGAGCGGGTGGCGGCGGGCGGTCGGCACCGGCGGCTGAAGTCGCTGATGCAGGAGCGCGGCATTCCGCCGTGGCGGCGTGCGCGTATCCCGCTGCTGCGTCCGCCGGGCGGGACCGTGCGGGCGGTGCTGTGGCCGCGGGGGCCGGGAGCGGATTCGACCGCGTGACCCGGTTTGCGTTGTCGGAATACGGCGCCGGTGGTGGAGCCGGGGCGGGGCGCCTCAGGCCCGCCATGACGGGCCCGAAGGCCCTTCGCGGAGCGCGTTCGCGATTGAGCGGAAACGGGGGGTCTGGTACCCTTTGCGGGCATTTTGACCCCCGTCGGTCCCGGCCAGGTTTCCCGCATGACGCGATTCGTTTTTATCACCGGAGGCGTGGTTTCGTCTCTGGGCAAAGGTATTGCATCCGCCTCCCTGGGGGCGATCCTCGAGGCGCGTGGCCTGAAGGTCACGCTGATGAAGCTGGACCCCTACATCAACGTCGATCCGGGGACCATGAGTCCGTTCCAGCATGGCGAGGTGTTCGTCACCCATGACGGGGCCGAGACCGACCTGGATCTCGGGCACTACGAGCGCTTCGTGCGCATCCGCACCTCGCGGCACAACAATTTCACCACCGGCCAGATCTACGAGAACGTAATCCGCAAGGAACGTCGTGGCGACTATCTGGGCGGCACGGTGCAGGTCATTCCGCACATCACCGACGAGATCAAGCGCTCGATCCGCGAAGGGGCGGATGACGCCGACATCGCACTGATCGAGATCGGCGGCACGGTGGGCGACATCGAGTCCCTGCCGTTCCTCGAGGCGATCCGCCAGATGGGCGTGGAGCTGGGGCGCGACAACGCGCTGTTCATGCACCTGACCCTGGTCCCCTATATCGACGCCGCCGGCGAGATCAAGACCAAGCCGACCCAGCATTCGGTCAAGGAACTGCGTTCCATCGGCATCCAGCCGGACATCCTGCTGTGCCGCTCGAGTCAGGCGATCCCCGAGGGGGAGCGGCGCAAGATGGCGCTGTTCACCAACGTCGAGGAAAAGGCGGTCATCTCTGCGGTGGACGTCGACAACATCTACAAGATTCCGCTGTGGCTGCATTCGCAGAAGCTCGACGAGATCGTGCTGCGCAAGCTGCACATCGAGGATCTGCCGGTCGCCGACCTGTCCGACTGGAAGCACGTGGTCAACGCCATGGAGTTCCCTGAATCGGAGGTCACGGTCGGTATGGTCGGCAAGTATGTCGAACTAACCGAGTCCTACAAGTCGGTCAACGAGGCCCTGACCCATGCGGGCATCGAGGTCGGCACCCGGGTGCGCATCCGCTACCTGGATTCGGAAAAGCTGGAGGGCGACACCCCCGAGGCACGCGCCGAGCTGGAAGGGCTGGACGCGATCCTGGTGCCGGGCGGCTTCGGCGAGCGCGGGGTCGAGGGCAAGATCGAGGCGGTTCGCCATGCGCGCGAGGAGGGTATCCCCTATCTGGGCATCTGCCTCGGCATGCAGGTGGCGGTGATCGAATACGCCCGCAACGTGGCCGGCCTCAACGGGGCACATTCCACCGAGTTCGCGCCCGATACTCCGCATCCGGTAATCGCACTGATCACCGAATGGCAGGACCGCGAGGGGCGGATCGAACATCGGGATGCCGAAAGCGATCTCGGCGGCACCATGCGCCTGGGTGCGCAGACCGCCTGCCTGACCGAGGGCTCGCACATCGCCGCGGCCTACGGCACCAGCCGCATCGAGGAGCGCCACCGCCACCGTTACGAATTCAACAACGCCTACCGCGCGCGTCTGGAGCAGGCCGGTCTGGTGATCTCCGGGCTGTCCGAGTCCGGGGAACTGGTGGAGGCGGTGGAGCTTCCGGAACATCCGTGGTTCGTCGGCTGTCAGTTCCACCCCGAGTTCACCTCCACGCCGCGCGACGGACACCCGCTGTTCGCCGGCTTCGTCCGTGCGGCGCGGGACTACCAGAACGAGCGCGCGCCGGATGTCGGCGCGGCGCTGACCGATTGAGGGCGGGTTGATGGAACTGTGCGGTTTCTCCGTGGGCCTGGACCGGCCGTTCTTCCTGATTGCCGGTCCCTGCGTGATAGAATCGGAGGCTATGGCCGAGGAAACCGCAGGGCAGCTCGCCGAAATCACGGGCGAACTGGGGATCCCGTTCGTCTACAAGTCTTCCTTCGACAAGGCCAACCGCTCCTCCACCCGCAGCTATCGCGGGCCGGGCATGGAGGAAGGGCTGCGCATCCTCGAAACGGTGCGCGAGCGCATGGGCGTGCCGGTGCTGACCGACGTGCACGAGGACACCCCGCTGGCGGAGGTCGCCGCGGTGGTGGACGTGCTGCAGACCCCGGCGTTTTTGTGCCGCCAGACCAATTTCATCCAGAACGTGGCCCGTCAGGGGCTCCCGGTGAACATCAAGAAGGGCCAGTTCATGGCCCCCTGGGACATGGGCAACGTGGTGGACAAGGCGCGCGAGGCCGGCAACGAGTCGGTGATGGTCTGCGAGCGCGGGGTGTCCTTCGGCTACAACACCCTGATCTCCGACATGCGCGGCCTGGCCGACATGCGCCGCACCGGCGCCCCGGTGGTGTTCGACGCCACCCACTCGGTGCAGCAGCCGGGCGGGCAGGGTGCCAGCTCCGGCGGGCAGCGCGAATACGTGCCGGTGCTGGCGCGTGCGGCCGTGGCCAGCGGTATCTCCGGGCTGTTCATGGAGACCCACCCCGATCCGGCGAACGCGCTGTCGGATGGTCCCAATGCCTGGCCGCTGCCGCGCATGCGCGAATTGCTGGAAACCCTGAAGGCGCTGGACGAGGCGACCAAGTCGCGTCCGCTGGCGGAAGCCGAATACGGCCTGGGCTGACCCCGGGGTGACCCGGGGGCGGCCGGCCCCGAATCGAACGAGTCAAGGAGAGAGTACGAGCATGTCCCAGATTGCCGAGATCCACGCGCGCGAGATCATCGATTCCCGCGGCAACCCGACGGTGGAAGCCGACGTCGTCCTGGCCTCCGGTGCGACCGGGCGGGCGTCGGTGCCGTCGGGTGCTTCCACCGGGGCGCGCGAGGCCCTGGAACTGCGCGACGCCGCGGCCCGCTATGGCGGCAAGGGCGTGGAGAAGGCGGTGGGCCATGTGAACGGCGAGATCCGTGACACCCTGCGCGGCATGGAGGCCGACCAGACCGCGGTCGACCAGCGCATGCTGGAGCTGGACGGTACCGAGAACAAGTCGCGCCTGGGCGCCAACGCCCTGCTGGCGGTGTCCATGGCCGTGGCGCATGCCCGCGCGGCCGATGCCGAACGCCCGCTGTTCGAGACGGTCGGCGGGCCGGATGCGCATCTGCTGCCGGTGCCGATGATGAACATCGTCAACGGCGGTGAGCATGCCGACAACAGCGTCGACATGCAGGAGTTCATGATCCTGCCGGTGGGTGCCCCCAGCGTGCGTGAAGCGGTGCGCTACGGTGCCGAGGTCTTTCACGCGCTGAAGAAGGTGCTCAACCAGCGCGGTCTGGGCACCGGCGTGGGCGACGAGGGCGGGTTCGCGCCCAACCTGGAGTCCAACTCGGCCGCGGTGGAGACCATCCTCGAGGCGATCCATCAGGCCGGGTTCAAGGCCGGGCGCGACATCTGGCTGGGCCTCGACTGCGCCGCCTCCGAGTTCTACCGCGATGGCCGCTACCACCTGGATTCCGAGGGCAAGTCGTTCAATGCCGAGGAATTCTGCGACTACCTCGCGCACTGGGTCGATCAGTACCCCATCCTCAGCATCGAGGACGGGCTGGCCGAAGACGACTGGGAGGGCTGGAAGATCCTGACCGAGCGTCTGGGTGAGCGCGTGCAGCTGGTGGGCGACGATCTGTTCGTGACCAACACGCAAATCCTGCGCGAGGGCATCGACCGCGGCGTGGCCAACTCCATCCTGATCAAGCTGAACCAGATCGGCACCGTGACCGAGACCCTGCAGGCGATCGAGATGGCGCGCGAGGCGGGTTACACCTCGGTGATCTCGCACCGCTCGGGCGAGACCGAGGACGTGACCATCGCCGATCTGGCCGTGGCCACCGGCGCCGGGCAGATCAAGACCGGCTCGCTGTCGCGCTCCGATCGCGTGGCCAAGTACAACCAGCTCATGCGGATCGAGGAGCATCTTGGCGGGCAGGCCCGCTACCCGGGCATGGACGCCTTCCGGGTCCGGCCCTGACCCCGGGGAACCGGGGTGTCCCGGCCGGAGGCCTGAGCGATGCGCTGGCTGCTGCCGGGCGGTCTGGTGCTGCTCGTGCTGGCGCTGCAGTGGCCGTTGTGGTTCGGCGAGGGCGGCTGGCCGGATGTCCGCGAACTGCGCAGCGAGACGGCCATGCAGGAAGCGGAAAATCAGCGCCTGCGCGAACGCAACCGGGCGCTGGAGGCCGAGGTCCGCGATCTGCGCGAGGGCTCCGCGGCGGTGGAAGAACGCGCCCGGCGCGACCTGGGCATGATTCGCGAGGACGAGACCTTTTTCTTCATCGTGGATGAAGAAGACGAAGCCCCGGGCGAAGTCCCGGGGCTGATGCCCGAGGACGCGTCCACCGGGGCCGCGCCGGAGCATTTCGAGGAGGACACGACGATCGTGGAGGATCCGTTCGATGAGTGATGCCGACTCCCCCGAAGGTTCGGGAGTCTTCTGGGCGCTGATCCCCGCAGCCGGGATTGGTCGTCGCATGGGGACGGATCGTCCCAAACAGTTCCTCACCCTGGGGCCGCGCAGCGTGCTGGCCCATACCTTGTCGATCTTTCTGGAGCATCCGCGGATTCGCGGCGTGATCCTGGTGCTGGGCCCGGACGTGGACCCGGACGCGCTCGACCTGCCGCTGGCCGGCGGGCGTCTGTTCCGCGTGGCCGGCGGCGACGAGCGGGCCGACTCCGTGCAGAACGGCCTGGACTTCCTCGAGGAACGCGCCGGCCCCGAGGACTGGGTGCTGGTGCACGACGCCGCGCGCCCGTGCCTGCCGCCGGACGATCTCGACCGCATGCTGGACGAGCTGCGCGACGATCCCGTGGGCGGGGTACTGGCGGCCCCGTCCACCGATACCATCAAGTGGGCGGACGCCGATGGTCGGGTGGAATCCACCCTCGATCGCGAGCGGGTGTGGCGGGCCCTGACCCCGCAGATGTTCCGCCTGGGCACGCTGCGCGACGTCAACGCCCGTGCGCGTGCCGCCGGACACCCGGTGACCGACGAGGCCAGCGCGATCGAATGGGCGGGACTGCGGCCGCGGCTGGTGGAGGGCTCGCTGATGAACATCAAGATTACGCGCGCCGAGGACCTCGAACTGGCCCGTCTATACTTGCTGGAACAGGGCCGGCTCGACGGAGGGTATCGGGGATGACGGCGATGCGTGTGGGCCAGGGTTTCGATGTACACGCCTATGAGGCGGGGGATCACGTGGTGGTCGGCGGGGTGCGGATCCCGTTCGATTACGGCGTGCGCGCCCACTCCGACGGTGACGTGCTGCTGCACGCGCTGTGCGATGCCCTGCTGGGGGCGGCCGGTCTGGGCGACATCGGCCGCCACTTTTCCGACAGCGATCCGGCGTTCTCCGGTGCCGACAGCCGCGACCTGCTGGAAGAGACCCTGCGCCGGGTGCGCGCGGCGGGCTGGGTCCCGGTGAACATCGACGCCACCATCATCGCGCAGCGTCCGCGCATGGGCCCGCATGTGGAGGCCATGCGCGCCAACATCGCCGCGGACACCGGGTTGCCGGCGGACGCGGTCAACGTGAAGGCCACCACCACCGAGCGGCTGGGCTATACCGGCCGCGAGGAGGGTCTCGCCGCGCAGACCGTGGTGCTGCTGCAGACCCCGGGAGACGGGGCGGTCGCATGAGCGACGGCGTGGTGCGCGGGGTGCACCACGTGAGCGTGGTGGTGGCGGAACCGGAGCGCTCGGCCGCGTTCTACGGGGATCTGCTCGGGCTGGCGCCGTTGCCGCGCCCGGATCTCGGGTTCCCCGGGCGCTGGTTCGATCTGGGTGACGGGCGCGCCCTGCATCTGCTGGGTGTGCCCAACCCGGATCCGGTGGAGCGCGGGGTCGCCGGGGGCCGCGACCGCCATCTGGCCCTGGCGGTGGACGGGCTGGAGGCCCTGCTGGCACGGCTGGAGGCGGCGGGTTTCCCCGCGCAGCGCAGCCGTTCCGGGCGTCCCGCGGCCTTTGTGCGCGATCCTGACGGGAACACCGTCGAATTCGTCGCAGCCGGCGGATGACCCTCTCCGCACCCGCATTCCCCCACCGCCGGCAGCCGGCATGAACTGGGACGACGCCGACACCCCGCGCCCCGCGGCCCGCAACCTGCGGGTCCTGATGCCGCTGCTCGCATTCCTGCGGCCGTACCGGCGGCGGATCGTGTTCGGGCTGGTGGCGCTGGTGGTGGGCTCGGGGGCGATCCTGGCCTTCGGCGGGGTGCTGCGCCTGCTGGTGGACGCTGGCCTGGGTCCCGAGGACCCCGCCGGGCTCAACCGCGCGCTGGTGCTGCTGCTGGTGGTGGTGACGGTGATGGCCATCGGCGTGGGTGCGCGCATCTATCTGGTGACGTGGCTCGGGGAACGGGTGGTGGCCGATCTGCGCCGCGCGGTTTTCGCCAATGTGATCCGGCTGGATCCGGCGTTTTTCGAGCAGACCCGCACCGGCGAGGTGATCTCGCGCCTGACGGCCGACGCGACGCTGATCCAGACCGTGGTCGGCACCACCCTGACCATTGCCGCGCGCAACCTGCTGCTGATCGTCGGCGGGCTGGTCCTGATGTTCCTGTCCAGTCCGCCGCTGGCGGTCCTGCTGCTGGCCGGCCTGCCGGCGGTGGCCGTGCCGGTGTGGCTGCTGGGGCGCCGGGTGCGCCGGCTCTCGCGCCGGACCCAGGACCGGGTCGCGGACGTGGGCGCACGCACTGACGAGACCCTGTACGCGATCGAGACGGTGCAGGCCCACGGCCAGGAAGACGCCGAACGCGGCCGGCATGCCTCGGCGGTGGAAGCCGCCTTCGGCATGGCCACGCGCCGGGCCGCCACCGGCGCACTGCTGGCCGCTGCGGTGATGCTTTTGATGTTCGGCCTGATCGCCGGGGTCCTGTGGATCGGTGGCCACCGCGTGCTGGACGGGATGATGACCCCGGGCGAGCTGGCCGCGTTCCTGTTCTACGCGGCCCTGGTGGCGGGTTCGATCGCCGCGCTCAGCGAGGTGACCAATGAACTGCTGCGGGCGGCCGGGGCCGCGGAGCGCCTGCTGGAACTCGCGGAGGTCCGTTCCGGGCCGCCCTGGCCACGACACCCCGAAGCCCTGGCGGACCCGGTGCGCGGCGAGATCGCGCTGGAGGACGTGGTCTTCGCCTATCCGACGCGCCCGCAGCCGCCGGCACTGGACGGGGTCTCCCTGCGGGTACGCCCGGGCGAGTCGGTGGCGCTGGTGGGACCGTCGGGGTCCGGCAAGTCGACCCTGTTCCGGCTGCTGCTGCGGTTTCATGACCCGGATGCGGGCTGTATCCGGCTCGACGGGCACGACCTGCGCCGCCTGCGGCCGGACGAACTGCGCCGGCACATCGCGGTGGTGCCGCAGGAGCCGGTGCTGTTCTCCGGGACCGTGCGCGAAAACGTGGCCTACGGCGTGCCGGATGCGTCCGACGCGGCGCTGCAGGCGGCCGCGGAGGCGGCGCATGCGCGGGGGTTCATCGAGGCGCTGCCGGAAGGCTGGGACACCGCGCTGGGCGAGCGCGGCGTGCGCCTGTCCGGCGGCCAGCGGGCGCGTCTGGCGCTGGCCCGCGCCCTGCTGCGCGAGCCGGCCGTGCTGCTGCTGGACGAGGCCACCAGCGCGCTGGACGCCGAAAGCGAACGCGAGGTGCAGGCGGCGCTGGAAGAGGTGCGGCACGCGTGCACCGTGCTGACCATTGCCCACCGGCTGGCCACCGTGCAGTCGGCGGACCGGATCGTCGTGCTGGACGGCGGCCGCGTGGTCGGCGAGGGCACCCATGCCGAACTGCTGGCGCAGGGCGGGCTGTATGCACGGCTGGCGGCGCTGCAGTTTGCGGATGCGGACGCGCTCGCCTGAAACTCGGGGCGAGGCGGATCAAGCGGGAGGACATCATGGCCAACGGATACATCCTCGCCCTGGACCAGGGCACCACCAGCTGCCGGGCCATCCTGTTCGATCTGGAGGGCGGTATCGCCGGGGTCGCGCAGAAAGAGTTCGCCCAGTCCTACCCGCACTCCGGCTGGGTGGAGCATGACGCGATGGAGATCTGGGGCACCCAGATCGGCGTGGCGCGCGAGGCGCTGGAGCGCAATGGCATCAAGCCCGCGCAGCTGGCGGCCATCGGCATCACCAACCAGCGCGAGACCACGCTGGTATGGGATCGTCACAGCGGCCGCCCGATCCATCCGGCCATCGTGTGGCAGGACCGGCGTACCGCGGATCTCTGCGACCGCCTGCGCGACGAGGGTCTGGAAGGCCATATCCGCGCGACCACCGGGCTGCTGCCGGACGCCTATTTCTCCGGTACCAAGATCCGCTGGATCCTCGATCACGTGGACGGCGCGCGCGAGAAGGCCCGCAACGGCGACCTGCTGTTCGGCACCATGGACAGCTGGCTGGTGTGGAACCTCACGCGCGGCGAGCGCCACGTCACCGACGTGACCAACGCCTCGCGCACCATGCTGTTCGACATCCACCGCCTGCAGTGGGACGACACCCTGCTGAAAGCGCTGGACATCCCGCGCGCCATGCTGCCCGAGGTGGTGTCCTCCAGCGAGGTACTGGGCCACACCGGCACGGAGATGTTCGGCGGCGCGCGGGTGCCGGTGGCCGGCATGGCCGGGGACCAGCACGCGGCCCTGTTCGGCCAGGCCTGTTTCGAGCCGGGCATGGCCAAGAACACCTACGGCACCGGCTGTTTCCTGCTGATGAACACCGGCACCCGCCCGGTGACCTCGGAACACGGCCTGCTGACCACCATCGCCTGGGGCCTGGACGGGCAGGTGGAATACGCCCTGGAGGGCTCCATCTTCATCGCCGGGGCCGCCGTGCAGTGGCTGCGCGACGAGATGCACCTGATCGATACGGCCGCGGAGTCGGAGTACTTCGCGAGCCGGGTGGAGGACGCCGGCGGGGTCTACGTGGTGCCGGCCTTCGCCGGGCTGGGGGCGCCGTACTGGGATCCGCATGCGCGCGGGGCGATCTTCGGCCTGACCCGGGGCACGCGCAAGGAGCACGTGACGCGCGCGACGCTGGATGCCCTGGCCTACCAGACCCGCGACGTGATCGAGGCCATGCAGGCCGATTCCGGCCTGGCCCTGCAGACCCTGCGGGTGGACGGCGGTGCGGTGGCCAACAATCTGATGGTCCAGTTCCAGGCCGACCAGCTGGGGGTGCGGGTGGAGCGCCCGGCCATCACCGAGAGCACCGCCCTGGGCGCCGCCGGCCTGGCCGGTCTGGCCACGGGCCTGTGGAGCCGCGACGACCTGCGCGCATTCAGCCGCATCGAACGCGTGTTCGAGCCGCAGCTGGACGCCGCCACGCGCGACCGCCAGTACCACGGCTGGAAGGAAGCCGTGCGCCGCTGCATGAACTGGGAACGCGACGCGCGGGGGTAGGCCCGCGTCGCGGAGTATTGTGGTGTAGTACCGTCCGGGGGCCGATCGTGTCTTGAGCGTCTGATGGCTGGCGTTCGGAAGTAACAGGATCTACGTGAGAGGTGATCTATGAGGATCAAGGACCTGATTGATGAAGCCGAGGCACTCCCAGTTGAGGAGCGTGCGCTGGTGGTCGATTCGCTTCTGCGCAGTCTCAATCCCCCCGAATCCCGGATCGATGAAAAATGGGCTTCGGTGGCGCAGGAGCGATTGAAGGAGTTTCGTTCCGGTGATGTGGAGGCCGTTCCCGGAGAACAAGTGTTTGCGAAGATCTGGGGCGAGCAATCTCAATGAGCTTCCGCTTTCATCCGGAAGCTGAGCGCGAATTGCGTGAGGCTGTGGGCTACTACGAAGAGATCGAGCCTGGCCTCGGATACGATCTTTCTGTGGAAGTGTATTCGGCAGTTCAGAGGGCCGTATCGTATCCAGCGGCCTGGCCAGTGCTTGACGGAGATATCCGGAGGGCCCTGGTACGGAGGTTTCCGTATGGAGTGCTTTACTCCGCGGAAGAGGGAGGTGTCCTCGTCATTGCGGTGATGAACCTTCATCGAGAGCCGGGGTACTGGAAGGGCCGGTCTTGAATGCAGACAGGGACAATGCATTGAATTCGTGCGCCGCCGTCGCGTGGGCGCGTGGCCCCGCGGCCCCGTTGTCAGTCGATGCTGGCGGGGCGGGCGGCGAGGCGGCCGGACTGGTAGTCGGAGATGGCCTGCTGGATCTCGGCGTCGCTGTTCATCACGAACGGGCCGTAGTGGGCGATGGGTTCGGCCAGCGGGCGGCCCTTGAACAGCAGGACGCGGCTGTCCTGACGGGCGATCAGGTGGATCATGGTGTGGCCGTGCCAGACGCCCAGTTCGCCGGCGTTCAGGCCGGTGAGCGCGCCCTCGAAGACGTAGCCCAGCACGCGCTCGTCCAGCTGCACGGCCAGTGACAGGCGATAGCCGGCCGGCAGGCTCAGATCCGCCATGCCCGCGCCTTCGCCGATCTGGCCGAGCGGGCCCTCGGTGTCGCCGGCGCTGGTCTGCCAGGAGCCGGCCACGGCCTTGAAGTCCAGCGGGGCGTCTTCCTCCGGCAGGTGGCGCATGGCGTCGGTGCCGACGTCGCGATAGCGCGGGGGCTCCATCTTGCGCGCGGCCGGAAGGTTCACCCACAGCTGAAAGCCGTGCAGCCCTTCCGGATCGGGATGCAGGGTCTCGGAGTGGATCACGCCGCGGCCGGCGCTCATCCATTGCGCGCCGCCGGCCTGCACCTGTCCTTCGTTGCCCATGGAATCGCGATGGCTGACGCCGCCGCGCACCAGATAGGTGAAGGTCTCGAAACCGCGATGCGGATGGTCGGGAAAGCCGCCCACGTCTTCGTCGCCGGGGGCGGTCTTCAGCTCGTCCAGCATCAGGAACGGGTCGAGGCCGCCGCCGAAGTCATGGATGCGGCGGATCTTCACGCCCGCGCCGTCCTGCGTCGGGTGCGAGTGGCGGATGCTGTCCGGTGGCGTGGGGTTCATGGCGTTCTCCTTCGCGTCGAGTCTGCACCATACCGACCGCAAAACGAAAAGAAAATTGCATGGTCCGATCCGGCGCGTTGTTGCCGGTCAGGGGAGCTGCCACGCGTCGGCGAAGGCCTCCAGGCTCTCGATGAAGTCGGGCTCGTGTTCGCGCCGATGCATGGTCAGATGCAGTACGACGGCCGATTCGTCGGGCGGGTGGCCGGTGGTCAGGGTCCAGGCCACGCCGTTGGGGCAGTCCGGCAGGCTGAAGCGCACGCCGCCGTGGATAAGCTCGCGGTTCACGCGGAACTCGCCCCACAGGCAATAGATGACGCCCTGGGCGGTCCCCCGGTCTTCGACCAGGTTGTCGATCAGTTCGCAGGCTGTTGGCAGGGCGGGCACCGTCAGGCGTCGCTGCAGGCTGTCAGGATCGGTCGTGCCTTCGAGGATGCGATGAAACTCCATGGGCTACTCCACTCGGGGCAGGAATACCGGGTGGCCGTCCACCTCGCCCACGCTCAGGGCCTGGTTGTACAGGCGTTCCAGCGCGGCGGGCACCAGCATGCTGCGGGTGGGGCCCCAGCAGGCGCCGCCGTCGGGGAACATCAGCAGGAGGTGGTCGCAGAAGCGGGCGGCCAGATTGACGTCGTGCAGGGCCATCACCGCAGCGCGGCGTTCACCGCCGGCGATTTCGCGCACGCGCTGCAGAACGCTGACCTGGTGGTGCAGGTCGAGCTGGCTGGTGGGTTCGTCCAGCAGCAGGACCTGCGGGTCCTGGGTCAGTACGGTGGCGAGGGCCAGACGCTGGCGTTCGCCGCCGGAGAGGGTATCCACCTGCCGGCTCTCCATGCCGTCGAGATCCACGGTGGCCAGCGCGGCGCGGGCGGCGTCGACGTCCTCGCGGGTCTCGATGTCCCAGGGGCGCAGGTACGGGTGGCGGCCGATCAGCGCGGTTTCGAGGACGGTGGCAGGGAAGCCGTCATGGTGGTTCTGGAACACCAGACCCAGGCGCCGTGCCAGATCCGGCCGCGACAGGCTGCCCAGGGGCTGCCCGGTCAGTTCGATCCCGCCGGCGCGCGGGGGGCGCAGGCGGGCGAGGGTGTGCAGCAGCGTGCTCTTGCCGGCGCCATTGGGCCCGAGAATGCCCCAGCACTGGCCGGGGTTGACGGTCAGGTGCAGCGGCGAGGAGTCCGCGCGTTCGGGGATGTCGATCACCAGGTCGCGGGTGGCCAGCAGGGTGTCGGCGGTGGGGGCCTCGTGCACGCTGAGGGCATCGGCATGTGCGTCGGCGCGGCTCATCTCAGCGGCTCCGGTACAGCAGGAACAGGAACACCGGCACGCCCAGCATTGCGGTGATCACGCCCACCGGCAGCTGCTCCGGGGCGATGATGGTGCGCGCCAGGGTATCCGCCAGGGTCAGCAGGATGCCGCCGGCCAGCGCCGAGGCGGGCAGGATCACCCGCTGGTCGTTGCCGAACACCAGACGCAGCATGTGCGGCACGATCAGGCCGACGAAGCCCACTGCGCCCACCTGGGTGACCGCGGTGGCGGTGATCAGCGACGCGGCGATGTAGATCGACCATTCGACCGGGCGCACCGACACGCCCAGCGCGGCGGCCTGCATGGGGCCGCGCGCGAGGACGTTGAGGGTGCGGCCCAGCGGCATGGCCGCCAGCACCACGAACACCAGCACGCCCCAGGCCGGGCCCGGATGGCGGGCATGCGAGACGTCACCCATCAGCCAGTAGAGCATGCCCGGCAGTTCCGCGGTGGGGCTGACCGCCAGCAGGAAGCTGATCAGCGCGCCCCAGCCGGCGGCCACCACCACGCCGGTCAGCAGCAGGCGGGTGGCGGTCCAGGATCCGGTGCCATGCGCCAGGCCGAACACGATGAGTGTGGAGAGCATGGCCCCGGCAAAGGCCGCGGCGGATACCGAGAACATCGACAGCCCGGCGAGCATGGCCAGCAGAGCGCCCACCGAGGCGCCGCCGGAGAGGCCCAGCACGTAGGGGTCGGCCAGCGGGTTGCGCAGCAGCACCTGCATCAGCGCGCCGGCCACGCCCAGCAGCCCGCCCGCGGCGAACGCGGCCAGCGCGCGTGGCAGGCGCAGTTCGGTGATCAGCGTGGCGTGCAGCGCCGAGGCCTCGCCGGTGAGCACCCGCGGGAGCTCGCCGAGCGGGATGGCCACGCTGCCCCAGGCCAGGGCCACCACCAGCGACAGCAGCGAGGCGGGCAGCAGCACGCCCGCCGCCAGCAGGAAGGATCGGGTCACGGGGACTTACGGCGATTCGGGACGCCGGTCGCGGGCGGTCTGCAGCTCCTCGCACATGAGGGCGGTGCCCTCGGCGATGCGCGGGGTGTGGCGCTGCAGCAGCGACGGCGGCAGGAAGAACAGGTTGTCGCGGCGCACCGCGAGCATGTTGTCCCATTCGCGCCAGGCCTCGACCCAGGCGGGGTTGTCCTCGCCCATGCCGCCACCGATGATGACCTCGGGGTCGGCGTGGATCACCGCTTCGCGGTCCATGCGCGGTACCAGGCGGTCGAGGTGGCCGAACACGTTCTCGCCGCCGCAGACCTCGATGGCCTCGGCGATCAGGTGTTCGTTGTTCACCGTCATCAGTGGCTGGTCCCAGACCTGATAGAACAGCGGGACGGGGTCGCGATCCGCGTATTCGGCGCGCAGGGCCTCGATCTCCTGCAGGAAGCGCTGGGCCTCGGCGCGGCCCTGTTCCGCAGTGCCGGCCAGTTCGGCCATGCGCTCCATGCTGGAAGCCACGCCGTCGAACCCGCGCGGTTCGGAGGTGTAGACGGTCAGGCCCAGTTCGCGCAGGCGCTCGATGTGCGAGCGCGAGTTGCCGCTCTCCCAGGCCACCACCAGGTCGGGTTCCTTGGCGAGGATGCGTTCCAGGTCGAGACTGGTGTAGCCCCCGACCCGGGGGATGTCCGCGGCCGGTTCGGGGTAATCGCTGTGGTCGGTCGCGCCGATCACGCGGTCGCCGGCGCCGATCGCGAACAGTACCTCGGTGATGTGCGGGGCCAGGCTCACGATCCGCTCGGCCGGGGCGTCCAGCCGGACTTCCCGATCCGTGTCGTCGATCACGGAAATGGAGTCGTTGTCGGCGGCGTGGCCGGCCGGGCTCAGCAGCAGGGCACTCGCCGCGAGCAGGGCCGGCAACAGGTTCGAACGATATGACATGCGCAGTGGTTCCTGGATTTCCGGTTCCGGGGGGCTGGCGCGGATGGTGCCCCGGCGGGAAAAAGCCGCAACCGGCGGTGTGCCGCGCCTGCAAGGACGCAATATCATAACAGGAGTGTCACGGCCCCCGCGGGAGAGCCCGCCCGCGGCAGGGCCGTGTGTGACCGGGCGCACTGGAGAGGGCGGGTGCGAACGCGTATCATCCTGCCTTCCCGTCCGGCCATGCGCCGGATCCTCGCGACACCCTTGCACCCATCTCGCCCGCTGCCGGGAGACGACTTCGCATGTCCCGCAACACCCCGTCATCCGCCCCGCCGTCCGGTTCGCGGCCGGCCAGTTCGTCGGACCTTTCCGCCAACGCCTTCCCGCCTGCCGAGGCCGCGGCGGTCTACCGCGCCATCAACGAGCGCCGCGACATGCGGCATTTCCGTGCCGGCACGGTGGTGGACCCGGAGGTGCTGGGGCGTCTGCTGGAGGCCGCGCATCGCGCGCCCAGCGTCGGCTACATGCAGCCCTGGCGCTTCGTGCGGGTGGCCGATCCGGCGCTGCGCGAACGCATCCACGGCCATGTGGCCGCCGAACACGAGCGCACGGCCGAAGCCTGCGGCGAACGCGGTGCCGAGGTCCAGCGGCTGAAGCTGGAGGGCATCCGCGACGCCGGGGAGATCCTGGTGGTCGCGCTGACCGACGGGCGCGAGCGCTACGTGCTGGGCCGGCGCACCCTGCCGGAGATGGACCTGTGTTCGGCTGCCTGCGCGATCCAGAACCTGTGGCTGGCGGCGCGTGCCGAGGGCCTGGGCATGGGCTGGGTGTCGCTGTTCGAGCCGGAATGGCTGGCGCGCACCCTGGGGATGCCGGAGGGGGCGCACCCGATCGCGATCCTGTGCCTGGGTGAGGTGGAGGCGTTCTACGACGAGCCGATGCTGGAGACCGAGGGTTGGGATACCCGGCGTCCGCTGGACGAGCTGGTGTTCGAGGATTGCTGGGGCCGGGCGGGTTCGACCCCGGTCCCCGATCCGAAGGACGACGTCGGCGACGATTTCCGGGGTGGCTCCCGGGAGGAGAACAGCGCGTGACCGCCTTTCTCGTCCTGCTGGGCGCCCTGACCCTGGACCGGCTGTTCGGTGATCCGCGGCGCTTCCATCCGCTGGCGGGCTTCGGGCGCCTCGCGCAGGGGCTGGAACGGCGCTTCCACGCGGACAGCCGGCTGCGCGGCACCCTGTTGCTGACGGTGCTGGTGCTGCCCTGGGTGGTGCTGGCGGCCTGGGCGGCCAGTCTCGCCTGGGGCTGGATCGTCAGCCTGCTGGTGCTGGTGCTGGCACTGGGCTGGCGCTCGCTGGACGAGCACGCCGAGCGGGTGGCGGTGGCGCTGGAGCAGGACGACCTGGACGGGGCGCGCGCCGGGACCGGGATGCTGGTGTCGCGCGCGACCGACAAGATGGATGCCGACGGTGTCAGTCGCGCGACCGTGGAATCGGTGCTGGAGAACGGCAACGACGCGCTGTTCGCCACGGTGTTCTGGTTCCTGGTGGCCGGCGCGCCGGGTGTGGTGGCCTATCGGCTGGTGAACACCCTGGATGCGATGTGGGGCTATCGCACGCCGCGCCACCGCCATTTCGGCTGGGCCGCCGCGCGGCTGGACGACGTGCTCAACTACATCCCCGCGCGCCTGACCGCGCTGGCCTATGCCGCCGCCGGGCGTATGGGCAGCGCGCTGCGCTGCTGGCGCGAACAGGCCGCCGCGTGGAAGAGCCCCAACGCCGGGCCGGTGATGGCCGCCGGCGCGGGCGCGCTGGGCGTGCGTCTGGGCGGCTATGCGTATTACCACGGCCGGCGCGAGTGGCGGCCGTCGCTGGGGCCCGAGCCGGTCCCGGACGTGGCCCCGGATATGGCCCCGGAGACCGCATCGGAAGATGTCGCCGCGTCCGGGGCCGCGCGCATCCGCCGCGCGATGGCGCTGGTGGACCGCGCGCTGGCGCTGTGGATGGCGGTGATCGTGATCGGAGTGTCGTTCGTTGTCCTCGCCTGACACCCGGTCCGGATCCCGGGACGGCGCGACGCCGGAGTCGCGCCATGGCGGGGGCGTGCGCGCGGCGGCCCGGCGCTGGGGGCATCCGGTCGAGGACTGGCTGGACCTGTCCACCGGCATCAACCCGCGGGGCTGGCCGGTGCCGCCGTTGCCGCCGCAGGCCTGGACGCGGCTGCCGGAGGCCGACGACGGGCTGGAGGCGGCGGCCGCCGCGTATTACGGCAGCGACGCCCTGCTGCCGCTGCCCGGGTCCCAGGCCGCGATCCAGGCCCTGCCGGCGCTGTGGGGTGAGGGCGCCGGCCGCGAGCAGGCCCGGGTCGGCGTGCTGCACCCCGGCTACAACGAACACGCCCGCGCCTGGAGCGCCTGCGGCCACGTCGTGCAGCCGGTGGAGCCCGAGGCCGGCGCCATCGAGGCCGTGCTGGATGCGCTCGACGTGCTGGTCCTGATCCATCCCAACAACCCCACCGGCACGCGCTTCGGGCCCGCGCAGCTGCGCGAGTGGCACGCGCGGCTGGCGCGGCGCGGCGGCTGGCTGGTGGTGGACGAGGCCTTCGTCGACAGCGAGCCGCAGCTGAGTCTGGTGCCCGATGGTCCGCGTGACGGGCTGGTGGTGCTGCGCTCGTTGGGCAAGTTCTTCGGCCTGGCCGGGGCCCGCGTCGGGTTCGTGTTCGCGCCCGAGGCGCTGCGCCGGGCGCTGAGCGCGCGCCTGGGGCCGTGGAGCGTGCCGGGGCCGTCGCGGCAGGTCGCGGCCGGGGCGCTGGCGGATCATGGCTGGCAGTCGGCGCGGCGCGTGCAGCTGGCGGGCGAGGGCGAACGCCTGGCGGCCCTGCTGCGCGCACACGGACTCGCCCCGGATGGCGGTACCGCGCTGTTCCAGTGGGTGCGCAGCGAACGTGCCGAGGAGATCCAGGACCGGCTGGCGCGCGCGGCGATCCTGGTGCGGCGCTTCGACGAGCCGGCCAGCCTGCGCTTCGGGCTGCCCGGCGACGAGGCGGGCTGGCAGCGCCTGGAGGCCGCGCTTACGGAGCTGAGTGATGACTGACACCGGCGGCACCTTGATGGTCCAGGGCACCACCTCGGATGCCGGCAAGAGCGTGCTGGTGGCCGGGCTGGGGCGCGTGCTGCGCCGGCGCGGGATCGCGGTGGCGCCGTTCAAGCCGCAGAACATGGCGCTCAACAGCGCGGTGACCGCTCAGGGCGGCGAGATCGGGCGGGCCCAGGCCCTGCAGGCCGCCGCCTGCGGGCTGCAGCCGCATACCGACTTCAACCCGGTGCTGCTCAAGCCCTCCAGCGACCGGGGTGCGCAAGTGATCGTCAACGGCCGCGCGGTGGAGGAGCTGGACGCGCGCGCCTACCATGACTACAAGCCGGTGGCGCGCGAGGCGGTGCTGGCGGCGCACCGGCGTCTGGCGGCGCAATATGCCGCGGTGCTGGTGGAAGGGGCCGGCTCGCCGGCGGAGATCAACCTGCGCGCGGGAGACATCGCCAACATGGGGTTCGCCGAGGCGGTGGACTGCCCGGTGATCCTGGTCGCCGACATCGACCGCGGCGGGGTGTTCGCGCATCTGGTGGGTACGCTGGCGCTGCTGGCGGAAAGCGAACGGGCGCGGGTGGCCGGCTTCGTGATCAACCGCTTTCGTGGCGATCCGGCGCTGCTGCAGTCCGGGCTGGACTGGCTGGAGGCCGAGACCGGCAAGCCGGTGCTGGGCGTGCTGCCGTATCTGTCCGGGCTGCAGCTGGATGCCGAGGACGCGCTGCTGCGCGAGGCGGCCCCGGCGAGTGACGCGTGGGCGAGCGGCGAGGGCGAGGCCCTGCGGGTGGTGGTGCCGGCGCTGCCGCGGATCTCCAACCATACGGATTTCGACCCGCTGCGCCTGCACCCGGGGGTGTCCCTGCGCTTCGCCGGGCCGGGGGAGCGGCTGCAGCCGGCGGATCTGGTGCTCCTGCCGGGGTCCAAGGCGGTGCGCGACGACCTGGCCTGGCTGCGCGAACAGGGCTTCGAACGCGAACTGATGCGCCACCTGCGCTACGGTGGTCGGGTGCTGGGGATCTGCGGCGGCTACCAGATGCTGGGGCGCGCGGTACACGATCCGGAAGGCGTCGAGGGCACCCCGGGTTCATCAGTCGGGCTGGGCCTGCTGGACGTGGAGACCACGCTGCGCCCGGCCAAGCAGCTGCGGCAGGTGACCGGCAAGGGCGTGATGGAGCGGGCGGCGCCGGTGCGCGGCTACGAGATCCACGCCGGGCACACCGCCGGGGCGGACTGCGAACGCCCGGTGCTGCAACTGGCCGCCGGGCCGGACGGCGCTCGTTCGACGGACGACGCAGTGGCCGGCACCTACGTGCACGGGGTGTTCGACGAGCCGGCCGCCGCCGGGGCACTGCTGGCCTGGGCCGGGCTGGAGGCGGACGGCGCCGCCGTGGATCTGGACGCGCTGCGCGAGGCGAGCCTGGAGCGTCTGGCCGACGCACTGGAGGAACACATGGACATCGACCGACTGCTGGACCTGCTGCACGTGCAACAAGGGGGCGCCCGGTCATGAGAACCCTGATACTGGGCGGCGTGCGTTCGGGCAAGAGCCGCATGGCGGAACAGCTGGCGCTGGCGTCCGGACAGCCGGTGACCTACGTGGCCACCGCGCGCGCCGACGACGACGAGATGCTGCGGCGGGTGGAACAGCACCGCCGCCGGCGGCCGGCCGGCTGGGACCTGATCGAGGCCGGCGACGACCTGGCCGCCCGGCTGCAGGAGGCCGCGGCGCCGGATCGCTGCCTGCTGATCGACTGCCTGACCCTGTGGCTGACCCAGCTGCTGTGCACCGAGGACGAGGCGCACATCGAGCGCGAGCGCGAGGCGCTGATCGCCACGCTGCCGACCCTGCCGGGTAGCATCATCGCGGTGAGCAACGAGACCGGGCTGGGGGTCGTGCCGCTGGATGCGCTGTCGCGGCGCTTCGCCGACGAGGCCGGTGCGCTGCACCAGCGCCTGGCCGCCGATCTCGACCGCGTGGTGCTGACCGTCGCCGGCCTGCCGCACGTGCTCAAGGGCCCGATAGTGAACGCCTGATGACCGCATCGACCTGCGAGGAACGCGCGTGACCGAAGACTGTGACTGGCTGAATGTCCCCGCCGCGCCGCTGGATGCCGGGGCGGCCGCGCGTGCCCGCGCCCGACAGGAACGGCTGACCAAGCCGCCGGGCTCGCTGGGCCGCCTGGAGACCCTGGCCGAGCGCCTGGCCGCGCTGCAGGGCCGCGAGTGCCCGCACCCGCCGCACCCGTGGATCACCGTGTTCGCCGGCGACCATGGCGTGGTCGCCGAAGGCATCTCGCGTTTTCCGCAGGCGGTGACCGCGCAGATGGTCGCCAACTTCGCCGCCGGCGGGGCGGCGATCACGGTGCTCGCGCGCAGCCTGGACGCGGGACTGGAGATCATCGACCTGGGCACGCTGCCCGGCGGTCCCGAGCCCGAGGGCGTGATCCGCGCCGGCCTGGGCCCGGGCACTGCCAACTTCGCGCGCGAGCCGGCAATGACCCCGGCGCAGCTGGAGCGTGCGCTGAACACCGGGCGCCAGGCGGCCGAACGGGCGCGCCAGGGCGGCGGGGGGCTGTTCATCGGCGGGGAGATGGGCATCGGGAACACCACCGCCGCGGCGGCCGTGGCCTGCGGCCTGCTGGGGGCGTCGCCGGACGCGCTGGCGGGCCCGGGGACCGGGCTGGACCCGGCCGGGGTGCGGCACAAGGCCGAGGTGATCGAACGCGCGCTGGCCCTGCACGCCGAGGCCGGCGATTCGGCGCTGGAGTGGCTGCGCCGGGTCGGCGGCTTCGAGATCGCCGGGTTGACCGGTGCGTTCCTGGCCAGCGCGCAGATCGGCCAGCCGGTGCTGGTGGACGGCTTCATCGCCAGCACCGCGGCACTGGTGGCGACGCGGCTGTGCCCGGGGGCCGGGGACTGGTTCTTCTACGCCCACCGCTCCGCCGAGCCCGGCCACGACCGTGTGCTGGAGGCGCTGGGTGCGCAGCCGCTGCTGGATCTGGGCATGCGCCTGGGCGAGGGCAGCGGCGCGGCGACCGCGGTGCCGCTGCTGCGCATGGCCTGCGAGCTGCACGCCGGCATGGCGACCTTCGACGAGGCCGGGGTGGCGGACGACGAGTCCGGAGCGGGCGCGTGAGTACGGGGGCGTCCGCCGGCGACGGGGCGCGGGTCGGGCTGCTGCGTCACGGCGAGACCACCGGCGAGGGTTTCTGCGGCGCCGGCAGCGACGTGCCGCTGACCGCGCGCGGCCAGGCGGCGATGGAGGGTGAACTGGCACGCCGGCGCCCACCCGGTCTGGACTCCGGCGAACCGGCCTGGGACCGCATCGTGACCTCGCCGCTGCAGCGCTGTCAGGGGCCGGCCTCGGCCTGGGCCGAGCGCTGGGAGGTGCCGCTGGTGGTGGAGCCGCGCCTGCGCGAGCTGCACTTCGGCACCTGGGAGGGCCGCAGCGCCGCCGCGCTGATGGAGACCGAGGCCGACGCGCTGGGCCGCTTCTGGCAGGATCCGGAAGGCTGCCCGCCGCCGCAAGGCGAGGCGCTGGGTGCGTTCCGCGAGCGCGTGCTGGCCGGCTGGCGCGAGAGCGTGGCCACCCCCGGCACCGCGCGCACGCTGGTGGTCACCCACGGCGGCGTCATCCGCGTATTGCGTGCGCACTTCGAGGGCATCCCGCTGGCCGAACTGCTGAGCATCGAGGCCCCGCTGGCGGTGCTGCACCGGGTCGATCCCGCGCGGGTGCAGGCATGAGCCGGCCGGCCACGCTCGCCCCGCTGTGGCTGGCGCTGGTGTTCCTCACCCGGGTGCCACTGCCGGCGCGCCTGCTGGCCGAGGCCCCGCGCCCGGAAGACGCCGGACGTTCGCTGCTGTTCTACCCGCTGGTGGGGCTGGTGCTGGGCCTGCTGCTGGCCGTCGGCGGCATGCTGCTGGCCCTGCTGCCGGGCGCCGAACCGTTGCTGCTGGCCGCGCTGGTACTGGCCGGCTGGGTGGCGATCACTGGCGCGCTGCATCTGGACGGGCTGGCCGACACGGTGGACGCTCGCGTGGGCAGCCACGGCGACTCCGAGCGCGCCCGCACCATCATGAAGGACCCGACCTCCGGCCCGATCGCGGTAGCTACCGTGATGCTGGTGCTGCTGGTCAAGTTCGCCGCACTGGTGCCGCTGGTGGCCGCCGCGCAGTGGCTGGCGCTGGTGATCGCCGTGGTCCTCGGCCGCGCCGCCCTGGTGCTGCTGTTCCGCCTCGCGGATTACCTCAATCCCGCCGGCCTGGGCGCCGACATGGCGGCGAACCTGCCCGAACGGGCCGCCGCCGGAGTACTGGTGGCCACGGCCATCGCCGTGGTCATCCTCGGCGTGGCCGGCGGCCTGCCCGGCGCCATCATCGCCCTGATCGCCGCCGGCGCCACCGTGGTCGCCCTGGCCGCGTTCTTCCGCCGCTGGCTCGGCGGCTTCACCGGCGACCCCGCCGGCGCCACCCTCGAGATCGTCGAGGCCGTGGCCCTGGTGGTCATGGCCCTGACCCTCACCGCGTAGGGCCCTCGCTGGCAGCCATCCCCCGGGCCCGATCGGCCGGAGGGCCGGCCTCCTGCCGGGGGGCACGGGTTCAACCGTAGGAGGCCAGCCCCCTGGCCGATCCGCGCTTCGTTCCGTTCAGGCGTCGAAAAGCATCGGTCGCGCCTGTTTCTCGGCTTCGTGCAGGCGACGACCGAGGAATGGGAAATTGTTCATTGAGACGAGCTGGGCATGGGCCAGCAGCAGGCCGCCGGCGTCATTCAGGGCTTCAAGCATGGGGCCGCGCAGGCCCGCGAGTGCCTTCTGGTCAACGCCATACAGACCCCGGGGGGATACCTCCTCGCCGTGCAGCGTGATCGAGGGTTCCCATGGCCCCACCACGCCGGCCACCTCCAGTGACTGTGCGGCGATGCGTGCCGCGATCTTGTCTTCCTCCATCCAGCGCAATGCCTTGATCAGGCGCTCGGGCAGTTCCGTCGGTTGTCCGTCATCGAGCAAACGCTGCGAGCCGCCGACATGCACCATGCCACTGGCCGCGTCGTAGGCCAGTTCGGGATCGGCTCCGTTGGTGCCGCCGCTCAGGGTGAACGGATAGAGGCGCAGGGCGGACGGCGTGTAACCCGCATGCCAGTGCCCGTCGTCATCGACCAGCAGGTTGTCGTTGTCCTCCACGCCCATGACCGCCACCACGCGGAAAGCTTCCTGTTCCGGATCCTTCACCAGGGCCAGGGGCATGGCCGCGGCGGCCTGAATACATTCGGACAGCCCGATTTCCACGCGCTCGCTGCCGCGCGCGAATTCGAAACCGGCCTCCCATTCGACACCCAGAGAGTCGCCGGCGCGTGACAGTGGCATGATGGTTCTGAACATGGCGGTTGCTCGGTCTCCTGACGGTCACGGCGGTGCGTAACGTTGCCGTATCGTTCAAATGTTGGCCGGGTCGGCCGCTACGGTAAGATCGCCAAAAGCCTAGCATGGGGAGATCTCGATTGGCCCGCAAAACCCGTAAACGTTCGAACAGCGCGCCGCTGACCCTCAAGGCCGCGTTGCAGCATCTGGAGCAGGGACGCACCGAGCGTGCGGAACGTGAACTCTCGCGGCTGACGGGCCAGGACCGTCAGGGTGAGGTCTGGCGTGCGCTCACGATCGCGCGGGAGCGCCTGGAGATGCCGTCGGCGCTGGAGGCCGCCCATCGGGCCGCGGAACGGGGCGGGACCGAGGATGACCTTAAGCGCCTGTTTCGCATCGGCCGTGCCAACGACGACAGTCAGGCCATGATCGCCGCGGCAGACCGACTGGCCGAGCTTGATCCGGAGTCGTCGACGTGGGCCAACGCGCGTGTCCTGGCGCGTCTCCGTCTGGGGGAGCTGGAGTCCGCACTGGAGGTGGCCCGGGGCAATGTGGAGCGTCGTCCCGACGGGCCTTCTTCACTCCGCCTGCAGGCAGGCGCACTCAGAGGCATGACGGGTGACCGTGAGGGTGCGGTTGCGGAGTGTCGCGAGGCCCTGGCCGACAGGGGGTTCCAGACCCGCGAAGGGGATGACGGCAAGCCGCATGTCCTGATTCTGAAGGCAATGAGTCGGACGCCGCCACGGATCAACCGGCAGTCGGGGCAGATCACCTTCGAGACCGGAAACGACCTGAGTACGCATGTGGCACGAGCCGGATATCCCACCAGCGATGTGTATGCGGAGGCTCTCCAGGATCGCCCGGAGCTGATGGATCAGGCACCCCCGGCGGATGTCGTCCTGTGTTCCATCACCGATGCCGACAAATCCCCGGACGAACTCGCAACGGCGCAAGAACTCGTGGAGAGGCTCGGATTGCCGGTCGTGAATCATCCGTCAAGGATTCTGCAGACCCGTCGGGATGCCAACGCCCGGCGGTTCGCGAATACGCCCGGTGTCCGGTTTCCAAAGACGGTCGCGGTTCCCGTTCAGGACGTCTCCGATCCGGTGATGGCGGTCGAGGAGGCGATGGAGTCAAACGGGATCCAGTACCCCGTGATCCTGCGTTCGGCCGGGCTCCAGACCGGGCGCTGGATGTACCGGATCGAAAACCGCCGGGAACTGCGCCGCATGCAGGTAACGGACCGGGTGCGAGAACTGTATCTGATCGAATGGCTGGATACCCGGGACCCGGCAACGGGACTGTTCCGGAAGTTTCGTGCGTTCCTGATCGGTGATGAACTGCATCCAGCGCATGCCTATTTCACGCCGGAGTGGAACGTTCATGGAGATTCCGCGGCTGAATTGCTGCGCCAACGGCCTGACTTGTACGAAAGAGCCAGAAACTTTCTCGTGAACCCCGAAGGGGAGCTTTCAAACCAGGGGTGGGAAGCCGTCCATCACGCACTCAAGCAGACCGGACTGGATATTTGCGGTATCGATTGTTCCCCGGATGCCGAAGGCAACATCGTCATATTCGAGGCCAATGCAGCAATGCAGATTGCGCCGCATGTGCGCGAGGGGATGGAATTCCAGCGCGAACATGGTGAGGGCAATGCGGCTCTCTCGGTACAGCTTGTCGGACAGAGAGCGATCAGGAAGTGAGGTGATTTGTCCTGTGAAACGGGCTCACGCTGGAGCTGGCCCGAATGGCAGGCCCGTCTCCCCTTGCGACGTGTCGGGGTGCGGGTCAGATGCTGCGGGTGATTGCTCGTGCAAGAAATTGTATTTTGCTGCAGACAGTTCGGAGTTTTTCTTCTTCTACCTTGAGGAAGCCTGAATCCACAATGCTGGTTTCCGGGTCCCGACACCCGGCAATGATGCGTGCACCAATGCTTATGCGCATTGCTGCACCAAGTCCATTCCCCAACGGGACAGGCTGCCCTATGTGGCAGGCCCGTGAGCTGAGATCGTGCGGCATATGCCTGCCCATTGAGTGCTGGGTTAGTTCCTGGTTCAGTAGTTGGTACAGGGCACCCGCCTGTTCGGGGGGCAGGGTGTCGTGGCCGGGCGCGGCAATGCGGAACGGGATAAGGGTGGGGCGACTTGAAAGTTCGGGCCCCTGACCATTGTTGTTGATGGCAGAGCGCTGGTGTGGGGACTGGATCGGCTGAAGTTCGGGGTATTCATCGAGAATACGTTTGATTCGCAGGCCAAAATCGTCCAGGAGGCGAATCCTTTCGGAACGCGGGATGGCGAAATAGCGCGACATTTCCTCAAGCGCAGCGGTCCAGCGAAGTCGCATTCCGATGTCAGCCGGAGCCGGAAGGGGCGGCGTCGCCCGGGCGAGCCAGTCCGGTAATGTGCAACGATCAAGATAATTCGAGAGGCCGGAAGGCAGGCGGTGGTTCGTACGCGACCAGCGCTCGACCATGGAAGAAGGGTAGAGAGAAGCGCCACTGAAGGGGGGGCCAGTAAAGAACTTGGAGCCAGTGATGAGAACGATGTGGTTTCGGTCAAGGTGCGTCGCGAGGTCCTCCATGTCCAGACGAAGCTGACACGCATCCACGATGACCTGCACGGCGTCTCCGAACCGCTGCCGGAGTTCGTCGACGAGATTGAGTGAGGGCGCCATGCACCCGAGCTTGGACTGGTCCATCAGGTGCAGCAGGACGACATATCCCCGATGGACGGAGTGAGCGACGGCCTGCCGGACCTCCTGGTCGAGCTCCTCGGGGGACTTGTTGCGGCCCCGATCATCCCTGAATGGCACGCCCAGGTATTGGATTTCGGGGAATCCCTGGATCCTTGTTCCCTTTTCCACGATATGCCCAACGGCAGTGACTCCGTCGAAATGTCGCCCAGTTACTGAGTAAGGAGTACCACTGCCGGTTTCGTCGCTGCCGCAGACGACGCTGACCAACGGAGAACGTTCGGAACAGGCTACTATCGCCGTAGCGTGCATCTGTGAGTCCGTTCCGGATGCCGAGAGCAGCACTCCCGGTTTCCGGGTGTCGATCTGCAAAGTGCGCGTCAGGGTGGATGCCAGGTGGCTTGTTACATCGTGAAGCCGATCTTCGGCTATTCGCTCTGTTTCGTCCTGGAAAAGGCAGTCATGCAGTCGGCATGCCGCTTCATACCCGTGCCGAGAGATCGATGTGGCGGTGGAAGAAGCGAAGCTGAAGGCTTCATCCCGAGGCATTGGTGAGCAGCCGTAGCGGTTCAGGCCGGACTCCGGGTCCACGATCAGCCGGGCATCGCCGCCCAGCGTCAATTGCTTTGCGGTTGGATGTAGGAGCCATCGGGGCTGACTGGGCACAAACGGTTCCTGTATGCCGGGAAGGATGATGCCGGGATTGTTGCATACGTTGGAGAACCTGGTGCAGGTGAGCGAGGTGAACCGTTGCCAGCAATCGGCGGCAGTGGCCTAAAGGTCCCGGAGTGACGGTCGTTAAGGGAATCGAAGGCGGCATGACGCCGCAGAAGGATTGCCTCAGCCGGCCCCGCCGGCACCCTAGTTCCGGAGGAAACAACCATGTCCCAGGTCATCAATACCAACGTGATGTCGCTGAACGCGCAGCGCAACCTGAACCAGTCTCAGGGCGCGCTTGCGCAATCGCTGGAGCGTCTGTCGTCGGGTCTTCGCATCAACAGTGCGAAGGACGACGCGGCGGGTCTGGCGATTTCCGAGCGCTTTACCAGCCAGATCAACGGTCTGGACCAGGCGGTACGCAACTCGAACGACGGGATCTCGCTGGCGCAGACGGCGGAAGGTGCGCTGGATACGGTGAGTGACTCGCTGCAGCGTGCCCGCGAGCTGGCGGTGCAGGCGGCGAACGATTCCAACTCGGCGTCGGACCGTCAGGCGCTGAATGACGAGGTCCAGCAACTGATGGACGAGGTAGGCCGGATCGCGAACAACACCGAATTCAACGGTGGCCGCATCCTGGATGGCAGCGTGGAGGACCTGTTCTTCCAGGTGGGCGCGAACCAGGGCCAGATGATTGGCGTGGATGGCGTGGATGCGCGCAACACGAATTTGGGTGCCGCGGAAGTGGTGGGTGACGGCGCCCTGGACTCGTCTCAGCTCGAGGAGCTTGCCGGGTTCAGTGACAGCGATGTCACGATCACTGTCGATGGTGCTGATGACCCTATCGAGGTGGCCCTCGATGGAGATGACATCCAGACGATGGACGATGCGGTGCGAGCGATTAACAGCGCGATCTCCGAGGCTGCGACCGAGGATGACGTGATTTCCGATGCGAGCCTGGAGGCGGCGTTGCGGGTCAACAATGAGGGCGAGACCTCGATTTCGATCACCGGAGCGTTTGATACCGGCTTCACGGTGGATGGAGGACAGGCGCTCGACGAGGATGGTGACGACCTGGGGGCAGCCCTGTTCGATAACCAGGGCGATATCAATAACGGTGGGGACAACAACGTCAACCTGACCGAGATTGACGTGACCACGCGGGATACCGCGACTCAGGCCATTGGGGTGATGGACGGCGCGCTGACCCAGATCAGTTCACTCCGCTCCGAGCTGGGTGCGGTGCAGACGCGATTCGAGAGCACGATTTCGAACCTGGAGATTGGTTCGGAGAACCTTTCGGATGCACGTTCGCGGATCATGGATGCGGACTTCGCCGCCGAGACGGCGGAGCTGACGCGCGCCGAGGTGCTGCAGCAGGCGGGGACTTCGGTGCTGTCGCAGGCCAATGCGGTGCCGCAGAACGTGCTGGGTCTTCTGCAGTAAGAAGGAGGTTTCCTCCGGGCCCGTGCCGCGGGCCATCCCAGGGCCCGCCCCGAGTGATCGGGGCGGGCCTTTTTGTGTGCGGTGGGGTCTGGCGGCAAGCGGGCGGAAATTTTTTGCCGATCGGGGTTAAAGGTTGCCGGGAGGCAGTCGTTACGGGGTGTGAGAGGCAATCTCGAACCCACCATTGCCGCCGGAACGGCAATGACTGGCCGGCAAGCAGAGGAAGGAGGACGACATG
>NZ_QKMA01000002.1:66377-324200 GCF_003208255.1 Thioalkalivibrio sp. ALE21
GGTCAGAACATCCTGGACGGCAGTGTGGAGGATCTGTTCTTCCAGGTCGGTGCCAACCAGGGGCAGATGACGGCCGTGAACGGCGTGGATTCGCGGACTACTCAGCTCGGTATGCAGGAAGCCGTGGGGGAGACTCTGGATGCCGATACTCTTGCGGATCTCGATTTGTCCGATCAGGCAGACATCGTGATTGATGTCGGAGATGAAGACGACGCGGTCACTGTGGACCTGGGGGATGACGTCGATACGCTTGATGACGTGGTCCGCGAGATCAACAGCGCGATCGCGGAGGTGGCTGCCGGCGACGACGATGCGGCGGAAGCGGTATCCGATGCCAACCTGGAGGCCTCGGTGCGTGTGGATAACGATGGAAATCAGGGTATCGCCATCACTGGTGCCTTTGATTCCGAGTTTTCCGTAGATCAGGATGGTGGCGATCTTTTTGCGGACGCAGATTCGGAGGAGGTCAATCTGACCGATATCGATGTGACCACACGGGACTCCGCGACCGAGGCGATTGGTGCTCTGGACGGCGCGTTGGATCAGGTGAACTCTCTGCGTTCGGAGCTGGGCGCGGTGCAGACGCGTTTCGAGAGCACGATTTCGAACCTGGAGATCGGATCGGAGAACCTTTCGGATGCACGTTCGCGGATCATGGATGCGGACTTCGCCGCCGAGACGGCGGAGCTGACGCGCGCCGAGGTGCTGCAGCAGGCCGGGACTTCGGTGCTGTCGCAGGCCAATGCGGTGCCGCAGAACGTGCTGGGCCTGCTGCAGTAAGACGGGGGTTTCCTCCGGGCCCGTGCCGCGGGCCATCCGAGGGCCCGCCCCGAGTGATCGGGGCGGGCCTTTTTGTGTGCGGTGGGGCCCGGCGGCAAGGGGGCGGAAATTTTGTGCCGTTTGGGGTTAAAGGTTGCCGGGGAGCAGTCGTTACGGGGTGTGAGAGGCAATCTCGAACCCACCATTGCCGCCGGAACGGCAATGACTGGCCGGCAAGCAGAGGAAGGAGGACGACATGTCCCAGGTGATCAACACGAACGTGATGTCGCTGAACGCCCAGCGTAATCTGAACGAGTCGCAGGGTGCGCTTTCGCAGTCGCTGGAGCGTCTTTCGTCGGGTCTTCGCATCAACAGCGCAAAGGATGACGCGGCGGGTCTGGCGATTTCGGAGCGTTTCACCAGTCAGGTGAACGGTCTGGATCAGGCGGTACGCAACTCGAACGACGGGATCTCGCTGGCGCAGACCGCCGAAGGTGCGCTGGATACGGTGAGCGACTCGCTGCAGCGTGCGCGCGAGCTGTCGGTGCAGGCGGCGAACGATTCTAACTCGGCGTCGGACCGTCAGGCGATCAACGACGAGGTCCAGCAGCTGATGGAGGAAGTGGGCCGGATCGCGAACAACACGGAGTACAACGGTCAGAACATCCTGGACGGCAGTGTGGAGGATCTGTTCTTCCAGGTCGGTGCCAACCAGGGGCAGATGACGGCCGTGAACGGCGTGGATTCGCGCACCACCCAGCTGGGGATGCAGGAAGCTGTGGGGGACACCCTGGACGCCGATACTCTCGCGGATCTCGATTTCTCCGATCAGGAAGACATCGTGATCGACGTTGGAGGCGAAGATGGTGCGGTAACGGTGGCACTGGGTGATGACGTCGACACCCTTGATGACGTGGTTCGCGAGATCAACAGTGAGATTGCGGATGTGGCCGCCGGCGACGACGATGCGGCGGAAGCGGTATCCGATGCCAACCTGGAGGCCTCGGTTCGTGTGGATAACGATGGAAATCAGGGAATTGCCATCACTGGCGCCTTTGATTCGGAATTTTCCGTAGAGCAGGATGGCACAAATACCGATCTGTTTGATGGTGCGACGGACTCGGCGGAGGTCAATCTCACCGATATCGACGTCACCACGCGGGACTCGGCCACCGAGGCGATCGGTGCGCTGGACGGTGCGCTGGACCAGGTGAACTCGCTGCGTTCGGAGCTGGGTGCGGTGCAGACCCGTTTCGAGAGCACGATCTCGAACCTGGAGATCGGCTCGGAGAACCTGTCGGATGCGCGTTCGCGGATCATGGACGCGGACTTTGCGGCGGAGACGGCGGAGCTGACGCGCGCCGAGGTGCTGCAGCAGGCGGGGACTTCGGTGCTGTCGCAGGCGAATGCGGTGCCGCAGAACGTGCTGGGTCTGCTGCAGTAAGGCGGAGGTTTCCTCCGGGCCTGTAATAGGGCCGTCCGAGGGCCCGTCCCGAGTGATCGGGGCGGGCCTTTTTTGTGGTGGGGGAGATCGTGAAGGCCGGTGGTTTCGGGGGATGCCGTTTTCGCGCGCGAGCGCGCTCCCACAGGGGCCGGGGCCGGGGCCGGCAGGAAATTGCCGCCGGGGTCGGCCAGAATTTGTGGAGAAGGCGTTGCAGCGCGACATGGCGCGTCGGAGCGGGGCGGAAAAAAATTGCCGGTGGGGCTAAAGGTGCTTGCCGCTCGGCCGTTACCGAAGACAGGAGCGGATTACTGTCCGCGCGGTTGGCCCCCGTAACGGGGCTGTTGGCCCCGCCTCGGGGCCGCATGGAACGAGGAGAAACTGCCATGTCTCAGGTCATCAACACGAACGTGATGTCACTGAATGCCCAGCGTAATCTGAACAACTCCCAGAGCGCGCTGGCCCAGAGTCTGGAGCGCCTGTCGTCCGGTCTCCGGATCAACAGCGCGAAGGACGACGCGGCCGGGCTCGCGATCTCGGAGCGCTTTACGTCGCAGATCAACGGCCTCAATCAGGCGGTGCGCAACTCGAACGACGGGATCTCTCTGGCCCAGACGGCCGAGGGTGCGCTGGATACGGTGAGCGATTCGCTGCAGCGGGCGCGCGAGCTGGCGGTGCAGGCGGCGAACGATTCGAACTCCGCTTCGGACCGCCAGGCGATCAACGACGAGGTCCAGCAGCTGATGGAGGAAGTGGGCCGGATCGCGAACAACACGGAGTACAACGGTCAGAACATCCTGGACGGCAGTGTGGAGGATCTGTTCTTCCAGGTCGGTGCCAATCAGGGGCAGATGACCAATGTGAGCGGCGTGGATGCTCGGACCACCCAGCTGGGAGCGACCGAGGTGATCGGCGCAGGCGGGCTGGATTCGGACCAGCTCAGTGATCTGGAGGGTTTTGACGGTACGATCACCATCAGCGTGGACGGGACCGATACCGACATTACAGTGGGCATTGGTGGAGACGACGTCCAGACCATGGATGACGTGGTTCGTGCAATCAATGAGGAGATTGCTGCCCAGGCCATCGATGATGAGGTGATCTCGGAGGCCAGCCTGGAGGCCGCGCTGCGGGTGAACAACGAAGGCGAGACTTCGATTTCGATTACCGGGGCCTTTGACGCCGGGTTTGATGTGGATGGGGGCACGGCCGAGATCGAGGGCGCCGCTGACGTAACGCTTTTCGGCGATGGAGCAGGTGACGGGGACGAAGCCGTGCAGGTCAATCTGACCGAGATCGACGTGACGACCCGTGATACCGCCACTCAGGCCATCGGTGCCCTGGACGGGGCGCTGGATCAGGTGAACTCGCTGCGTTCGGAGCTGGGTGCGGTGCAGACCCGGTTCGAGAGCACCATCTCCAACCTGGAGATCGGGGCGGAGAACCTGTCGGATGCGCGGTCGCGGATCATGGACGCGGATTTCGCCGCCGAGACGGCGGAACTGACCCGGGCGCAGGTCCTGCAGCAGGCCGGCATCTCGGTGCTGTCGCAGGCCAATGCGGTGCCGCAGAATGTCCTCGGGCTGCTGCAGTAAACTCTCCTTGACCGCAAGGGCCGCTCCGGGGGATGGCTCTGGGGCGGCCCATGGAGGCTTGTTCAATGAGTGACATGATCAACAACAATCCGCCCGGGGCGTTGCCTCCGGCCCTTCCGTCGCGTTCCGGCGACGCCGGGATAGGGGGGGCGGCCACCGGTACGGGCCCTCGAGGCGACAGTGTGTCGGACGAGCGGAAAACCGGTGCCGTCGTGGCCGGGGAGAACCCCGGCGTGCGGCAGGAAGGCTCCGGTTCGGCGGACCGCGAGCGGGCGGAACCGGTGGAGGCCTCCGACCTGGAGCCGGTGGTGGAATCCATCAATGCGTATCTGCAGAACAGCAAGCGCTCGCTGGAATTCAGTGTCGACGATTCCTCCGGCCGTACCGTGATTACGGTGATGGACGGTGACCGCGACGAGATTATCCGCCAGATCCCGCCGGAGCAGATGCTGGCCCTGGCGGAGCATTTCGAGAACGAGCGGGATCTTGGCGGCACGGGATTTGTCGACAAGGCATGAGCGGTTCGGGCCGGACGGCATTGTTCTTGCTATGTTGAAAACGTTATTGCGCTGGCCCGGTCCTTGTAGGAGCGCGCTTGCGCGCGAATGTGGATGTGGGGGCTCATGGCGCCATTTTCGCGGCTAAAGCCGCTCCTACGGTGACTCTTCAGCCTTGAGGGTGACCCGCGGGGAGCAGGCCGGGGTCCTTAATGATTCATCCGCTCAAGTTTTCGGCAGAAGGGCCGTTAACCTGATCAGAAACGACGGGACACCCGCGAAGCGGGCAGGAAGGTAACGATCATGGCCATCAGTTCTCTCGGTGTCGGTTCCGGGCTGGATCTCAATCAGATCGTGGGCGATCTGGTCAACGCGCAGCGTGCGCCGCGCGAGGAACGCCTGAACGAGCGCGAGGAACGCATCGAGGCCGAGATCTCGGCCTATGGCTCGCTCAGTAGCAGCATGGACGGCATCGGTTCGGCGCTATCGAATCTGGCGGATTTCGAGCCCGAGCAGTCGGCCTCGCTGAGTAACGAGGATGTGGCCTCGGTGGTGATCACCGGGGATGCGCCCAACGGCGACTTCAACATGGATGTGCAGCAGCTGGCCGAGGCGCAGACCGTGGCCTCGGATTCCGGTCTGTTCGATTCCACGGACGAGGAGGTCGGTGCCGGCACCTTCAGCATCTCGGTGGGTGATGGCGAGGCGGTCTCGCTCGACGTGGAGGAGGGCGACACCCTCAACGATCTGCGCAATGCCATCAACGACGCCGATGCCGGGGTGCGTGCCTCCATCGTCAACGACGGGAACGGTCCGCGGCTGACCATGACGTCCGAGAGCACGGGCGAGCAAAACACGATCAACGTCGAAGTGGACGGCGACGCGGACCTGGACCGGCTCGCGAATCTCGGGGATCCCGAGACCGTCACCGTTGAAGCACAGGACGCCCTGGTGACAATCGACGGCATGGAGATCACCAGCGCCTCCAACACCCTGGAGGACACCATCGAGGGCATGGCCATCGACCTCGAGGGGGTCGGGCAGACCTCGGTTTCGGTGAGCGAGGACCAGGACGAACTGCGGAACGGTCTGGAGTCCTTCGTCGAGGCCTACAACACGATGGTCTCCGAGACCAACGAGCTCACCGCCTATGATGCCGAAGAAGATGAGGCCGCGGTACTCACTGGTGACAGTACGGTTCGCTCGGCGCGCAGCCGCATGAGCAATGCGCTGACGGAGCGTTCCCAGGTCGAGGGCATCAACAACCAGACACTCGCCGAACTCGGGATCACGACTCAGCGTGACGGCACGCTGTCTTTTGACACCCAGCGTTTTGACGAAGTGATGGATCGCGAAGGGTTCGAGGACGTGTCCGCCATGGTGCGCGATATCGCCGGCGGCATGGAAGAGACCCTGCAGGGTATTACCGGGCCGGAAGGCCTGATTCAGACCCGTCAGGACGGGCTGCAGAACGAACAGGATCGCGTGGACCGTCAGCGCGAGCGGCTGGATGACCGTATTGAACGGCTGGAAGACCGGCTGGTCCGCCAGTTCTCCAGCATGGATACCTCCGTCGCCCAGATGCAGCAGACGGGTGACTTCCTGCAGCAGAGGCTCGGTGGCGGTGGCGGCATGGGCGGTGGCATGATTTAACGACCCTCTCGGGGGGAGAGCAACGGAGGCGAGCATGTACGGCATGAACATGAGAAAGAACGTGGATTCCTACCGCCAGGCGGGCATGCTGTCGGAGGTGCAGGTCGCGGATCCGCACCGCCTGGTGCAGATGCTGTTCGAGGGTGCGCTGGAACGCATCGCGGTGGCCAAGGGTGCGATGAAGGCTGGCAATATCGCTTACAAGGGTGAACGTATCGGCAAGGCGATCGACATCATCGATTCCCTGCGCTCGATGCTGGATGACAAGCACAATCCGGAACTGGCCGAGCGCCTGGCCGCGCTGTATTCCTACATGCTGCGCCGTCTGACCGAGGCCAACCTGCACAACGATCCGGAGCGTCTGGACGAGGTGTCGAAGCTCCTGCGCGAGGTGAAGGCGGGCTGGGACGAGATCCCGCCCGAATACCGCAACGCTGCCTCCAACCGGGCGAGCTAGGCCGGCGGCATGGCCGATTCGTCCTCTTCGGCGACCTCACTCGAGGAGGACCTGGAGGTCGTTCTCCAGCGCCTGCGCACCGCGGTGCACGAGGAGGCCTGGGAAGACCTCCCGGAACTGGACCTCCAGGCCCGCGGGCTGATCGAGGAAGCCTTCGGTTCCGATCCGCGTCTGGCGGATACCTCCGGGGCGCGGTCGCGCGCCGCGCTGGAGGCCCTGTCCGAGTTCTACCGTGAGACGGTCCCCGAACTGGAGCAGCTCCGCCGCGCGACCCTGGACGAGATCAAGGGTCTCAAGGCCGGACGCAAGGGCGTGAACGCCTACCAGGCGGCCCGGCGCACCGGTTAGTTGTTGCGGGATGCCGGCGCGGTTGCCGGATCCTGCGCGCGCCGGACGCCGTAAACGTTTTCCAGTGAGGAGAGGCGGTCGAACAGGCCGCTCAGCTCGCTCAGGTCGGAGACCTCCGCCTCAAGTTCCATGCGCACGCTGCGATCTGCCGGATCAGTCTGCGTGTTCACTCGCAGCAGGTTGATTCCGCTCTGCGAGAACACCCCGCCGACCTCGGCGAACAGGCCGGCGCGGTCCTGCGCTTCCAGCTCCAGCGACACGATCTCGGTTTCGGGTTCATCGCCCCAGCTGACCGGGATCAGGCGTGCGCGCTTGTCCTCCGGCAGGTGGAGGATGTTGGGGCAGTCATCGCGGTGGACCGAGACCCCGGCACCGCGGGTGATGAAGCCGATGATCGGGTCACCGGGCTGCGGATCGCAGCACTGAGCGCGGGTGGTGAGCAGGCCGCCGACCCCGCGGATGCGGATGTCCTCGGCATTGTGATCCGCGGCGTCGCCATCGCGGCGGCCCTCGCGGCGACGGGGGCTCGGCGCGGCGGGCGTCTCCTCGCGGGTCTTGTCGCGTTCGCGGCGCTCGCGGATCATGTGCGCCAGGCGCCCGGCGATCTGTCCGGTGGTGATGTCGCCGGCGCCCAGCGCGATCATCAGCTCGTCGAACCCGGGGTATTTCATCTGCCGCGCGAGTTCGTCGCGGTCGAGATCGGGGATGCGTTCGTGCAGTCCGAGCCGCTGGCATTCGCGGTCGAACAACTGCTTGCCGGTGGCCAGGTGCTCGTCCTGATGCTGCTGGCGGAACCAGGTGCGCACCTTGGCCCGCGCCCGCGAGGTGTTGAGATAGCCGAGGTTGGGGTTGAGCCAGTCGCGGCTGGGGCCGCCCTCGCGGGCAGTGAGGACCTCGACGCGTTCGCCGGAGCGCAGGCGGTGGGTCAGCGGGACGATGCGACCGTCCACCTTGGCGCCACGGCAGCGATGCCCGACCTCGGTGTGCACGGCGTAGGCGAAATCCAGCGGCGTGGCTCCCTGGGCGAGATCCAGCACGTCGCCCTGCGGGGTCAGTACGAATACGCGCTGGTGCAGCGGCTCGCTCTGGATCTCGTCGAGCAGGTTCTGGTCGGAGCCGTCGGTTTCCAGCAGCTGGCGCAGCGAGGTGATGGCCTGGTTGAGGGCGCGGTCCTCGCGCCCGCCTTCCTTGTAGCGCCAGTGGGCGGCGACCCCGAGTTCGGCGAATTCGTCCATCTCGCGGGTGCGGATCTGCACCTCCACGAACTTTCCCTCCGGTCCCACCACGGCGGTGTGCAGCGACTGGTAGCCGTTGTCCTTGGGGTTGGCGATGTAATCGTCGAACTCGCCGGGCAGGTGGCGCCAGTGGTTGTGCACCACGCCCAGCACGGTGTAGCAGGTCGCCAGCCGGTCGACGATCACGCGCGTGGCGCGCAGGTCGTACAGCTCGGACAGCGAGGTGTTCTTGCGCTGCATCTTCTTCCAGATGCTGTAGATGTGCTTGGGCCGGCCGAACACCCGGGCCTCGATCCCGGCATCGGCCAGGTGCTTTTCCAGCATCCGGGTGAAGCGCGCGACGTACTCTTCGCGTTCGGTGCGGTTCTCCTCCAGCCCGCGCGCGATATCGCGGTAGGTCTCGGGTTCGAGGATGCGCAGCGAGAGATCTTCCATCTCCCACTTGAGCTGACCCACGCCCAGCCGGTTGGCCAGCGGGGCGATCACGTCCAGGGTTTCCTGCGCCAGCGCGCGGGCGCCCGTGTCGGGTTCCTTCACCACCAGCCGCAGGTGCTGTACGCGGAATCCCAGCTTGATCAGCACTGCGCGCACGTCGTCGACCATGGCCATCAGCATGCGGCGCAGGCGCTCGGCCTGTTCGGGCCGGCCGGCCGGGGTCTCGAAGCGTCGGCGGACCAGTGCGGAGACGTTCTCGGTGAGCTGCGCGACGCGTTCGCCGTAGTCGCGGCGCAGGGCCTTCGCGTCGGCGTGCCCGGCGAGGAAGACCGGGACCAGCAGGGTGGCGATCAGGGTCTGACGGTCGACGTTGAGGTGGCGGAGGATCTCGGCGACGTCCAGCGCATGCGCCTCCAGACCGGCGGCGTCCACCGACTCCAGCGCGCGGTCCAGTGCGGAGGCCAGGGCGCCATCCGGGGCGTCGCCGCCGGCCAGGCGGCGCAAAAGCTGGTCGCGATCCAGTCCGCGGAGTTCGGTGTTGGTCAACAGGGAATGGCGCATCGCGAGGACCGTTTCAGGCGCGGATGGGGTTTTGCGGCATGTCGGTGGCTATGGGCAGTACGGATCGTATTGTACGCGAGTTGCGCCCGTTGACGGGGATGTTCAGGATCGTGGGCATGGCCAATGTGATCCGGTTCCTGATCCTGCTTGCGACGGGTTACGCCGTGCTGGTGGCGACCGTCTATCTGACCCAGGACCGCCTGATTTACATGCCTTCGCGCGACGTGACCTCCACGCCCGCGGATGCCGGGCTGGACTTCGAGGAGGTGTGGCTGGAGCCGGAGGCGGACGTGCGCCTGCACGGCTGGTATCTGCCGGGGCCGGAGGAGGATGCCCCGGTGCTGCTGTTCTTCCATGGCAATGCGGGCAACATCGGGCATCGCCTGCATTCGCTGCAGCGGTTCCACGAGGTCGGGCTCGCGGTGCTGATCATCGATTATCGCGGCTACGGCCGTTCGTCGGGACGGCCGGATGCGCCGGGGCTGCACGCCGACGCCGAGGCCGCCTGGGCCTATCTGCGCGAGGAACGCGGCTACGCGACGGAGGACATCGTGGTGTTCGGCCGCTCGCTGGGGGCGGCGGTGGCGGCGCGCCTGGCGGCGGAGCGCGAACCCGGTGCGGTGATCCTGGAGTCCGCGTTCACTTCGGCGGCGGATCTGGGGGCGGAGATCTACCCGTTCCTGCCGGTACGCTGGCTGATCCGCCACCCGTATCCGGTCGTCGAACATGTCCGGCGCCTGGAAGCCCCGCTGCTGCTGGTGCATGCGCGCGAGGACGAGATCGTGCCCTTCGAGCATGCGCGCCGCCTGCAGGCGGCGGCCCCGGGCATCCCGCCGATCCTGGGCCTGTGCGGTGGCCACAACGACGGCTTCCTGCGGTCCGGGACGCTTTACACCCGCGGTCTGCAGGATTTCCTCGCCGCGGCGGGGCTGCATTCCGGGGATTAGACCGTGCCGGGGGCGGTGGTCTCCCGCGTCTCGACCTGGACCTCGCCGTGCAGGGTGCGGTGTACCGGGCAGCGATCGGCGATCTGCAGCATGCGTTCACGCTGTTTCGCATCCAGCTCGCCCTCGATGGTGATCTCGCGGGTGATGCGGTCGACCGGGCCGTTCTCGCCCTTGAGCTTCTCGTGCTGCAGATGCACCCGGACGCGTTCCAGCGGCAGCTGCTTGTGCGCGGCGTACATGCGCAGGGTCATGCTGGTGCAGGCTCCCAGCGACGCCAGCAGCAGCTCGTAGGGGTTGGGGCCGGTGCCATCGCCGCCGACGTCCGGCGGTTCGTCGGCCAGGAAGTGATGCGGGCCGATGCGTACGTCCTGCTGGTACTGGCCGTCGCCGGTTTCCTCGACCGTCACTCCGGTCCCGTCGCCGGGCGCGTCCGCGTCCGCCGAATCTCCTCGTTCTTCGCCGATATAGCGCGCGCCCCAGGCCGCCACCAGTCCGGCCACGTATTCCGCGTCGGCCGGGTCCAGCAGGGTATGGTCGGCATCGTCCAGTGACACGAAGCTCTTGGGGTGGCTCGCGGTCTCGAAGATGCGCCGCGCGGCGTCCACCGACACCACCGTGTCGCCCGGAGCGTGCAGGATCATCAGCGGCCGGTCGAGGTCGCGGATACGTTCGGCCTGGGTCTGGCTGCGCAGGTCCTCGACGAATTCCCGCCGGATGCGGAACGGTCGCCCGGCCAGGTTCACCGTGGCCTCGCCCTCGGTTTCGATGGTCTCCAGCGCCTCGCCGAAATGATCCAGCACGCTGTCGGCCTCGAACGGGGCGGCGATGGTGGCGACTGCGCGACATTCGGGGATGCGCCCGGCGACGCCCAGCACCGCGGCGCCGCCCAGGCTGTGTCCGACCAGCAGGGCGGGGGCGGCCTCTCGCCCGCGCAGGTAGTCGGCCGCGGCCAGCAGGTCCTCCAGATTGGAGGAGAAGCCGCTGTTGGCGAAGTCGCCCTCGCTGTCGCCCAGGCCGGTGAAGTCGAAACGCAGCGTCGCGATCCCGGCCTCCGCCAGCCCGCGGGCGATGCGGTTGGCGGCTCGGTTGTCCTTGCCGCAGGTGAAGCAGTGGGCGAACAGGGCCCAGGCCCGTACGGGCCCGGTGGGGCGGTCGATCCGCCCGGCCAGCATCTGGCCCTGGTGGCCCGGAAATTCGACGCGTTCTCGGCGCATGCAGCGGACTCCTGTATTCGTGCCGGGATCCGCCCGGATGTCGGCCGGATCCCGGAAAACAAAAAACCCGCCGGAAGACGCTCCCGGCGGGTGACCTGGCCCGCTCCGGGACACGGAGCGGGCAGCGGGGCAGGCCGGTTCTACGCCTTGCCGGCTGCTTCGGCCTCGGCGATCCGGATCAGCTTCAGCTCGTGGAACAGCCCCATCAACAGGCTGACCGACATGACGAGCAGCACGATCATGAACGGCAGACCCGTGCTGACGGCTCCGGCCTGCAGGGCCTCCAGTGCGGCCGCTCCGCCGACCGCCAGCAGTACGGCAGCGATTACGCCCTCGATGGTGGCCCAGAACAGGCGCTGCGACTGCGGGGCGTCGGTCTTGCCGCCGGAGGTGATGCTGTCGATCACCAGCGAACCGGAGTCCGACGAGGTGATGAAGAACACCAGCACCAGCACCACGGCCAGGAACGAGGTGATCGCGGCCAGCGGCAGGTTCTGCAGCATCTGGAACAGCGCCAGCGAGGAATCGGTGATGCCCTCGTCGGCCAGGGCGCCGATGCCGTCGCGCACCTGATCGATGCCGGTGCCGCCGAACACGCTCATCCACACCACCGTGACCAGCGTGGGCACGATCAGCACGGCGGTGACGAACTGGCGCACCGTACGCCCGCGCGAGACGCGTGCGATGAACATGCCGACGAACGGCGACCAGGAGATCCACCACGCCCAGAAGAAGATCGTCCAGCTGTGGTAGAAGGTCTCGTCCTCGCGCCCGACCGGGTTGCTCAGCGGGATGATGTACTGGACATAGGCCGAGAGCGTGGTACCGGTGTTGGCGAGGAAGGCGATGAATCCGCCGAAGATCATCACGAACAGCATCAGCACGGCCGCGACGATCAGGTTGAGGTTGCTGAGCAGCTTCACCCCGCCGTCGATGCCGCGCATCACGGAGAGCAGGGCAATAATGGTGACGCCGATAATCACGGCCAGCTGGGTCTGCAGCCCGCCGTCGATGCCGTCGAACAGGAAGTCCAGCCCGGCGGCCGCCTGCTGTGCACCCAGACCCAGCGAGGTGGCGAGACCGAACAGGGTGGCCAGCACTGCCAGGGTGTCGATCACGTGACCGAACGGGCCCCAGACGCGCTCGCCCAGGATCGGGTAGAACGCCGAACGGATAGTCAGCGGCAGCCCCTTGTTGTAGGCGAAGAAGGCCAGCGCCAGGCCGACGATGGCGTAGACCGCCCAGGGGTGCAGGCCCCAGTGATACATGGTGGCGCCCAGCGCGGCTTGCTTGGAGGCCTCGGTGCCGCCTTCGATCCCCAGCGGGGTACCGAACCACTCGGTGAAGTAGCCCACCGGTTCGGCCACGGCCCAGAACATCAGGCCGATGCCCATGCCGGCGGCGAACAGCATGGAGAACCACGAGAGCAGCCCGAAGTCGGGTTTGGCGTCTTGGCCGCCGATACGGATGCGCCCGATCGGCAGGAGGATCAGAGCGAGGGCGAAGAGGACAAACAGGTTGCCGGCCGAGAGGAACAGCCAGTCGAAGGTTTCCTGAATCCACGTCTGGGTAGCACCCAGACTGTCATTGGCCTGGTCGGGAAACAGCAGGGCCCCGATCACGAACAGCAGGATCAGGCCGGCGCTGACCACGAAGACCGGGTTGTGCAGGTCCAGTCCGAGGGGGTTGATGTTCTGCTCACCGATCTCGTGGTCGGTGTCGTAGGCCTTTTCCAGCTCTTCTTTTTGCTTTTGCAGGTCGTCGTTGTCGCTCACCCCGATACCTCCGTTGTTTTGGTGATCACCGGATGATTGCACGCCGTGGGTGGAGCCCTCAATCCCTCAATGCACGCGTCGTTTTTAGCCGGCCCGGTCATGACCGAAGGTGCGCGCCACGTAGTCGATGTCCTTGTCGCCGCGCCCGGAGAGGTTCACCAGTATGGTGCTGCCCGGATGCTCGCGCGCGTGCGCCACCGCCCAGGCGACCGCGTGGGCGCTCTCCAGGGCGGGGATGATGCCTTCGGTCCGCGACAGGCGGTAAAAGGCATCCAGGGTCTCATCATCGCCGATCGCGTGATAGGCGACCCGCCCGGCCGTCTTGAGATAGGAGTGTTCGGGCCCGACCCCGGGGTAATCCAGCCCCGAGGCGATCGAATGTACCGGGGCCGGGTTGCCCTCGTCGTCGGTCAGCAGCATGCACTTGAAGCCGTGCAACATGCCGGGGGATCCGAAGGTCATGGTGGCGGCATGCTGTCCCGGTTCGGTGCCGCGACCCAGCGGCTCCACGCCGTTGAGCTGCACCTCCGGATCCTCGATGAAACCGGCGAACATGCCCATTGCGTTGGACCCGCCCCCCACGCAGGCAACCACCTGTTCCGGCAGCTGGCCGTCGGTCAGTTCCTGATACTGCTCGCGCGCCTCGATCCCCACCACCGACTGGAAGTTGCGCACCATCAGCGGGAACGGGTGCGGGCCGACCACCGAGCCGATCGCGAACAGGGCCTCGTCGGCCTGCGAGAGATACGACTGGAACGCGGAGTCCACCGCTTCCTTGAGGCTGCGCCCGCCGAAGGACACCGGGACGACCTCGGCGCCCATCAGCTTCATGCGGGTGACGTTGGGCGCTTCCTTTTCGATGTCGATCTCGCCCATGTGGATCTCGCATTCCATGCCGAAGCAGGCCGCGGCGGTGGCCAGGGCCACGCCGTGCTGGCCGGCGCCGGTCTCCGCGATCAGCTTGTTCTTGCCCATGTGGCGCGCGAGCAGGGCCTCGCCCATGCAGTGATTGAGCTTGTGCGCCCCGGAGTGGTTGAGGTCCTCGCGCTTGAGGTAGATATGCGCGCCGGCCTCGCGGCTGAGGTTGCGTGCGTAGTAGACCGGGGTGGGGCGGCCCTGGTAATGCCGGCGGATATAGCGAAGTTCCTGCAGGAAGTCCGCGGACAGCGCCAGCTGGCGCCAGGCGCGTTCGATCTCGGCGAAATGGGATTCGAGTTCCGGTGGCAGGAAGGCACCGCCAAAATCACCGAAATAGCCTTCGGCATTCGGAAAGTCCTTGAGGTACGACATGGCAGTCTCGTGGCCGGGGCGGCGCGGGCCGCCGTGGATCTCCGTGAGAGGGCCTATCATCGTGGTTGCCGCTCGTGCGGACAAGCGGGCGGGGAGGGCGCCCGGGCGGGCCGGGCGCCGGGGACGGTTTACTGCAGGACGCTTTCGAGGATGCGTTCGTTGTCCTCGGTGGCTTCGGCCATGATTTCGGCGATGCTGCCGCCGAACACCCGCGCCACCAGACTGGTGTTCATGCGCGATACGATGACGGTGCCGTCGCTGCGTTCATAGACCGAGACGCGGCAGGGCATCATGGAGGTCACCACATAGTTGTCTTCCTCGCTCAGGAGGTTCCCGGCATGATCCGGCTGGCACAGTTCGAGGACCGTCACCGGGGCGACGTCGTATCCATGTTCGCCCACGGTGCCGCTCAGGTCGTGTTTGGTCGGGACCGCCCAGCCTTCGGCTTCGGCTGCGGTCTCGATGCGATCGATGGTTTCCGCGTAGCCGTACTGGCTTTCGTCCTCGACGATCATCAGTCCGGGCGCGGCGTTGTAGGCATAGGCAAAGGCCAGGACGATACCGGCGATCAGGCCGATGATGGCCCCCAACAGGAAACGGTTCTGCATTGCTCTCTCTCCTCGCTGTTTTTGTTGTCAGCGTCTCCACGATACGCCCGTCGGGCGTGAAATGACCATGGCGAGCTTCCTGAAAGAGCATGCCGGTCCGCTGTTGCTGGCCGGGCTGGTGGTGCTCGGGATCGGGCTGGGCATCGGCGTCGGTGATCCGGAGTGGATCCTGGAGACGGGGCGCCGGCTGACCGGCGATCCCTGGCTGCTCGCGGGGCTGGTGGTGCTGATGGCGATCCTGTTCACCTTCGCACTGCCGGGCAGTCTGGTGGTGTGGCTGATTGCGCCGTTCGTGGCGCCATGGGTCGCGGTCCCGCTGCTGGTGACCGGCAGTGTCGCGGGCGCGCTGGGCGGGTACTGGCTCGCGGGTCGTCTGGGTGCGGATCGCGGCCCGCTGCGGCACCACCCCTGGCTGGTGGAGGCCCTGCGTCGGCACGGCGACTTCCTGAATCTGATGGCGATGCGTACCTTCCCGGGGTTCCCGCATTCCGTCATCAATTATGCCGGGGGCATGCTGGGCCTGCCCCGCGCGACCTTCCTGCTGGCCACGACCCTGGGGCTTTGCGTGAAATGGGGGGTGTATTCCAGCGTGCTCTACGGGGCGGCAGAGGCCATTGAGGACGGCGACGCACTGCAGCCCTGGACCCTGGTGCCGCTGGGGGTTCTGGCGCTGCTGCTGGCGGTCGGGGGCTGGCTGCGGCAGCATTACCGTCGCTCGGGCGAGGCCTGACGGTACGGCTGCGCGGCCAGCGGATCTACTCACAAACCTGAGAGAGAACGAATGATATTCGGACGACCGCATGCGTTCTTTGCCACCGTAAACCCGGTGGTATTCACCGCCTCGTCGATCGTGGTGCTGACCTTCGTGCTGTTCGGGGTCATCTTCACCGACACGGCATCGCTGACCTTTGCCGCGATCCACGGGTTCATCACCGAGTATCTGGGCTGGATCTACATCCTGGCGGTGACCGTCTTCCTCGCCTTTCTGCTCTGGCTGGCGCTCAGTCCGTACGGGCGGATTCGCCTCGGGAATACCGAGGACCGCCCGGAGTTCAGCTTCATGGCGTGGTTCTCCCTGCTGTTCGGTGCGGGGATGGGGATCGGCCTGATTTTCTGGAGCGTGGCCGAGCCGATGCTCCACTACCAGAACCCGCCGTTCGGCGAGGGCGAGACTCAGGAGGCGGCCAGCGAAGCGATGGCCTTCACCTTCTTCCACTGGGGGCTGCATGCCTGGGCGGTCTATGTGGTGCTGGGCCTGTCGGTGGCGTATTTCTCGTTCCGCAAGGGTCTGCCGCTGACCATCCGCTCGATCTTCTACCCAATGCTGGGCGACCGGATCTACGGGCCGATCGGGCACGTGATCGACATCCTCGCGGTGTTCGGCACGCTGTTCGGCCTGGCGACCTCGCTGGGTTTCGGCGCGATGCAGCTGAACACCGGCCTCAACGTGCTGTTCGGAATGCCGATCTCCGGGTGGTTCCAGGTAGGGATCATCGGGGCGATCACTTTCGTCGCGGTGATGGCGGTGATCTCCGGTCTGGACCGCGGGCTGAAGTGGATGAGCCTGGCCAACCTGTGGCTGGCCACCGCGTTGCTGCTGTTCGTGCTGCTGGCCGGGCCGACGCTGTTCATCATCCGCTTCTTCCTCGACTCCATCGGCGAGTATCTCAATCACATCGTGCAGCTGAGCCTGACCGCCGGCGCGATGCAGGAGGCCGAGTGGCAGAAGAGCTGGACCATCTTCTACTGGGCCTGGTGGATCGCCTGGTCGCCGTTTGTCGGGATCTTCATCGCGCGGGTCTCGCGCGGGCGCACCATCCGCGAGTTCATTGCCGGCGTGCTGCTCCTGCCGTCCCTTTTCGTGTTCGTGTGGCTGGCGGTGTTCGGCGGCACGGCGCTGCATTTCGAGCTGTTCGGGGACGGCGCGGGGATTGCGGCCGCGGTGGCCGAGGACACGACCATCGCGCTGTACGCCACGCTGGAGCAGTTGCCGCTGTTCCATCTGGCCTCGGGGCTGGCGACCGTCCTGATCGCGACCTACTTCATTACCTCGTCGGGGTCCGGAACCCACGTGATCGATGCGCTGGTCTCGCGCGGGAGCACGCGCTCGCCCAAGCGTCAGCGGGTGATCTGGGGCATCACCGAGGGTGCGGTCGCCGCGACCCTGCTGATCGTGGGCGGCGAGATGGCGCTGGACGGGCTGCAGACCGGGGCGATCACCGCGGGCCTGCCGGTGGCGATCATCCTGCTGTTCGCCTGCGTGAACCTGACCCGGGCACTGCAGGGCGAGACGGCCGCCCCGTACTGACGCGTCGCCGCGTGCGGGACAAGCCCCTGCTCCGGGTCTTGGTTTCGGCGGGCGGCTGCGCCACACTGCGCGCATGTCGACCGCCGCTCCCCCTTCCCGTGCCGGTTCTGCCGGGCGCCCGCTGTCGCGCCTGGCGGTGCTGGTGGTGGACGATTTCGCCAATATGCGGGCGACGCTGCGCGAGATGCTGCTGACCTCCGGCTTCGAGGACATCGATCTCGCGCGCGATGGTGTGGATGCGCTGGACAAGCTGGAACGGCGTCGCTACGACATCGTGCTGTGCGACTACAACCTGGGGGACGGGCCGGACGGCCAGCAGGTGCTGGACCGGGCCCGCGAACAGGGCTGGGTCGGACCGGCCACGGTGTTCGTGATGGTCACCGCCGAGAACAGCAACGAGATGGTCATGGGGGCGCTGGAGAGCGGCCCCGATGCCTACCTTTCCAAGCCCTTCAATCGCGAACTGCTGGTAGTACGCCTGCAGCGGGCGCTTCGCCGGCGGGACCCGTTGCGCACGCTGGACCAGCACTGGCGCCGTGGCGACTTCGGGCAGGCACGGGCGGAGGCGGAACGCATGCTGGAAGCAGGGGAGGGGCGTGCCGCCGACCTGCAGCGTCTGCGCAGCGATCTGGCTCTGGCCGAGGGCGAGCCGGCCGTGGCGGCCGAGGCCGCCCGTGCGGTGACGGGCGAGACCACGCCGCCCTGGGCCCAGGCGCGTCTGGGCGAGGTGGCCGAAGTCGAGGGCAACCTCGCGGCCGCCGAGGAGGCGTATCGGGCGGCCATTGCGGCGACGCCGTATTACATGCCGGCGCATGACCGGCTGGCGTTCGTGCTGGAACGCACCGGCCGCGAGCGCGAGGCGCTGGACGTGCTGGTCGCGGCGGCGGAACGCTCGCCCAAGTCGCTGGCGCGGCAGCGGGCGCTGGGGCGGCTGGCCCTGGCGCAGGGGGAATACGAGCGCGCCGCACGGGCCTGGCGCCATGCGATGGCCCTGGCGACCCAGATGCAGATACCGCATCCGGGTGACATGGCGTATCAGCTGGAGGCATTGATCGCGCGCGGGGCGACCCGCGAGGCGCGGACCAAACTGCAGATCCTGGAGAGTGATTACCGTGGTCATCCGGAGGTGGCCTGGTGGGTCGTGGTGACGCGTCTGCGCCTGCTGCTGGCCGGAGTGGCGGTGGATCGTGCGGGGTTGCTCGGCCAGCTGGATGCGGCCATGGCGGCCGGATCACCGCCGCCGGCGCTGGGCGAGGTGCTGCCGGAGCTGCTGGAGCAGGCGGGTGAGGGCGAACGCGCGCGGAGCCTGCGGACATCGAACGGCGGCCCGGGGGAGACATGAAGAGCATCGATTTCGGTACCGTCATCGCCATTTCCATCCATGACATGAAGAACTCGCTGGGGATGGCGATGAATTCGCTGGAGGCGTTGCGCGACCCGGAAACCGGCGAGTGCAACTGCGACGAGCAGACCATCGCGCGGCTGCAGTACGAGGCCCATCGCGTGCACGACAGCCTGGTACAGATGCTCACGCTGTACCGCAACCAGCAGGGGCTCTACACCCCGCGGTTGCGTCCGCTGCTGGTGATCGAACTGCTGGAGGACTACTGGGCGTCCAGCAAGCCACTGATGGATCACAGCGGGGTGACGGCCGAAATCGACTGCGACGAGGACCTGGAATGGGTGCTCGATCGGGAACTGGTGACGGCGGTGCTGGAGAACGTGGTGACCAACACCGTGCGTTATTGTCACGGTCGCATCCGTCTGTCGGCCGTGGTGCGCGACGGCGAGCTGTGGCTTCAGGTGGAAGACGACGGTCCCGGTTTCCCGGAGCCCATGCTGGGTTCGCGAACCACCGAGGATCAGGCGATGCTGGAGCGCGGTGCCGGGCGGACCGGACTGGGCCTGTATTTCTGCGCGATGATCGCCGAGCTGCACACCGTGCAGGACGGGACGCCGGGCTCGGTCCGGCTGTCGAACGATTCGGATCTCGGCGGGGGGCGCTTTACCCTGAGACTGCCGGCGCTGCCGCCGTCCGAAACCCTGTAGCGGCGGCGGTTTCGGGTGCCGGCCGGGGGCGCCGGGTAATCTGTGGTTTCACTGTATCATCGAGAGAACCAATGCAAGCAGAAAGGATTCGTCATGCCGGTCCGGCGTTGGCCGGGGCACTGCTGGGGCTGGTGCTGATGGCCTGCGGCGGGGAGACTACGGCGCCGGTGACCCTGGATCAGCTGAGCAGCTCCGCAGCGGAGTTTGACGGCGAGATGGTGGAGGTGACCGGCCGCGTTCAGTCCTTCGATGATCCGCGGCATTACTGGATCGAGGATCATCCGCGCAACCGCGTTGCGATTTCGCCGGATGCGGCGGTCGCCGACCGCGTGGGCGAGGAAGTGCGCCTGGTCGGCCGGTTTTCGTATGATCCCGAGAGTGGCCGTTCGCTCGAAGTGAATGCGGAGGCGACGGCCGCCGCCAACGCCAGCCACTGACAACGCCATCCACTGACCAATGAGCGGACGACGCACATGACCGAATGGATCGACGTGGGGCCGGAAGGCTCGATTGAACCCGGAGACCACCGGCTGCTCGAGGCCGGGGATACCGAAGTGGCGGTGTTCAACGTGGATGGCCGCTACTTTGCCCTCGAGAACCTCTGCTCGCACGAAGAATTCCCCATCGCGGGCGGCACAATCGACGACGACTGCATCACCTGCCCGCTGCACGACGCGGAATTCGACCTGCACACCGGCGAGGCGCTCACGCCGCCGGCCGAGGACCCCATCCCGACCTTCCCGGTGCGGGTGCAGGACGGGGTGATCCAGGTCGCGGACCGTCCGAACCCGGCCGACGGCTGAGGTGGTCGGTTCGCCTGCGAGCAGGCTCCCACAGGCGGGTCGGGGCGCTGTGGGAGTGGCCTCGGCCGCGAACTCAGTCGACCGGGGGCATGTATTCGTAGCGCCGGTGGTCTTCCTCTTCGGGCATGGGTACCCCGGCGGCTTCGAGGGCCTCGGTCAGGTCCTCGCAGTCGTCCAGGTCGTCGGCCCGGTTGCGCAGGGTGTACAGCGCATCCGAGGCCTCGGCGACGGGCATGCGGATGACGATTTCGCCGTTTTCGGCCTTGACCAGATTCATGATCATTCCTCCCGTTTGAGTCGCTGGTTCAGTCCTCGATCGAGGGCTGGCGCGGCGCATGTTCGTCGAATGCGTGCGGTGGCTGGCGGAACTCGTTTTCCATCTCGTACAAGCCTTGCTGCAGCACCGAAGACAGTGCGCGAGCGCCGTTGCGGACCTCGCCGTTCAGTTCCGTCAGGTTTTCGGTGATGCTTTTGGCCGTTTTCTTGTCCAGCGTCAGCGTGACGATGCCGTTTTCGTTCTTGACGTCCATGGGCGGCTCCTTTTGCGGATGGTCGCGCGTTGGTGACTTGATCCAGCTCAATACTGTGACAGGATTGGGGGCGTAAAATTCTCGAGGGTGTATGCCATTCTCGGGAAGCCTCACTCCGAGCGTAGACCATGCGTGCGACCCGGGGGGCTTGTCGAGGGGGAAGCTTCCATTCTTCAACCGGCCGCAGAGCCGGGGTTTTCACACAGGGGATCCCGTTACGTGTCTTGTCTTCCAGCCGGTGTCCGGTGTTGATGTTTTCCCGTTCTCCGGTGTTTCGGCTCAGCCCGGCCGCACTGATCGCGCTCGGCTATCTCGTGGCGGGCTCCCTGTGGGTCGCTCTGTCCGACATGCTCTTCATGTGGAGCTTCGGGATCGAGGCGAGCCTGACTCGGGTCAGTCTGCTGAAGGGCCTGGGGTTCGTGTGGGTGAGTGGCGGACTGCTGTACCTGGCCATGCGGACATTCGGGGGTCGCCGAGGCGCGCGGACGCGTAACGGGGGCGGCCTGACACTGCTGCGCGGTCGCCAGCCCTGGGTCTGGGTCGCCATGGCGGTGGCGGTCGCCGGTTCGGTCGGTGGTGTCGCCTTCGGCACGTTCCATATTGCTCAGGCCACCGCGGATCAGCAGGTGCGCGAAGAACTGCGGGCCACTGCCTTTCTCAAGGGCGGACTGGTCGATCGGTGGATGGCGGAACGCGCCGGAGATGCCCGAATCCTGGCGGATGCGCGTGGTTTCACCGCGTTTGTCCGTTCGCTGCAGCGCCACGACTCCGAGGTCGCGCGCACCACACTGGAGAACCGCCTGCAGGCGATACGGACGGCCTACGGTTATCGCTCCGTGGCGATCCTGGGGGCGGAGGAACACGCGGAACTGCTGGTTGCGGGAGATGCGTCCTTCCAGCGCGCGGCGGCCAGGGCGGCCCGCGTGGAAGCGATGCAGACCGGAGCCGTCAGCCGGGCGCACGTGGATGCCGTGGACGACGCAGGGGCGACCCGGCTGCACTGGGCCGCGCCTTTGCATCACCCCGCCGATCGCGACTCTGAACCGCTGGCGGTGGTGCTGTTTTCCGCCGATCTGGATCGCCTGGCTCCGCTGCTCGGGGCCGCCATCGACCTGGAAGACGGGGATGCGGCGACCTGGCTGGTCAGTCATCCGTCCGATCGCGCGCCGGTGGTGATGCGGCTGGACGGTGAATCGGCCCGGCGCGTGGAACCCCCGGCGGAGTTTGCGCAGCTGGAGAGCCGCCTGCTGCGCGGCGGTTCCGGCGAGGCGGTGCGGATCGGATCGCTGGGCGAGGAGGATGATGGTCGCCTGGCGGCGGTGCGTGGCCTGGAGCTCGACGACTGGTCGGTGGTGGTCAAGCGGGACCGCGCGCCTCTGGTGGCCGGGGCGCATCGGCAGGCGGCATGGACCGGCGGAGCCCTGTTGCTGGTCTGGCTGCTGATGGCCGGTGCCGGGGCGCTGGTGGGGCGTCAGCAATGGCTTCAGCGCAACCTGCGGCTGATGCAGTCGCATTCGGAACAGGACCGCCTGCTGCGGGTGTTCTTCGACATGCCGTTCGTGGGCATGGCGGTGTCAGGGCCGGGTGGTCAGGGCTGGGAGCGCGTCAACGACTGCCTGGGCGACATGCTGGGCTACCGGCCGGAAGAACTGGCGAAGCTCGACTGGGATCGTCTCGCGCACCCCGAGGACCGTTCCCTGGGTGCCGATCTGGATCGCGAGATGCGTGAAGGCCGGCGCGACGGCTACGAGGTGGAAAAACGCCTGCTGCGGGCGGATGGCAGCGTGATGGTGGCGCACCTCTCGCTGAAGTGTACCCGCCACGCGGACGGCAGCATGGACCGTGTCGTGGTCACGGTGGAGGACATTACCCGGCGCCGGGAGGAGGAAGAACGCCGGCGCCTGGCTTCGGTAGTGTTCGAAAACACGCGCGAGGGCGTGGTGATTACCGACAGCAGCGCCCATATCCTTTCAGTGAACCGCGCCTTCACCGAGCTGATGGGATACACCCAGGACGAGGTCGTCGGTCACACGCCGAAGATGTTCCAGTCCGGCCGCCATGACCGGACCTTTTATCAGAACATGTTCCGCCAGCTGGAGCTCTACGGGCACTGGCAGGGGGAGATCTGGAACCGGCGCAAGAACGGCGAGGTGTTCCCCGAGCTGCAGAGCATCACGGCGGTGCACGACCCGCAGGGCCGGCTCACGCATTACGTGTCGGTGTTCGCCGATATCTCGCGGATCAAGGCCTCGGAGGAGGAGCTGGACTACCTGGCGCACCACGACCCTCTGACTGAACTCCCGAATCGCCGATTGTTGCTGGCGCGGCTGGGACACGGGATTTCGCTGATGCGGCGGCGCAACGGGATCCTGGCGCTGCTGATCGTGGATCTCGACCGCTTCAAGGACGTCAACGACAGCCACGGCCACGCCGCCGGCGATGCCCTGCTGCGCAGCGCGGCCATCCGGCTGCAGCGCGAGCGGCGGGGGACCGATACGGTGGCCCGGCTGGCCGGCGACGAATTCGCAGTGGTGGTCGAGAACCTGGCCCACCCGGACGACGCCGGCATGCTTGCCGAATCCATGATCCGCCACCTGGCCGAGCCCTGCGACCTGGGCAACGGGGTGGAGGTCGAGGTGGTGGCGACGGTGGGGATCGCGCTGTTCCCGGATCACGGTGCCGGGGCCGAGGCCCTGCTGCAGCAGGCCGGGACCGCGCTGTCGCGCGCCAAGGAAGAGGGTCGGGGCTCCTATCGCTACTATTCGGACGCCTACACCGAGGCGGCACGCGAGCGCATCGATCTCAGCTCGCGCCTGCGCCGCGCGATGGAGAACGACCATCTGGAGGTCCATTACCAGCCGCAGTACGAGATCGCGACGGGGCGCCTGATCGGGGCCGAGGCCCTGCTGCGCTGGAACGATCCGGTGCTGGGCCGCGTGTCGCCCGGGCGTTTCATCCCGGTCGCGGAGAAGACCGGACTGATCGTGGAGCTGGGCACCTGGGTCCTGCAGGAGGTGATCCGGCAGGGGCGCGCCTGGCTGGACGCGGGTTATCCTCCGATCCGGCTGGCGGTGAACGTGTCCGCGCTGCAGTTCCGACGGATGGCGCTGGACGAACAGGTCGCCGCCATCCTGGATGAGCACGGGCTGCCGCCGGAATGCCTGGAGCTGGAGATCACCGAGTCCGCGCTGATGGCAGATGCCGAGCGGGCCCGTCGCATCCTGGAATCGCTGCGGGGGCAGGGCGTGCATTTCGCCGTGGATGACTTCGGCACGGGCTATTCCTCGCTGTCGCAGCTGAAGAGCTTTGCGGTGGACACCCTCAAGATCGACAAGAGCTTCGTCGACGGCATCGCCGGAGTGGTGCACGAGGATGACGTGCATGACCGGTCGATCACCACCGCGATCGTGGCGATGGCGCACGGGCTGGGGCTGACCGTGGTGGCCGAGGGCGTGGAGACCGCCGAACAGCTGGAGGCGCTGTGTGCGCTGAGCTGCGATTTTTATCAGGGCTACTTTGCCAGCCGGCCGATACCGGTCGCGGAATTCGAGCGCGACATCCTGGCCACCTCCGAACAGGGGGGGTGACGCGCGCCGGGAATTGGTACACTTCGCGGCTTGTTGGGCCGGCCCGGCACCGGGCACAGGGGAGAGCAGAACCGATGGAAACCGATCCGGAGCGGAAACCGCATCCTGTCCTCAAGGATTACTACGGGGACGAAAGCAACAAGCGCGCGTTCGTCGACGACCTGTTCGATCGCACCGCACCCTACTACGACCGGATCCTGCGGTTCGGTTTTCTGGGTACGGGGCAGGCGTATCGTCGCTACTCGCTCAAGCAGTCCGGTCTGCAGCCGGACATGGAGGTCCTGGATGTGGCGACCGGGACCGGCCCGGTGGCCGAAGAGATCCGCAAGATCACCGGCGATGAGCGCATCACCTGCGTGGATCCTTCGCGCGGGATGATCGACGTGGCGCGGGGCAAGCTGAATTCGCGCTTCATCCAGGGGCTGGCCGAGGATCTGCCCGTCGCCAGCGAGCAGTTCGACCGCGTGTACATGGGCTACGGTCTGCGTCACGTGCGGGATCTGCGCGAGGCGTTTGCGGAGTACTTTCGCGCGCTCAAGCCCGGCGGCCGCTGCATGATCCTCGAGGTCTCGCGTCCGCGGACGAAGCGGCAGATGGTCATGGCCCGTTTCTACTTCCGCGATTTCATCCCGTTTCTCAGCCGGGTGCTGACACGTGATCCGGACGGGCATACCCTGATGCGGTATTTCTGGGAAACCATTGACCAGTGCGTCCCCCCGGAGGAGATCATGGAGACGCTCGAATCGGTGGGTTTCGAGGACGTTCACCGTGAAGTGCAGCTCGGGGTCTTCTCCGCCTACATGGCCACGCGTCCGGCCTGATACCGCGCGGCCTTGGCCCGACTGAAGCTGCGCGTCTCCCCCGGTGCCCGCGAGGATGCGGTGGTGGGCTGGATGGGCGAGGCCCTCAAACTGCGGGTGCGGGCCGCGCCGGAGAAGGGGCGTGCCAATCGCGCCGTGGAACGCCTGCTGGCGGCCGAACTGGGGCTGCCGGCGGGCTCGTTGCGTGTGGTGGCAGGACAGACCGGCCGCGACAAGACCGTGGAGATCGACGGCTGGAGCGATGCCGCACTCCGTGAACACTTCGGTGGATGACAAGGATTACTGATGGAACGCCTGACGCTGACCCGTCCCGACGACTGGCACCTGCACCTGCGCGACGGGGACATCCTCGCCTCGGTGTTGCCGGACACCGTGCGGCGCTTTCGCCGGGCGATCGTGATGCCGAACCTCAAGCCGCCGGTGACCTCGGTGGACGCGGCGGCCGCGTACCGCGACCGCATCCTCGCGGCACTCCCCGACGAGGCCGACTTCGAGCCCCTGATGACGCTCTATCTCACCGAGGAGACCACGCCCGGGATGATCGACGCGGCGCGGCAGTCGGGTTTTGTCCACGCGGTCAAGCTGTATCCCGCCGGGGCGACCACGCATTCCGCCAGCGGGGTCACCGACATCCGCCGCTGCTATCCGGTGTTCGAGGCCATGCAGCAGGCGGGTCTGCCGCTGTTGATCCACGGAGAGGTGACCGACCCGGACGTGGACATCTTCGACCGCGAGGCGGTGTTTATCGAACGCCACCTGGAGCCGCTGGTGCGGGATTTCCCCGAACTGCGGATCGTGCTGGAGCATGTCACTACCGAGGCGGCGGTGTCCTTCGTGGAATCCGCGCCGAATAACGTGGGCGCGACCATCACACCGCAGCACCTGCTTTACAACCGCAATGCGCTGTTTGCCGGCGGCATGCGGCCGCATCATTTCTGTCTGCCGATTCTCAAACGCGAGCGTCACCGGGAAGCATTGGTGCGCGCGGCGACCAGCGGGCACCCGCGCTTCTTCCTCGGGACCGACTCCGCACCGCATCCGCGCCACGCCAAGGAGTCGGCCTGCGGTTGCGCGGGCATCTATTCGGCCCACGCGGCCATCGAGCTGTACGCCGAGGCATTCGCGGCTGCCGGGGCGCTGGATCGGCTGGAGGGTTTCGCCAGTCATCATGGTGCCGATTTCTACGGCATGCCGCGCAACACCGGCACCATCACCCTGGAGCGCGCGGAGTGGACCGTGCCCGAGGCGGTCCTGTTCGGACATGATCCGGGTGTACCCCTGCGGGCGGGCGAGACCGTCGCCTGGCGCGTGGCCGAGTGAAGCCTGTGCCGTTCCCGGGTTTGAACCACGGGGCGGTTGGCGCGGTCTCTCCGGACAGAACCTTTCAATGCGTTTTCGCAAGGAGTTAACGTGCGGGACAGTGTGACCGAACCTGAAGTGCAGCGCGGAACCCTCTGGTTCTGGCTGCTGATCTGCCTGGGAGTGGCGGCAGCCATTATCGGACTGGGCGTGCAGCTGGAACCGGCCGGTGCGGCCATCCTGCGCGCGCCGCTGCAGTCGCCCGCGGCCGGTGCCCTGGGCTTCGGCCTGATGATGATCTGGGCCGCCTATGCCTACGCCCTGTCTGCCGGCAAGGCCGCGGGTTCCCAGGAGATGGGGCTGGTGGTGCTCAACCTGGGCCTGCCGCTGGGCCTGATTGCCCTGTGGACCTGGGAGATCAACGCGCTCTCGTTCTTCGTGGCCGTGGGCTGGGCGATCAGCCTGGGCGGCATGGGCATCCGGCTGTTCCGGCGCGAACCGCTGGCGGGCGTGATGATGCTGCCGATCTTCGGGGTGAGCCTGACGGCCATCCTGCTGTCGCTGACGCTGTGGATGTTGCCGGTGGCCCAGCAGGGCGGTGCCGTCTGACGCCATGTTGCTGAACGAGGCGCAGATCGAGGCGCAGCTGGCCGATGCCGCGCGGCGCGGGGAGTTCGATGATCTGCCCGGCGCCGGGCGGCCGCTGGAGCTGGATGACGACCGCGACGTGCCGGAAGACATGCGCATGGCGTTTCGCATCATGAAGAACGCCGGCTACGTGCCGGAAGAGGTCCGGTTGCGCGGCGAGATCGCCTCGGTGGAGGCCCTGCTGCGCGAGGCCGAAGATTCCGCGGGCCGGGAACGCCATTCGCGTCGTCTGCGTGTGCTGCTGGACCAACTGGCGCGCGAGCGCGGGCGCAGCGGTGGTGACGCCGGCCTGGCCACCGAGTCCGGCTATTTCCGGGCCCTGTGCGCAAGGCTCGATGGCGAGTGAGCCCCCGCGCGGCCGCGGCAGCGCCACCAGGCCGGCCGCCCGCTACGAACCCCTGCAGCGCGAACCCGTGGACGACGGCTGGGTCGGGGACGACGAACCCGCCCCCGCGCTGCGCACCGAGGTAACCCCGGAGACGCCGCGCAGCCTGCTGGTGCGCAACGACTCGCCGGATGTCCCGTTTACCCTGTCCATCAACCCCTATCGGGGCTGCGAACACGGTTGTGCCTACTGTTTTGCGCGGCCGGCGCATGCCTATGTGGGGCTGTCGCCCGGGCTGGACTTCGAGAGCCAACTGTACGTGAAGACCGGCGCCGCGGCCGTGCTGCGGCGCGAACTGGGCGCGCGCAACTACCGGCCGTCGCCGGTCGCGCTGGGCATCAACACCGATGCCTACCAGCCGGTGGAGCGCGAATGGCGGGTGACCCGCGAGCTGCTGGAGGTGCTGGCGGAGAGCGCGCATCCGGTGTCCATCGTCACCAAGTCGGCGCTGGTGGAGCGCGATCTCGACCTGCTGGGGCCGATGGGCCGCGCCGGGCTGGCGCAGGTGGCGGTGTCGCTGACTACTCTGGACCGGGGTCTGTCCCGTCGCCTGGAACCGCGTGCCGCGGCGCCGCAGCGGCGCCTGGAGACCATTCGGCGACTGACCGCGGCCGGGGTTCCGGTCAGCGTGCTGGTGGCGCCGCTGATTCCGGTGCTCACGGATGGCGAGACCGAGGCGCTGCTGGAGGCGGCGGCCGCGGCCGGCGCGGTATCGGCCGATTACGTGCTTCTGCGTCTGCCGCGCGAGGTGGCAGGCCTGTTCGAGGAATGGCTGAAGACCCACGAGCCGCTGAAGGCGGAGCATGTGCTGGCGCGGCTGCGGGAGGCGCACGGCGGGCGGGTGTACGATTCCAGCTTTGGCCAGCGCATGCGGGGTTCCGGGGCCTGGGCCGATCTGCTGGGGCAGCGCTTTGTCCTGGCCCGGCGCCGCAGCGGGCTGGATCGCTGGTCGGGCGATCTGGATGTGTCGCAATTCCATCCGCCGGCCCGGCCACGCTCGGCGGACGATTCCCAGCTCGACCTGTTCTGAATTCGGTCTTGATTGCGCTGCCGCTGGCCGCTTCTTCCGCGCCGCACTTCGCGCTACAGTGGCAAACGGGCAACGGGGAGGTCCCATGGGGGTACGCGTACACGCAGGATCCGGACACGACAGCGGCTGGTGGGGCCCCGTCCACCTCCCGCCGGGGGAGATTGGCCACTGGTCCATCGGGCCGCTTGATCTCTGGCTGCAGCGCCGCGCCGGCGAATGGGACCTGTGGCTGGCGCGCGAACGCGACCCGGACGACAGCGGTTTTCGCCGCGTGGTGCCCGCGCAGAAGCCGGTGCCGGAGAAGCCCGCGGAGCAGCGCCGCTTTGCCGGCACCGGTGATGATGTCGGCGCGTCCCTCGGGGTGGCCCTGGCGGATCGCCCGGTGGTCAGTCGGCCCGAAGCCCCGTTTCATGTGCCTCCCGGGGGCGAAGTCATCCTGTACGTGAGCACGCCGGCGTGGGTTCAGCTGCGCCTGGGCGATGCCCGGGTGCACGAGTTTCCGGCTTATCCGGCCTCGGACACCTGGTTCGGCTCCGATACGGTGGAAGGCGAACTGTGCTATGCGAGCCGCACCGCGGCCCGCATGGCGCTCGACGAGGTACCGGAACGCGTTCACCGCATCGTGACACCGCTGATCGTACGCAACGGTTCCGCGGACACCCTGCTGCTGGAACGGATCAAGCTGCCGGTGACGCGGCTGCCGGTGTACGCCGATCCGCATGGCCGGCTGTGGACCCCGGGGGTGCGTCTGGAGCGCGAGCCCGAGCGTGACATGGCCGAGGTCAAGCTGGGCGAGGGGCCGCCCGCGCACGTGCCCCGGGCCGAGCGGGTGGCTGAACCGCGCGAGGCCGGGGGCAGCCGCTTCAGCCTGCGCGCCTTCAGCGCGCTGTTCCAGTAGGAGGCGACATGGAAGACGGATCCTGGATTGCGCGGGGGATCGAACTGATCACCACGGAGGCTGTGCTGGCCTGGGTGCGCGCAGCGATCTACCTGGGCGTGGGGCTGCTGCTGGCGCGCCTGGTCTCGCGCACCCTGATCCGGATCGCCGGTCGGCATCTGGATGCCCAGCAGGCGATGCTGGTGCGCCGGATCGGCTTCTATCTGGTGCTGGTGCTGGCGGTGGTGTCGGCGCTGCGCGAGCTGGGCTTCGATCTCACCGTGCTGCTGGGTGCGGCGGGGATCCTCACGGTCGCCATCGGCTTTGCGTCGCAGACCTCGGCCTCCAACCTGATCTCCGGGCTGTTCCTGATCGGTGAACGCCCGTTCGCCGTGGGCGACGTGATCCGGGTGGGGGATGTCACCGGCGAGGTGCTGTCCATCGACATGCTGTCGGTCAAGCTGCGTACCTTCGATAACCTGATGGTGCGGGTGCCGAACGAGTCGCTGGTCAAATCGCAGCTGACCAACCTGACGCGCTTTCCCATCCGCCGCCTGGACATGCAGATCGGGGTGGCCTATCGCGAAGACATCAACCGGGTGCGCGAGACCCTGATGGACGTGGCCGACCGCGAACCGCTTTGCCTGGAAGAACCGCGGCCACTGTTCATTTTCCTCGAGTTCGGGGACTCTGCGCTCAAGCTGCAGTTTTCGGTGTGGGCAAAGCGGGAGAACTTCCTCGAACTGCGCAACCGGATGCATCCCGCCGTGAAGGAGGCCTTCGACCGGGCCGGCATCGACATCCCGTTTCCGCAACGCACGCTGGGCTCGCTGGCCGGCGAGCCTTTCCCGGTGCGGGTAGTGTCGGCGGGGGAGTCCGGAACGGACGGCTCGGCGGACGCCCCGCCGGTGGACAACACGCCGCGCTGATCAGTGTTTCCTTAACGCAGGTCCAGCCAGACCGGATCGTGGTCGGAGGCGCGCCACGGGCCTTCGCCCGGACGGTCACCATCGAAGCCGAGAAACACCGGTTCGTCAGCGTTGACCGCCCAGGTGTCGGCGGCGATCACGCGCCCGGCGAGCGGCCGCGGGCCGAGCAGGTAATCCAGTTGTCCGGTTCGGCCGCGGAAGACATAAGTGTAGGCCGTGGCGGGCTCTTCGTGGACGAGGTCCTGCTTGCCGGCTTCGCGCAGCACCGTCAGGGGGTCCTCGGCGGCATAGCCGTTGAGATCGCCGGCGATGATCACCGGCGGCTCGCCCGGCTGCGCCGCGCGTTGTTCCGCGATCCATTCCACCAGCCGGTGCGCCTGTTCGGTGCGGCGCTGGTTCCAGCAGCCCTGGCCGCGATCGATGTCGCCGTGTTCCGGGCAGCCGGTCCTGGACTTGAAATGCACCGCGACTACGCCGAAGGGTTCGCCACCGTCGCGCGGGCGGAACCAGCCCAGCAGCGGCGGGCGGTGGTGGACCGGGTCGTTGTCTGCCGCGCTCCCCAGCCGTTCCACGCGCTCGCGGTCGTACAGCAGTCCGACCTGGATGGCATCGCTGCCACTGTCGGGATGCGCGAGCTTTTGCATCGTGGTGGCGTCGTCCAGGGCATCCACGCGCTGGCGCAGTTCGCGCCCGGCGGCCGAGCGGTTTTCCAGTTCGATGAACGCCAGGATATCCATGGCCAGGCCGTCCAGCACCGCATCCAGCTTGGCGACCTGGCGATCCCGTTCCGCGGCATTGCGTGCGCCGCGCTCGCCCGGGGTTACGAAGTCGTTTTCCAGATTGGCCGTCGCGATGCGCAGGACATCGTCCGCCGGGGCCGGCGGCGGTTCGGGACGCTCGCCGCCTTCCCATTCCGGGGGCGCCACCGGGTGCACGCGGTGGGCGCCGAAGGCATGCGTCAGGATGCCCGTGAGGTCCGTCACGCGGCTGCCGGTACGCCGGGTCCCCTGGCCGTCGAGAAAGGGCACCGGGTCCGGGTTCGCGCGGTAGCTGCCGTCGTCCAGCACGATGCGGCGGTCGTGGTCATCGGGCTCGCCGAAAGCCCCGCTCTGGCCCGGGTGGCGCAGGCGCCCGCCGGCGGCGAGGTCCAGACTCCCGTAGCGCGCGAGCTCGCGGTTGGCGATGACCGTGAGGGTCTGGTCGAAGCGTACGCGCACGTCTTCCAGATCCTGCAGGCGGGCGGCGTCGTCGGGCAGGTGCAGGGTCACGGTCTGGGGTGGTTCGCCGCGACGGCAGCGCTCCAGCTCCTGCAACCGGGACAGTTGTGGCCGCCCGTGGTGTCGCCCGAAGCGGCCGCGGATCTGCACGTGATCGCCGGGGCGCAGGTCGGCGTCGTCTTTCCCGGGAGCGTAGACGAACAGCCCGGTGGGCGGGGTGGTGGCGTCGTCCTGCAGGTAGAAGCCACCCAGCGCGTCGTCGCCGTAGAACACCCCGCTGATCGTGCCCTCGGCGACCACCCGGCGGTCTTCGTCCACCGCGCCGCTGCGCAGTTCGCTCAGGGACGCCAGCCGGTCGAGCGGCGGGGCGGGGCAGTCGGCCGCCGCCGTCGCCGCCGGGACGAGGGCCAGCAGCAGGAAGAGGCCGGCGGTGCCGGTCAGGACGCGCCGTGCGGAGCGCGGGGCGTGGTGCAGTAAGCGATGCATGGGTTCATCCTTGACGGGCATGTGACGGCGCCCGGCGATTTCGTGGTGTGATTTCCGTATACTGCGGCGCCTTCCCCGCCCGCGGACAGGAGCGAACGGCGATGGCGATCTGGATCGCGACCCTGCTGGGAATCGTACAGGGTATTTTCATGTTCGTGCCGGTGAGTTCAACCGCGCACCTGGTACTGACCCAGCACTGGCTCATTGGTCAGGGGCACGAGCTGCCGCCGCCGGAGAGTCCGGAGATGATCCTGTTCGATCTGGTGGTGCACGTGGGCACACTGGTGTCGATCGTCTATGTGTTCCGCCGCAGCCTGTGGCAGCTCTCCGGCGGGATCGTGCGCGAGAGCTGGCAGTGGGCCTCGCGCCATGGCGAGGCGCGCCGCGAGATGCTGTACTTCCGCCTCGGGATGCTGTGCGTGCTGTCGGTGGCCGCGACCGCCGTGGTGGGCTTCACCCTCAAGGCGACCTTCGAGCACGTCTTCGCCAACCCGGTGCTGATCGCCGGGACCCTGACCCTGACCGGCGTATTGCTGTGGTGGACCGACCGCCTGAGCCGGCGGCCGCTGGGGCTGCGCAAGCTGAACCCGCGCATCGCGACGGTGATCGGCGTGGCCCAGGGCTTTGCCCTGGTGCCCGGGCTCAGCCGCAGCGGCATGACCATCGTGTTTGGCCTGTTCAGCGGGCTCAAGCGGCGCTGGGCGGCGGAATACAGCTTCTTCCTCGCGATCCCGACCATCCTCGCGGCCACCGCCGTGCAGTCGCTGGACGTGTTCAACCACGACGGCCTGGGCGATCTGCCGTGGAGTGCGCTGATCACCGGGTTCGTGGTCTCTGCGGTGGTCGGCGTGGTGTCGCTGAAGATGGTGCTGTTCTTCCTCTATCGCTCCAGCCTGAAGGTGTTCTCCATCTATGTGTGGATCCTGGCCTTCCTCGTGCTGTTCGGGTTCCTCGATACCGGCGTGATGTACGGCCACTGAACCACCGCGTCACTCCGGCCCGCGCAGCACCGTGAGCGGTGCCTGATCCAGCACCCGCCGGGTTCCCAGCCACCCGGCCAGCGCGATGCCCAGGGTGCCGCCGCCGATCCCGTAGACGAACGTCATCGGGTTGACGCGGTAGTCGAAGTCGAACACCTGCCAGGCCAGCAGGGCCCCGATCGCGGTGGCGATGATCGCGGCCAGCAGCCCGGCGAGGAAACCCAGTGTCCCGAATTCGGCCAGCAGCGCGTTGCGGATGTCGCGTCGCCGCGCCCCCAGGGTCCGCAGCAGGGCGGCCTCGCGCCGGCGGACGTCGCGGGTTGCCTGGACCGCGGCGAACAGCACCGTCAGACCGGCCACCAGGGTGAACAGGAATACGTACTCCACCGCGCGCGTGGCCTGTTCGATGATGTCGCGCACGCGCTCCAGGATCGCGCTGACATCGATCGCGGTGACCGCCGGGAAATCGCGCAGCCAGCGGCTCTGGGCGTCGCGCATGTCCTCCGGCAGGCGGAACGCGGTGATATAGGTGCGCGGCTGCTCGTCCAGCAGGGCCGGGGCACCGGTGACGAAGAAATTCACCCGGAAGCTGTCCCAGTTCACCTCGCGCACGTTCGTGATGCTCCCGCGTACCGCGCGTCCGCCGATGCGGAAGGTCAGGCTGTCGCCCAGTTCCAGCCCCAGGCGTTCCATCAGCCCGGCCTCCACCGAGAGCCCGTCGGAATCCGGCTGGTCGAGGGTCCAGTGGCCTTCCACCACCGGGTTGTGCTCCGGTGGCTGTTCCGCGTAGGACAGGTTGAACTCGCGGTCCAGCAGGCGCCGCGTGCGTTCGTCGTCGAAGTCCCCGGGTCCCACCGGCAGGTCGTTGATGGCGACCAGTCGGCCGCGGATCATCGGGTCCATCTGCGGGCGCTCCAGTCCGGCCTCCTCCATGCGATCTGCCAGCGGCTCCTGTTCGCCGGGCTGGATGTTCACGTAGAAGTGGTTGGGCGCGTCCTCGGGGATGCTGGCATCCCAGGCCTCCAGCAGGTCGACGCGCACGATCGCCAGCAGCAACAGCGCGAGGATGCCGACGCTGAAGGCTACCAGCTGCACCGCGCTGAGCCCGCCGCGGCGCGCCAGATTGGCCAGGCCGAAGCGCAGGGCGATGCCGCCGCGATCGCGCAGCGGGCGTACCGCCAGCACCAGAGCCGCCCCCAGCAGGCCGAGGATCAGCAGGGCCCCGGCGGTGCCCAGCAGGACCCACAGGGCCAGCTGCGGATCGGCGGCCTGCCACCACAGCAGCGCCCCGAACGCCGCCACCGCCAGTGCGCCCGAGAGCCAGACGGAGGCCGAGGGCAGGCCGATGTCGCGGCGCAGCACCCGCAGCGGCGGGACCTGTCCGATGCGCAGCATGGCGGGCAGGGCGAAGCCGGCGGCGGTGATCAGCCCGACGCCCAGTCCGGCGACGACCGGTCGCAGCCCCGGCGGGGGCAGATCACCGTCCAGCCAGTCACCCAGCAGGGCCGAGAGCACGAACTGCGCGAGGAACCCGAGGGCCAGACCAATGAGTGAGGCGATGACCGCCACCAGCAGCACGCGGCCGAAATAGACCGCCAGCACCCGCCGGGCGCTGGCCCCCAGAGCCCGCATGATCGCAGCCGAATCGGCTCGGCGCTGAGCGAAGTGATGGGCGGCCACCGCGATGGCCGCGCCGGCCAGCAGCACGGCCATCAGCGACGCCAGGCCGAGAAAGCGTTCCGCGCGTTCCACCGCCGCGCGCAGTTCGGGGGCGGCATCCTCCAGGCCCTGGATGCGCTGGCCGGGTTCCAGGCGGGGCTCCAGCCAGTCGGTGTAGGCCTCCACCACGGAATCGATCCCGGAGAGATAGAACTGGTAGTTCACACGGCTGCCCGGGCCGATCAGTTCGGTGGACTCGAGATCCTCGTAGGCGAGCATCAGGCGCGGGGCGAGATCGGTGAGGGCGCTGCCACGGTCCGGTTCCAGGGTCAGCACGGCGGTGATTTCCAGATCACGGCGACCGACCGTCACCGTATCCCCCGGCTCCAGGCCCAGGTCGTTCAGCAGGGCCCCCTCGAGCCAGGCCTCGCCGGGTTCCGGGCCGTGGGTGATCGTGTGTTCCTGGCCGTAGGGGTCGCGGATGCGTGCCTCGCCGACCAGCGGCCAGTCGGGATCCACCGCGCGCAGGGAGCTCAGGCGCGACTGGTCGTCCGCACCGAACAATACCGAGGGGAGGGCAGCCGAACGGACGGATTGCAGGCCGCGCTCGCGCGCCTCGTCCACCCATTCATCCGGTACCGGGCTGCGTGAGGTGATGGCCAGATCGCCTCCCAGCAGGGATGCCGCCTGATCGGCCATGCCGCGGTCGACCCGGTCGGTGAAGAAGCCGACCGCCGCCACCGCGGCCACCGCGACCACCAGCGCGGCGGCCAGCACCCGCAGCTCGGCCGAGCGCCATTCCTGCCAGGTGCCGCGCAGCCAGCCGCGCAGATTGCGCAGGCCCGTATGTCGATTCATGCCAGCACTCCGTCCTGAATGCGGATGATGCGGTCGCAGCGGCTGGCCAGTTCGGGGTCGTGGGTGACCAGTAGCAGGGCGGTAGGCGTGCGCCCGGGCTCGGCGTCATGGGCCAACGCGAACAGGTGCTCGATGATGGGCTCGCCGGTACGTCCGTCGAGGTTGCCGGTGGGTTCGTCGGCGAACAGGATGGCGGGGTGATCCACAATGGCGCGGGCGATGGCCACGCGCTGCTGTTCGCCCCCGGAGAGCTGGTGCGGATAATGCCGGGCACGCTGTGCGAGCCCGACCCGGTCCAGCGCCTCGTTTGCGCGGCGGGTGAGCTCCGCGCCGGATTGCGCCTCGTGCTCAGGGTTGAGTTCCAGCGGTAGCAAGACGTTCTCCAGCGCACTCAGTGCCGGCAGCAGCTGGAATGACTGGAACACGAATCCGACCCGGCCGGCGCGCAGGGCGGCGCGGCCATCCTCGTCCAGTTCGCTGATGGCCTGCCCCAGCAGGCGAACTTCTCCGCCACTGGGGGCGTCAAGACCTGCGAGGAGACCGAGGAGGGTCGACTTGCCCGAGCCGGAGGCGCCGAGGATGGCGACCGTCTCGCCCGGGTTGACCGCCAGGGACACGCCGCGAAGGATGTCCAGCGTGCCGCTGGGTCCCTCCACCCGCTGGTGCAGGTCCGTGGCTTCGAGTACCGCTTGCGAGGATGCATCCATGTTGCGTTTCCCGTTCATCGTCGTAGGGCTGTTTGCCCTGCTATTGAGTCTTCCGCTGGCCGCGAATTCCCCGGAAGAGACCAATTCTTCCACATCCGTCGATGGGGAGAACGGGGCTCACCCGCTGCTGGTGTTCGGCGACTCGCTCAGTACCGCCTGGGGCATGGACGAGTCCGAAGGCTGGGTGGCCCTGCTGGAGGAACGCCTCGCCGACCGCGACGCGGCCTGGGAGGTGCACAACGCCTCGATCAGCGGCGAGACCACCGCGGGCGGGCGCCAGCGTCTGCCCGACAATCTGGAGCGCACCGAACCCGATCTCGTCATCCTGGAGCTGGGCGGCAACGATGGCCTGCGCGGCCTGTCGCCGGCAGCCATGCGCGACAACCTGGAGGCCATGCTCGACGCCATCGACGCGGCCGGGGCCGAGACGCTCTTGCTGGGCATCCGCATTCCGCCCAACTACGGTCCCCAGTATACGGACCGTTTCGAGGCCGTGTTTCGCGACCTGGCGGAGGAACGCGAGCTGGCTTTCGAGCCGTTCTTTCTGGACGGGATCGCCGATGACGACGTGATGATGCACGACGACGGGATTCACCCCTCCGCCGAGGCCCAGCCGCAGCTTCTGGACAATCTGTGGCCGTCGCTGAAGCCAGTGCTGGAGCGGGTAGAGACGGAAGAGCGGCAATGAACGCCGCCAGCGGGTCGTGAAGCCCCGACCGGGCGTTCCGGCACGCGGGACGAATCAGGCGGGAGCGGTTCAGGCGGGGACGCAACGGTGAGGATACCGCCACGCCGGGAATCAATCGCCGCTCAGTTCCTCGCGACAGCGCCGCAGCACGTCCTCCGGGATCAGCGCGCGCAGCACCGGATGCAGGTCCGGCTCCACCTCGCTCATCACCGGCAGGGTGCGCACCCGCGAGTGGCGCGACAGCGGATCGCCGTACTGGTTGGTCTGAATGCTGCGATCGACCCCGGCCTCCATCAGCGCGATCCCGGGCTGGCCGCCGGGACCCTCGTCAAGGATGTCGACCAGTTCGACCACTTTGCCGTCGACCTCGCCACGCAGTCCGACCAGCGGACAGAGCAGGTCGATCAGGCGGCCGGTTTGCTCCGAGTTCAGCTTCTCCATGACCGTACATTAGTTCGCCGGCGCGCGGGGCGCCACCCCGTGCCGCCACGCTAATCTGAATTGCACCCGATGCGAGCAGAACGGTGGGAGCCTGCTTGCAGGCGAACAGGACGGCGTTTTCGACATGCGGTCTGCCACGCGTATAATCCGGTTTCCCGCCCGCGTCTCCGTAGCTCAGCTGGACAGAGCAACCCCCTCCTAAGGGGTAGGTCGCAGGTTCGAATCCTGCCGGGGACGCCATTTTCGGTTTACGTGTCGGTTTCCAGTTCCGCCAGGAACCGTCGCAGCTGTTCCTCCTCGGCTAAGTCTCCGTAGAGCACGGAGACCTCGCCGTTCGTGTCGGTCTTCAGCAGCGAGGGGGTAGCGAACACGGACTGAGTGATTCCCTGGAGGGGCTGCTCCAGCAAATCCACCTCGCGGGGACGCAGGTCGGCACGACCGAGCTGCTCGAGCATTCGGGCGAGATTGGCGCGCGCGCGCTGAGAGCGGGGTGCCGATCCGGTTACGAACAGTGTCAGCACGGGGATGGAGGCTTCGCCGCAGTCCCGGGTCTCGTTGTTCATCGATGTGTTCCTTCGTCGGCAACCAGGTCGTCGCCGACGGACCCCGGGTCGTGATCCGGGTCCCGGCGGCGGCGCATATCCACGCGATAGTTGTGTTCCAGCTGGTCGGTCTCGCCGCTGGTCTGATCCAGGTGCTCGCGTTCGGCCTCCAGCCGTTGCCGTTCCTCCTCGGTCTGCAGAATGCGCTGTTCCAGGTCCAGACGCCGGCGTTCGCGCTCCAGCTGCCGCTGGCGCTGGTGTTCCCGGTCCTCGCGCTCCTTCATCGCGCGCGCCGTGCCCATCAGCACCTCGGAACCGGATTCGTAAACATCGGCGAGGTCCAGCCCGCTGTCGGAGAGGATCAGTTCGCGCTGCTGATTGGAGTGGGCCGAACCGCGAGATTTCACGACCGATAATGACCGGTTGCGCTCGCCCCCGCGCTCGTTGTAGCCGACGACGATCCAGGTATCGGCCAGCGTGGAGACATCGCCCAGCGTGGCCTCGCCCTCCGGATCCTCGACACCGCTCAATGCGGTGAGGATGGTCGTGATGCCGCGTCGCCGGGCCAGATCGACCAGCTGTTCGGTCGCCAGATGGGCACCCTCGGTGGCAGTGGCCTTGAGAAGGGCGGAGAGCGGATCGATGACCAGACAGTCGGGGGCGAAGCCGTTGATCAGGCGACGTATAGCGAGGAAGTGTTCGGTGACGCTGGAGGTGTAGGCGGAAAAATCCTGAAAACGGACGGCCCCACGGGCGATCGGGGTGGCCAGGTCGATGCCCACCGATGCCAGGTTGCGGACATAGGCGGCTTCCAGCTCGTCGAAGCTGATGTACAGCACGCGTTCGCCCTCCCGCGCCCGGGCTTCCGCGAAGCTGCCGGCCAGGGTGCTCTTGGCGGTCCCCGGGCGGCCGGAGACCAGTGCGCTCGAACCGCGATGGATGCCGCCACCAAGCAGGCTGTCCAGCCGCGGGATGCCGGTGCTCAGACGTTCGCTGCTGGCGGCCACCCGGCCGACCGGCGGGGCCTCGTGGTAGGGGAGCTGGATGCCCTGGTCGTCGATCAGCATCGGCATCTCGTCGGTGACATGGGCGCTGCCTCGGTATTTGGTGATGCGCAGCGAGCGGTTGAGCTTCTGATGGAGCACGTGGGCGGACAGCAGCAGGCTCGATGACAGCAGGAACTCGATGCCTTCCAGCCGGTCCGGTGCGGGGCTGTCCGCCCGGGCCTTGCCAGTGAGCAGCACCGCTCGGTCATGGGTCTCGCAGTGGTCGTTGATACGCCGGATCTGTTCGATCGCGGCATGCCGGTTCGGCTGGTGCTGCAGCAGCTGGTCGATACCGTCGAAGATCACCCAGCTTGCAACGCTGCCCGCCGCGGCGGTGACTGCGCTCAGCAGGCCCTCGATGTCGAACTCGCCGGCCCCCTCGGCCTCCGGATGCGGGCGTGCATCAATCAGCTGCCAGCGGTCGGAGTCCAGCAGCCCGGCACCCCAGTCGAACGAGGCGGCGTCGCGGCGAACCTGCGCCGGCGACTCCTCGAAGGTGACGAATACTCCGCCTTCACCGCGTTCCACCGCCCGCGCCAGAATCTGCACGCAGAGGACCGTCTTGCCGGCGGCGGCCTCGCCGAGGACGAGTGTGGCCTGGCCGGACGGCAGGCCCCCCCGGGTGGCGCTGTCCAGCCCGGCGATGCCGGTTTCGCGTTTTTGCAGGCCGGTTTGGGATGGGTTCATGCGTGCGGCTCCCGTTGCTCAGGTCGATGGCGGATGGGTGCCGGCCAGCGGCAGGCGGCTTCGCTGTTCCAGTAACCACCGAAAGTCCTCTGCCTCCAGCGGCATGCTGTAATAGTAGCCCTGACCGAAGCGACAGCCCATCTCCAGCAGGGCCTCCCCGACCCGGGCGGATTCGATGCCTTCGGCGATGACTTCCGCATCCATCGCCCGCGCCAGGGCCAGCACGGTCTCCACGATGTTACGATGGAAGGGTTCCTCCAGCAAATGGAACACAAAGCCCTGGTCGATCTTGATCTCGTCGAAGGGATACTGCTTGAGATAGAGCAGCGAGGAGTAGCCGGTGCCGAAGTCGTCCAGCGCCAGGCGCACGCCCATCTCGTGCAGCATGCGGATCTGTCGCTGCAGTGCGGTGGACTGCTGGATGAACACGCCCTCGGTGATCTCCAGCGCCAGTTCCCCGGGGGCTACGCCTGATTCTTCAAGGGTGCTCCGCACCCGCCGCGCGAAGTTGCCGACCTGGAACTGGGTCAGCGACACGTTCACCGCCACACGGACCGGATCCAGGCCGGCATCGCGCCATTCGCGCAGATGCCGGCAGGCCCGTTCGAGTGCCCAGTCGCCCACTGCGGTGATCAGCTGACTCTGTTCGGCCACGGCGATGAACAGGTCGGGCGGCAGCAGGCCGCGCTCGGGATGATTCCAGCGCAACAGCGCCTCGCAGGCCACCAGCTGGCCGCTGGCCAGGTCGACCTTGGGCTGGAAATGCAATTCGAGCTGGTCTTCGTTCAGGGCCTGGCGCAGTTCGCGCGTGAGGTCGATGCGCTGCTGGGTCTCCTCGAACAGACGGGTAGTGAACGCCGACCATGGTTCCGACGACTCCGCCCGGTTACGGAACTGGGCGAGTTCCGCCTCGTGCAGCAGAACCTCGGCCGTGCGCTGCTGCGTGCCCATCCGGGTGTATCCCATACGGATCGAGATCTCGAACTCCGTTCCGTGGATCGTGAAGGGCGCGGTCAGCGCATCCTGGAGTTCGCTCAGGTCGAGTTCCAGTGGCTCGCGGGGCTCCGGCAGGAACAGGGTGAACTCGTCGCCGCCCAGCCGGCCCACCAGGCCCCGTTCGCCCGCCTGTCCCTCCAGGCGTCGGCCGAATTCCCTCAGCAGCCAGTCACCGGCCTGGTAGCCGTAGGCCTCGTTGATGTCTCGCAGCGCGTGGATGTCGGTAATTACGAGGAGGCCGGCGGGGTGCCAGTGTCCCCCGTCGATCCGCTGCTGCAGCGCCCGCGCGAAGCCCGGACGTGACAGCAGTCCGGTCAGGGCGTCCTCGTAGGCGATCCGCCGCAATTGCTCCTGGGCCTGTTTCAGCGAGGTGATGTCCTGCTTGATCGCCACATAGTTGATGGTCCGGCCCTGTTCGTCCTTGAGCGGAGAAATGATCTCCTGCTCCCAGAACAGTGTCCCGTCCTTGTGTCGGTTCTGGATCTCTCCGGTCCAGGTCTCCCCGGCGGTGATGGTGGTCCACAGGTCACGATAGAGCTCGTCCGGCGTGTTGCCGCTACGGATGCGGGCCGGCGTTTGGCCCTCCAGCTCCTCGGCGGAATAGCCCGAGACCCGTTCAAAGGCGGGGTTCACGTATTCGATGCGGCCCTGCAGGTCGGTCACGGCTACCGCCGCGGGGCTCTGCTCGATGATGTGGCGGAAGCGTCGTATCTGGTGCTCGCGTTCGCGGTGCCGGGTCAGGTCCTGGAACGCTCCCTGTGCGCCCACGATGTGCCCGTCCGTATTCCGTATCGGCTCGCCCAGGGCACGCACCCATTTGCGCTGACCTTCGGCGTCGATGAGGGCCAGTTCCTCGTCGTAGGGGATGCCCCGTTCGATGCAGTCGTTGAAGAGGGCGCGGATCCGGTCGCGCGACTCGGGGGCGTAGAAGTTGATCCCCTCCTCGACTGGCGGGGCGTAACGCACAGGCAGGGCGTGGATCTCGGCGACCACCGGGGACCAAATAACCCGTCCGTCGTCAAGAAACACCGACCACCTGCCCACGCGCGTGATTCGGCCGGCCATCTCGATCAGGTCGGCCTGGCGTTGCAGCTCCGCCTCGGCCGCACGCAGTCCGGTGACGTCGGTGATGACCGCACCCGCCCGCGGTCCCTGGCCGCGAGAGGATTCGAGCGGATAGTAGTCCACCCTCAGCTGGCGGCGCCGGCCATCGCCCGAGGTGTGTTCGGTCTCGTAGCGAACGGCCTCGCCGGCCAGGCAGCGATCCAGGTGCGGCCTCACCGTTTGCTCGAAGCATTCCGCACCCAGGATCTCGGGCAGCGAATGCCCGGTGAACTCCTCGTCGCCACGGCCGAAATGCTCACGGTATGCGCGATTGGCCCAGATATAGCGGTAGTCGGCGTCCGCGATGGCACACTGGTCTTCGCTGGTTTCCAGCAGGGCGCGGAACTCGTGCAGACGGCCTTCCAGCGTCTGCTGTTCGCTCAGGCAATGCGCGAGCCGGGCCAGCGGGCTGCCCTCACGTGTCTGGCGCCGGGCCCACCAGGCGAATGCCGTGATCGCCACGGCGCCGATCAGCACGCCCAGAACCAGGCCGAAGAAGAGGGGCGTGGCGATGACGGATAGGTCGAACAACGTCAGGACCGCGCCGCCGACGGCAATGCCCGGGTGTTGTTGCTGCCTGGCCGGTTCGTGCGCTCGGTGAACGGGAATGGCAGAGACGGGAGTGGCACCGGTGGATCTTTCCCTGGCGGGTGTGCGAATGGCGTTCCTGTGAAGTGTTTCGCAACAATCCCGAGAACGCAAGCCGCCGCGGCGGGGGGCAGCGTCTTTTTGCGGCGCAACTCGAACTGCGGATTTCTGACTACACTCCAGGGGCATGATCTTCACGCAGCGGAAACGTGAAGGCAAGCCAACCACGTCAAGGAGCGGTTCATGAACAAGAGTTTTGCCCCCATCCAGACTCGTCCGCTGTCGGCGGATGCCACCGTGCTGCGTTGCGATGGCGTGCTGGCGCCACGGGTGACGCCGGAATCACCGGCTGACCGCGCGATGACCGACCTGCGCAAGGTGCCGGCGGTGACCGCTACCGCGGAGATGCAAGCCGACGAGGCCCTCCAGCGGATGATCCATGCAGGAGTGCGTCTGTTGCTGGTGGTGGACGGCCGGGATTCGGTGAAGGGTGTGGTGACCGCGCGCGACATCATGGGCGAGCGGCCGGTGAAGGCCGCACAGGACGAAGGGATCCCGCGTGACGCGGTGCAAGTAAAACACGTGATGAGCAAGGTCAGCGAACTGGAGGCCATCAATCTTGACAAGGTCGAACACTCGCGGGTCGGCGACGTGGTCGAGACCCTGAAGAAATCCGGTCGCCAGCATGCCCTGGTTGTGACGTCCCTGGATGGCGGCGGCGAGGCGGTGTGCGGCCTGTTCTCGGCGACCCAGGTCGGGCGTCAGCTGGGCGTGGAGGTCTCGCCCGAGGGGCCGGCCCAGACGTTCGCCGAGCTGGAGCGTTCCCTGGCTTCCTGACCCGGGCAGCGGAGAGGTCCGTCCCGGGGAGCCGTAACCCCGGGGCGGTTACGGCCCTTCACTGCGGTCGGTGCCGCCGTCGGTATACGGGTAGCCAGGGGCTTCGAGGTCTTCCTGGAAGGTTTCCAGGCGTTCCACCGCGATGTCGGTGCGGTGGAACTGGGCGATGTGGAAGACCGCGTCGCCTTCGTTCACCAGGGGCAGGCGCAGCTGGCCGATCACGATCCCCGATACCGGGGCGCGGATTTCGGTCTCGCGTTCGCCGAACGGGTCGGAGACGATCGCCAGCAGGGTCTGGTCGCGGGTTACGCGGTCCCCTTCGCGCACGAAGATCCGCAGGATGCCGCTCTCCGGGGCCCGCACCCAGCTGGCGGAACGCGCCATCACCGGTTCCTTGCGTCTCCGCTGGCGGGGCGGCGCCGGCAGCATGCCCAGGTAGCGCATCACCTCGATGATTCCGTGTACCCCGCCGCGGATGGAGAGTTCGTCGAAGCGCAGGGCTTCGCCGGCCTCGTACAGCAGGATGGGGACCTGCCGCTCGGCGGCGGCCTCGCGCAGGGAGCCGTCGCGCAGGGCCGAGTTGAGGATGACCGGTGCGCCGAAGGCCTGCGCCATCTCGCGGGTCTCGCGGTGGTCCAGGTTGGCGCGGATCTGTGGCAGGTTGGAACGATGGATCGACCCGGTGTGCAGGTCGATGCCGTGGGTGCTGTTGTGCACGATCTCGCGCATGAACAGGCGTGCGACCCGGGCCCCCAGTGAGCCCTTGCGCGAGCCCGGGAACAGCCGGTTGAGGTCGCGCCGGTCGGGCAGGTAGCGGCTCTGGTTGATGAAGCCGTGCATGTTGACCACCGGCACGGCCAGCAGGGTGCCCTTCATGCGCCGCAGGGCGGGGGCCTTGAGCAGCCGACGGATGATCTCCACGCCGTTGATCTCGTCACCGTGGATAGCGGCGCTGACAAACAGCACCGGCCCCTTCTGGCGCCCGCAGACTACCTGCACCGGCATGTGCGCCGGGGCGTCGGTGTACAGGCTGCCGACCTGCAGTTCGACCGTGCGGCGTTCACCGGGCTGGACGGTGGTGTCGCCCAGCGTGACCGGTCGGTTGCGTCGCGCCCGGGGCAATCCGGCCATTCAGCCGCGCCCCTTGGTCTTGGTGCGATTGGGCTTGCCGTTCTTCTGGATGAAGTCGATGATCATGCCGGCCACGTCCTTGCCGGAGGCAGCCTCGATGCCCTCCAGGCCCGGAGACGAATTGACCTCCATGACGACCGCGCCGTGATTGGAGCGCAGCAGGTCGACGCCGCAGACGTTAAGACCCATGACCTTGGCCGCGCGTACGGCGGTGGCCCGCTCCTCCGGCGTGATGCGGCAAAGTGCCGCGCTCCCGCCACGATGCAGATTGGAGCGGAACTCGCCTTCCTTCGCCTGTCGCTTCATCGACGCGACAACCTTGTCGCCGATCACGAAGCAGCGGATATCCGCGCCTTTCGCCTCCTTGATGTATTCCTGCACCAGGATGTGCTGCTTGAGCCCCATGAAGGCCTGAATCACGCTCTCGGCCGCCTGCTTGGTCTCGGCCAGCACCACGCCCAGCCCCTGGGTGCCCTCCAGCAGTTTGATCACGCAGGGCGCGCCCCCGACCGTGGCCAGCAGGTCGTCGATGTCGTCCGGGGAGTGGGCGAACCCGGTGACGGGCAGGCCGATGCCGCGGCGCGACAGCAGCTGCAGGCTGCGCAGCTTGTCGCGCGAGCGCGAGATGCCCACCGATTCGTTCAGCGGATAGACGTTCATCATCTCGAACTGCCGCAGCACCGCCGTGCCGTAGAACGTGATCGAGGCCCCGATGCGCGGAATAACCGCGTTGAACTCGTCGAGGATGTCGCCCTTGTAATGGATCTGCGGCTTGTGCGCCGTGATGTTCATGTAGCAGCGCAACGGGTCCACCACCCGTACTTCGTGCTCGCGTTCCTGGGCGGCCTCGACCAGGCGGCGGGTGGAGTAGAGCTTGGCGTTGCGCGACAGAATGCCGATTTTCATGGGGTTTCCCGGGGGCTGGTTGCGGGTTCGTCGTCGTGGTCCTGCTGCAGGATGTCGGGTCGCTCCGGAGGTTTCCCCAGGGCGAAGGATGCGCCGGGGTCGACCAGGAACCGGCCCCGCATCGCCTCGCGCCCGAGCAGCATGCGAAACAGCATGGTATCGCGAGCCGTCAGGGACAAATCCACCGGCAGCAGCGAATCGCCAATGCGCACGGGCGTACGGATGAAGTAGCGGTCGCTCTGGTGGCCGCCGGAGTCGGTGACCGGGCGTACGTCCAGCACCGGGGCTTCGCACCAGGTCTCGGTCGTGCTGTCGTGCTGGCGCGGATGCATGCCGAAGCGGACCCACTCGCATCCGTCACGTTCGAAGGTTTCAATCGCGAAGGCGTGCAGCGCCGAGCTGCGCGCGCCGGTGTCGACCTTGCACTTGATCCAGTCGAGCCCCAGTTCCGGCAGCCCCACCCACTCGCGCCAGCCCAGTACCGGACGGGTCTTCATCGGCCCCTCGCCGGGCCGACTTCCGGGTACAGCCGATTGCAGTACATCAATGTCTCCTGATGAAGTCCATGTGAGCTGTGGGGATCGGTTTGCGGCCCGGCCGTCAGGTGCCTAAATTGCGCGGCTTCGGAACGGGGGAGATCACCATGACGCAACGTACCATCGGGAAGACGACGCTGGCCACGCTGCTGGCCCTGCCGGGCGCGGCCCTGGCCCAGGACGAGGCCGTGGAGCTGGCACCGGTATCGGTGACGGCCACCGGCTACGAGACGCTGATCGAGGATACGCCGGCATCGGTCACGGTCATCGACCGTGACGAGATCCGCAACCGCCCGGGGGTGGGCGTGGGCGACCTGCTGCGCGGCGAGGCGGGCCTGGCCACCGCGGTGGACGGTTCGGTGGGGCAGGACCCGATCATCCGCGGGCTCAAACGTGACCAGGTGCTGGTGCTGGTGGACGGCGTGCGGGTCAACGCGATGCAGCCGCCGGCGCGCGGCTCGCTCGCCTCCTACGTGAACATGGACCTGATCGAACGCATCGAGATCGTGCGCGGCCCGAGTTCGGTGCTCTACGGTTCCGGCGCGATGGGCGGGGTGATCAACATCATCACCCGCAGCGGCGATTTCACGGAAGAAGAGGAGATGAACGCCTGGAGTCGCCTGGGGTACAGCTCGGTGGATCGCGGGCTGCGCACCGCGCTGGGGGTGACCGCCTCCAACGAACGCCACGTGCTGGACTTCTCCACCGCCTATCTGGATACCGGTGACTACCGCATGGGCGACGGTGACCGCCTGGACGACAGCGGTACCCGCCAGGAGGCCTATCACCTGCGCTATCGCACCCGCCTGACGCCGGATCACGAACTTGGTTTCCGTGCCCAGCGCGACGAGCGCGAGGACGTGTGGTATCTGGCGTCGCGGACGTTCAACCCCATGGATCCGGCCAACCTTGATCCCAATGATCCGGATGAAGCGGCTCTGCGGATGCAGGCGCCGCCTCAGGGGCTGAATACCCATTACACGCCGACGCAGACCCGGGATCTGCTGGAGGCGACCTACCAGGGCGATTTTGGCGGGGCCTGGGCGCCTCGCGTCGAGGCCTCGGTGTACCGTCAGGAGCTCTCGCGCGGCAACTACGACTGGAGCCATGCGCTGGGGCGGGACTACCGCGTCTCGGACACTGATTTCACCACCGACGGGGCGCGCATCCAGACCGAGCTGTTCCCGACCGACAACCAGATCCTGCTGGTCGGCGCCGAGTACTGGCGTCTGCGGGCCAGTCCGGATTCCTATATCGGTAACGTGAACCAGGATTTCCGGCCGAATGACGATGACGCGCTGTTCATGGATCTGATCGACGACGGACAGATCGATTCGCAGGGCGTGTTCGTGCAGCACGAGACCTTCCTCGATGCCGGAACCCTGAACCTCGGAGTGCGCTACGACCGCGTGGAAGGGGATGCGGATGCCGTTTTCGGTGCTGACGGGGACCTGCAGCAGGTGGATCACAACCTGAGCTGGTCCGCCGGCTTCAACTGGGACCTGCGCGAGGAGGTCAATCCCTATGTCAGTCTGTCCGAAGGCTACCGTTCGGCCAGCCTGATCGAACGGTTCCTGACCTACCCCTACAGCGACGGCAACTTCTGGCAGGCCGATCCGCAGCTGGATCCCGAGCGTAATCGGACCCTGGAGGTCGGGGCGCGAGGCCATCTGCAGGGCTTCAGCTACATGGTCTCTGCCTACGAGAGCCGGATCCGCGACTACATCGGCGGTGTGGTGCCGGAGGCCGGCCAGCGCCAGACGGTCAACCTGGACGAGGCGCGCATCCGCGGGGTCGAGCTGCAGGTCCGGCGCCCGTTCACCGAACACGTGACCGGCGAATTCACCGGCACCTGGATCCGCGGCGAGAACCGCGACAGCCGGTTCGACGAGCCGCTGGCGGAGATGCCGCCGCCGGAGGCCAGCATCGCGCTGCGCCGCTCGGTGGAGCAGGGCTGGCAGTGGGAAGGCCGGCTGCGCGCGGTAGCGCGCCAGGATCGCACGGCGGACCGCTTCACCGATAATACCGAACGCGAGACCTCCGGCTTCGCGACCGGGGATCTGCTGGTGGGCTATCGTTTCCAGCCGTCCGGTCTGCTGCGCCACAACGAGCTGACCTTCCAGGTGAACAACATCGCCGACAAGGCCTACCGCGAGCACGTGACCGGGCAGCGGGAAGACCAGATCGACCCGGCGCGTGGCGCGCAGGAGATCCTCGCCCCCGGCCGCAGCTTCGGGGTGGTCTGGTACGCTGAGTTCTGATCCGGCCCGCGACCGGAGCCGTCATGGATACCGGGGCCGCGGCCCCGCTCGATCAGAGGAAGGAAGATGCGTTTGCGCGTGATCGATTTCGGGCAGCAGCCCGCACTGCGCTCCCAGGCCGTGTACCACGGCGTGGCCGAGGCGATGGGGCCGGACGACGATCCGGTCCTGACCCTGGTGAACCCCGATGATCCCTACGTCTGCGTGGGGCTGCATCAGGAGATCGCCCTGGAGGTGGACGAGGAGTACTGCGAGGAACAGAACCTCCCCATCGTGCGCCGGCATGTGGGTGGCGGCGCGGTGTATCTGGATCGGGACCAGATGTTCTTCCACTTCATCTATCCGAGCGCGAAGGCGCCGCGCATCGTCTCGCAGATCTATCAGAAATTCATCGATCCGGTGATCCACACGTATCAGGATCTGGGCGTCAATGCGACCTTCCGGCCGGTGAACGATATCCACGTGGACGGGCGCAAGATCGGGGGGACGGGTGCTGCCAGCATCGGCGATGCCACCGTGATGGTCGGCAGTTTCATGTTCGATTTCGACACCGCGACCATGGCGCAGTGCCTGAAGGTGCCGTCGGAGAAGTTCCGCGACAAGCTGCGTGCCGGCATGGAGGACTACATCACCACGCTGACCCGCGAGCTGGGCGAGAAGCCGCCGCGCGAGACGGTGCGCGACGCCTTCCTCAAGCGGGTCGGCGAGGAGCTGGACGTGGACGTCGAGCTGAGCGAACCGACGGCCGAGGAGGCCGCCGCCATTGACGAACAGGTGCAGGCCCTGGCGGATCCCGAATGGACCTATCGCAAGGGCCGCAAGTTCGTCGAGATGGGGGTCAAGATCGCCGCGGGCACCCACCTGACCGAGGGCGCGCACAAGGCGGCCGGCGGGCTGATCCGCGCGCAGCTGATGGAAAAGGACGACGAGATCGCCGATCTCCTGCTGTCCGGCGACTTCACGGTGTTCCCCGAAGACGGCATGGACCGGGTCGCGGAGGCCCTGCAGGGGATCCCGCTGGAAGAGCCGGTGCTGCAGGATGCGGTGGCCACGGCCATGTCCGGAGTGGGGCTGGATGCCCCGGGCATCGAACCCGGCGATGTGGCGGCGGCCATCCTGGCGGCTCGCCACCACGAACCGCACTGAGGGAAGGCTGCGGCGGCCGGTCCGTTTCCGGGGCCGGCCGCCATGGGCGTGCCGTGGCGCGCGGCGTCAGCTGCCCTGCGTCGGGGAGCCGGTCACCGGTGCGGCCGGGCTGTCGACACTGGACATCGCTCCGGCACCGAACAGGTCGCGCATGCCGCCCAGTGATCCCAGCAGGGCGGTGCCTTCCATCGGCACGAACACGCGGTCGCCCTGTTTGGCCAGTTCGGGCAGCATCTCGATGTAGCGCTGCGCGATCAGGTACTGCACGCCGGCCATCGGGTCGTCGGCCTTGCCCTCGAGGGCGGCCATCACGTTCTGGATGGCCTCCTTCTCGCCCTGGGCCACCAGGATGGCGGCCTGTTTCTGGCCCTCGGCCTTGGCGATCTCCGCCTGCTTGTCACCCTCGGCCTTCTGGATCTCGGCTTCCTTGTAGCCCTCGGCCTCGCGCACCGTGGCGCGGCGGTTGCGCTCGGCGACCATCTGCTGGTTCATCGCCTCGCGGATCTCCTGCGGGGTGTCGATATCGCGGATCTCCACGCGGTTCACCTTCAGGCCCCATTTGTTGCCGGCCTCGTCCATCACCGTCTGCAGGCGCGCGTTGATCTCCTGGCGCGACTCGAAGATCTTGTCCAGCTCCATGGTGCCGATCTCGGAGCGCAGCGAGGTCTGGGCGAGGGTCTGGATCGCCAGCACCAGGTTCTCGGTGCCGTAGACCGCGGCCTGCGGGTCCATGATCTGGTAGTAGAGCACGCCGTCGATCTGTACGCCGACGTTGTCCTGAGTGATGACCGACTGGCTGGGGAAGTCGAGCACGACCTCGCGCATGTCGATCTTGTCCTCGGTCCTCACCACCGGCTGGTCGTTCTTGAAGGTGAGGATCGTGATCGCCCGGGGACGGTCGATGAACGGGATGATCAGGTTCAGGCCCGGCTCCAGGGTGCGGTGGTACTTGCCGAGGCGTTCGATCACCTGGGCGCGGCGCTGCGGGATCATGGTGATCCCCATGCTGAGGAAGACCGCCACGAGGACGGCGATGGCGATGAGGGTGATGAGCGTATTCATGCGGGATTCCCTTCGTTGGTGTGGCTGGAGTGGGTGCCGGGGTCGTCGCCGGCCGGCCGGACCACGGCGGTGATGCCCTGGAAACGCTGGATGCGCACGGGGTCGCCTTCCTGCAGGGTCTGCTGCGGATCCTCGGGACGGGCGGGGTAGGCATCGCCCAGCACGCGCACGCCGAGCCCTCCATTGTAGGGTTCGAGGTGCAGGATCTCGTCGCGCACCCGGGGATCATCCGGCGGCCCCTGCTGCGGGCGGCCGGCCCAGCGGCGGCCGACCCAGAACGCCAGGGCGCCGGCCAGGATCATGCCGACCACGCCGGCGCTGAGCTGGCCGGCCAGTTCGGCACCGAAGGCCGCGGCCACCATGGCACCGAGGGCGCCGCCGGCCAGTACAAGGGTGATGCCGCCACCGCCCGACATCAGCCCGCCGAGGATGGCGAGGTCGATGATCAGGATCAGCAGGGCGGCGAGCAGCCAGATCTGCCAGGGATCGAGGGCCCCGGCCCAGGAGGCGATGTCGGCCATGATTCGGTTCCTTCCGTTGCGTGGTTCGACCCTGCCCGACTCGGCGCGGGCTTGCAATGCATGGTCACGGTCCCGAGTGGATGCCCGCGCCCCGCACGGGCTGTCATACTCAGGGTTTGCGATGGCCGGAGATAGCAGATGGCGGACGGGGAACGCCTGCGGCGCTTTGATGCCGAGGACTACAACAAGGAAGGCGTGTTGCGGCGCAAGGTCTATGAACGCGAGCTGCGGCGGCTGCAGGTGGAGCTGGTCAAGTTGCAGCGCTGCGTGAAGGCCGAAGGCCGCCGCGTGGTGATCCTGTTCGAGGGCCGCGACGCGGCCGGCAAGGGCGGGGTGATCAAGCGCATCATGGAGAAGAGCAACCCGCGCATCGTGCGCACCGTCGCGCTGGGGAAACCCTCGGACCACGAACGCGGGCAGTGGTATTTCCAGCGTTATGCCGCGCATCTGCCCACGGCGGGCGAGATCGTGCTGTTCGACCGTTCCTGGTACAACCGGGCCGGGGTCGAACGGGTGATGGGCTTCGCCTCGGAAGAAGAGGTGCAGCGCTTTCTCGATGCCTGTCCGACGTTCGAGCGGCTGCTGGTGGAAGACGGCATCGAGCTGTACAAGTACTGGTTCTCGGTCAGCGAGCAGGAGCAGGAACGCCGCTTTCAGGCGCGGGTGGAGGACCCCGTCAAGCGCTGGAAGCTCTCGCCCATGGATCTGAAGTCCCGGGAGCTGTGGCACGAGTTCTCGAAGGCCAAGGACGACATGCTGCGCCATACCGATACCGCGCATGCCCCCTGGCGCATGGTGGATGCGGACATCAAGCGCCACGCGCGGCTCAACTGCATCGCGGATATCCTCGAGAATATCCCCTACAGCGATCACCCGCCGGAAAAGCCGGTGCTGGAGCCGCGCGTCTGGGCCAACGACCAGGATGCCCGTGGGCCGCTGCTGACCGGCAAGTACATCCCCGCGCGCTACTGACCCGGCGAACGCGGCCGAGCCGGAAAGCGGCCCGGCTCAGGGCAGTGCCAGGGGCGGCTCGTCGAGGGCGGCGCGCTGTTCGCGCAGCGTGAGGATGTGCTCCTCCCAGAAACGCGGGGTGTAGAACACCGGGAAGCCCTGGACGAAGGCCGGGTCGTCGGCGCGGCGTGCCAGCCAGGCTGCATGGCGCAGAATCCGCAGCGCGCGCAGGGGTGCGATCAGGGCCAGCTCGCGGCGGTCGAACGGCCGGAAGTCCTCGTAGCCCTCCAGCAGGTCCAGCAGCTGTCCGGTCATGGTCGGCGTATCGCCGGACAGGAACATCCACAGATCCTGGACCGCCGGCCCGGTGCGGGCGTCGTCGAGGTCGACGAAATGCGGCCCGGCGTCGGTCCACAGCAGGTTGCCGCGATGGGTGTCGCCGTGCAGGCGGATCGCCGGGACTTCGCCCAGTATCGGCTCGAAGTCCCGCAGACGCTCGATCAGATCGGCACTGAGGTCGCGATAGACCGATACCAGCTCCGGCGGCAGATGCTCGCCGGACAGGACATCCTCGCGGGCCGCGGTGGCCAGACCGGTAAGGTCCATGGCCTCGCGATGCAGGAACGGGGCGGCGGCGCCGACGGTGTGGATGCGGCCGATGAAGCGTCCGATGCGTTCCAGCACCTCGGGCTGTTCCAGATCGGGACTGCGGCCCCCGCGCTGCGGATACAGCGCGAAGCGGAAGCCGGCGTGTTCGTGGAAGGTCTCGCCGCCGGCATCGGGCAGGGGGGCAACCACCGGGATCTCCGCCGCCGTCAGCTCGAGGGCGAATGCGTGCTCCTCGCAAATGGCGGCATCCGACCAGCGCCCGGGGCGGTAGAACTTGCCGATCACCGGGATCGAACGGCCGTCGTCCCCCTCGGTGCCGATCTGGTAGACCCGGTTCTCGAAGGAATTGAGCTCCAGCAGCCGCCCGTCGCAGCGCAGGCCGGTGGATTCCACCGCATCCAGGATGCATTCGGGGGTCAGGGCGTCGTAGGGGTGGCTGCTCATGGCGCGATTGTGACACAGCTGCGACCCGTGCGGCCGCGCACGGCTCGAGCGCATATATTAGGATGACGCCATTCAATCCAGGTCTTTTTCTGCGGAGTCCCACTTGGACAAGGCAACCCTTTTCGGCGTGGTGCTGGGCTTGGGCGTGATCTTCGGCGCCATTGTCCTGAGCGGTCAGGCGGCGGATTTCTGGCACCTGCCGGCGGTGCTGATCGTGGTCGGCGGCACCATGGCCGCTACGTTCATCAAGTTCCCCTTCCGCCACGTGATGAGCTCGTTCCGCGTGGCGGTGAAGACTCTCTATCACCAGGAGGATGACCCGCGTGCGCTGATCGAGCGCACCAAGGAACTGGCGCAGGTCGCGCGCAAGAAGGGGCTGCTGGCACTGGAGGACGAGGAGACCCCCAACGCGTTCTACGCCAAGGCCCTGCAGCTGTCGGTGGACGGCTTCGAGCCCGAGCGTATCCAGCACGTGCTGCGCGAGGATCTGGAGCTGTCGCTGGAGCGTCACGAGACCGGACAGAAGGTGTTCCGGTCCATCGGCGAGCAGGCGCCGGCTTTCGGCATGATCGGAACGCTGGTGGGGCTGGTGCAGATGCTGGGCAACCTGGAGAGCCCCGAAGCGGTCGGCCCCGGCATGGCCGTGGCCCTTCTGACAACCCTTTACGGCGCGATCTTCGCGCAGCTTGTGGCCCTGCCCATCGCGGACAATCTGGAGATGCGGGCGCGCTCCGAGCACATCACTCGGAGCCTGATCGTGGATGCCGTCAACTGCATCCACCAGGGCTTCAATTCGCGCATGATCGAGGAGATGCTGCTCCCGTACCTGCCCAGCAAGCAGCGCGAGAAGGCGGCCGAGGAGCTCGAAAAGCAGGGACAGGCCGAGGGGCAGCCTCAGGGTTCGTCTTCGTAGATGGCCGTGCGCAGGAGCAAGAAAGGCGAGGGTGGCGCACCGCGCTGGATGACCACCTTCGCCGATCTGATGGCGGTGCTGGTGGTGTTCTTCGTGATGCTTTACGCCTTTTCCACCATCGATGCGGAGAAGTACGAGCAGATGGCCGATTCGCTGCGCGAGGTGCTGGGTTCCACCGAGGTGGAGGAGGAAGTACCCGCCATTCCGGAGCCGACCGTTATCGACCTCGAAGGCCGCTCGCCGGAGCCGCGCACCGTCGAGGAGCCGGAACCCGAACCGGAATACCGCGAGCAGGACGAGATCACCGAGGCCCTGCGCGAGGCCCTGCAGGATGAGCTCGAGCAGGGGCTGATCGACATGGCGGAAGACGACGCCGGTATCCTGCTGCGCTTCGAGGAGCAGGCCGCCTTCGAGATCGGGGAGAAGGATCTGAACGTGGACTTCGTGCCGGTGCTGGAACGGGTGGCCGAGGTGCTGGCCGAGACCCCGGGCCAGATCGTGATTGCCGGGCATACCGACGATCTGCCGATCCGCAGCGAACGTTTCCGCTCCAACTGGGACCTGTCCACCGCGCGGGCGGTCTCGGTGGTGCACGTGATGGAGGGCACCGGGGTGGAGCCGGCCCGCATGCGTGCGACCGGCCATGCGGATACCCGCCCGCTGCGCCCGAACGTGGATGCCGAAAGCCGCGCCCGCAACCGGCGGGTGGACGTGCTGCTTATGGACGATGACGACGCCGATCCGGGCGGGGGGTCGACCGATATCATCGGTGGGGACTCGGGGCCGGATGAGCCGGTACCGCTGGACCAGGCCGTGCCCGAAGGGTGAGGGGCCGACGGGCCGGGGGGCCCCGCCCCGCTGCGGGCAGGGATTCGTGTCGGTTTGTGCGGGGTTCGTGATAACCTCTGCAACTCGGTTGTCCGAACCCTTTTCATTTTCTGAATCAGCGACGTTCGACCCCGCGTATGGGTCGGCGAAGGAGTTTCGCAATGCCTGCAGTATCCCTCCCCGACGGCAGCCGCCGCGAGTTCGATCAACCCGTCACCATCATGGACGTGGCGAAGGACATCGGCACCGGCCTGGCGAAGGCTGCCGTCGCCGGCAAGGTGAATGGCGCACTGGTGGACGTGCGCCACGAGATCGATGACGACGCCGAGGTCGCGATCGTCACCGACCGCGATCCGGAAGGCGTGGAGATCATCCGCCACTCCACCGCGCATCTGATGGCGCAGGCGGTCAAGGAACTCTTTCCCGATGCCCAGGTGACCATCGGCCCGACCATCGAGAACGGGTTCTACTACGACTTCGCGTATGACCGCGGCTTCACGCCGGAAGATCTGGAAAAGATCGAGAAGCGCATGAATGAGCTGGCGAAGCAGGATCTGCCGGTGGAGCGCTCGACCATGGACCGCGACGAGGCGGTGGAGTACTTCCGCAACATGGGGGAGGAATACAAGGCCGAGATCATCGAATCCATCCCGCAGGGCGAAACCATCTCGCTGTACCGTCAGGGCGATTTCATCGACCTGTGCCGGGGCCCGCACATCCCGTCCACCGGCAAGTTGAAGGCCTTCAAGCTGACCAGCGTGGCCGGGGCGTACTGGCGCGGCGATTCCGACAACGAGATGCTGCAGCGCATCTATGGCACCGCGTGGCCGAACAAGCAGCAGCTGGAGGAGCATCTTCATCGCCTGAAGGAAGCCGAACGCCGTGACCATCGCAAGATCGGCGCGGAGCTGGACCTGTTCTCCATCCAGGACGAGGCCGGCGGCGGCCTGGTGTTCTGGCACCCGAAGGGCGCGCGCATCCGCCGCGAGATCGAGAACTTCTGGTACGAGATGCACGAGAAGGCCGGCTACGACTTCGTCGTGTCGCCGCATATCGCCAACCTGGAGCTGTGGCATACCTCCGGGCACGCCGAGTTTTACGCCGACTCGATGTACGAGCCGATGCAGGACGAGCACCAGGCGTTCCAGCTCAAGCCGATGAACTGCCCGTTCCACGTGCTGATGTACAAGGACCGGCTGCATTCCTATCGTGATCTGCCGATCCGCTGGGGCGAGATGGGCACGGTGTACCGGCGCGAGATGTCCGGGGCGCTGCACGGCCTGATGCGCGTGCGCGGGTTCACCCAGGACGACGCCCATATCTTCTGTCGCGAGGATCAGATCGAGGACGAGGTCATGGGCGTCATCGACCTCACGCTGGAGACCCTGCGGACCTTCGGCTTCGAGGATTTCGACGTGAACCTGTCGACCCGGCCGGATGATGCGGTCGGGTCGGACGAGATCTGGGATCACGCGACCCGGGCCCTGCGCGGCGCGATCGAGAAGAAGGGGCTGGAATACACCCTGGACGAAGGTGGCGGTGCGTTCTACGGTCCCAAGATCGACATCAAGATCCACGACGCGATCGGTCGCCAGTGGCAGTGTTCCACCATTCAGCTCGACTTCAATCTGCCCGAGCGTTTCGACATGGAGTACGTCGCCGAAGACAATGAGCGGCGGCGGCCGATCATGATCCATCGCGCCCTGCTGGGCTCCGTGGAACGCTTCTTCGGCGTTCTGATCGAGCACTACGCCGGGCATTTCCCGACCTGGCTGGCCCCGGTGCAGGCATCGGTGCTGACCATCACCGAACGCCAGGATGATTACGCCCGGGACGTGGCGCGGCGCCTGCGCGAGCAGGGCTTTCGGGTCGAGCCCGACTTGAGAAACGAAAAGATCGGCTTTAAGATCCGCGAGCACACGCTTAAGCGCGTGCCGTACCTGCTGGTGCTCGGAGACCGGGAGATGGAAGAGGGCAAGGTCGCGGTTCGTACCCGCGACGGGGAAGACCTCGGCACCATGTCCCTGGACGAACTGAGCGAACGCCTCGGGAAAGAGGTTGCCAGCCGGGGCACCGGAACCTGAACTGGAGAAAAGGCCATTAGCGCAGCGAAAACCGTTCGCCTGAACGATCAGATTACGAGCCCGAAAATCCGGCTGATCGACGCCGAAGGCGAGAACCGGGGGATTACCACCAGCGACGAGGCCCTCGAGATGGCCCGCGATTCCGGCCTGGACCTGGTGGAGATCTCGCCGAATGCCGAGCCGCCGGTCTGCCGGATCATGGACTACGGCAAGTACAAGTTCGAACAGTCGAAAAAGGCTCAGGAAGCCAAGAAAAAGCAGAAGCAGATCCAGATCAAGGAAGTGAAGTTCCGTCCCGGAACGGACGAGGGCGACTACAACGTCAAGCTGCGGAATCTGCGGCGTTTCCTCGAGGCGGGTGACAAGGCCAAGGTCACCATCCGCTTCCGTGGTCGCGAAATGCGCCACCAGGAGCTGGGCAATCAGCTGCTGGACAAGATCGAACAGGACGTGTCCGACATCGCGGTGGTGGAACAGCGCCCCAAAATGGAAGGACGCCAGATGATCATGGTGATGTCGGCCCGCAAGAAGCAGTAGGGCGGACATCGACAAGGGGCGGCGGGTTTCCGCATACCTGATCGCCCTTTTCACAAACGACCGGCCCTGCGGGGAACCGGTCCGAAATGCCGGAGAAGAAAATGCCCAAGATCAAGACCAACCGGGGTGCGGCCAAGCGCTTCACCCGTACGGGGTCGGGAAAGTACAAGCGGTTCCAGTCGCACCGCAGCCACATCCTGACCAAGAAGTCCACCAAGCGTAAGCGTCACCTGCGCAGCCCGGCGATGGTGCACGAGGCCGACACGGCCGCCGTGCGCAAGATGCTGCCCAACCATCGTTGAACTGACCGAGGAATCGAGATATGCCACGAGTCAAGCGCGGTGTAACCGCTCACGCCCGTCACAAGAAGGTCCTCAAGCAGGCGAAGGGGTACTACGGGGCACGCAAGAACGTCTATCGCGTTGCCAACCAGGCGGTCATCAAGGCTGGCCAGTACGCCTATCGTGACCGTCGCCAGAAAAAGCGCGACTTCCGTTCGCTGTGGATCGTCCGCATCAACGCCGCCGCGCGGCAGTTCGACCTGTCCTACAGCCGCTTCATGAGCGGGCTGAAGAAGGCCGGCATCGAGATCGATCGCAAGTCGCTGGCCGATCTGGCGGTGCACGATCTGACCGCTTTCGGCAAGCTGGCCGAACAGGCGAAAGCCGCTCAGGCGGCCTGAGATCCCGCAGGATCATCGCCGGCCTCGACGGCCCGCCGGAGCGCGGGCGGGAAAGGCCGGCAACCCCGGATCATGCGGGGATCCCGAAAGGGGAGGGTTCAGGCCCTCCCTTTTTTGTTTGCAAAGGGGGCAGTACGTGGAGCAATTGCAGGAGCTGACCGACGAGGCGCTGGCGCGGGTCGAGGCCGCCACGGACCTGAAGGCGCTGGATGATGTCCGGGTCCACTATCTGGGCAAGAAGGGTGTGCTGACCGCGCAGCTCAAGGAGCTGGGCCGGCTGCCGGCGGAAGAACGGCCGGCCGCGGGGCAGGCGGTGAACGCGGCCAAGGAACGGGTGGCGGAGGCCATCGAGGCGCGCAGGACGGCGCTTGCCGAGGTCGAGCGCGAGGCGCAGCTGGCGCGCGAGCGGGTGGACGTGACCCTGCCGGGGCGCCGTCCCGCCGGCGGGGCGCTGCATCCCATTACCTCGACCATCGAACGCATCGAGCATTTCTTCGCCGGTCTCGGGTTCCGCGTGGCGGAGGGCCCGGAGGTGGAAGACGACACCCACAATTTCGAGGCCCTGAACATCCCGGCGCATCATCCGGCGCGGGCGATGCACGACACGTTCTACTTCGATGCCCACCGCGTGCTGCGGACGCATACCTCGCCGGTGCAGATCCGGGCGATGGAACAGCAGAAACCTCCTCTGCGCGCGATCGCGCCCGGGCGGGTCTACCGTTGCGATTCCGATCTGACGCACAGCCCGATGTTCCATCAGATCGAGGGGCTGTGCGTGGACAGTGACATCACCTTTGCCGATCTGCGCGGGGTGCTGGATGCGTTCCTGCGGGGCTTTTTCGAGCGCGACGATCTGGCCACGCGCTTCAGGCCATCGTATTTCCCGTTTACCGAGCCTTCGGCCGAGGTGGACATCCAGTGCGTGCACTGCGGCGGTGGAGGCTGTCGCGTGTGCAAGCACACGGGGTGGCTGGAGGTGATGGGCTGCGGGATGGTGCATCCCAACGTATTGGGTCACGTCGGGATCGACCCGGAGGAATACACCGGGTTCGCGTTTGGCCTGGGCGTGGAACGCATGGCCATGCTGCGCCACGGGGTCAATGACCTCCGGCTGTTCTTCGACAACGACATCCGCTTCATTCGGCAATTCGGGCAGGCAGGCTAATGCGCATCAGTATGGAATGGCTGCAGGACTGGCTGCAGATCGACGAGACCCCGCGGGAGCTCGGGCACCGCCTGACCATGGCGGGGCTGGAGCTGGACGCCATCGAAGCGGCGGCGCCGGTCTTTCACGGCGTGCGGGTCGGCCGGGTGATCAGCGTGGAGCCGCACCCGGATGCCGACCGCCTGCGGGTTTGTCAGGTGGAGGCGGGCGAGGCGGAACCGCTGAACATCGTCTGTGGCGCACCCAATGTCTACACGGGAATGGTGGCGCCGGTCGCGGTGGTCGGGGCGGAGCTGCCGGGCGAGTTCCGCATCAAGCGCTCGAAGCTGCGCGGCGTGGCCTCCGAAGGGATGCTCTGTTCCGCACGCGAGATCGGCCTGGCCGAGGACGCCGAGGGCCTCCTGGATCTGCCCGCGGACCTGGAAGTCGGCAGCGACCTGCGCACGGCGCTGGGGCTGGATGATCATGTGCTGGAGGTCGACCTGACGCCCAATCGCGCGGACTGTCTGGGCATGCGCGGGATCGCCCGCGAGTGCTCGGCCCTGCTGGACCGGCCGCTGCAGGTCCGCCCGGCGCCCGCGGTGGAGGCGACGCTGGATCGACGTGTGCGCGTGACCGTCGACGATGCGCAGGCCTGTCCGATCTATTCGGGGCGGATCCTCGAGGGTCTGGATGCCCGGGCACCCACGCCGCTGTGGATGTCCGAACGCCTGCGCCGGGCCGGGGTGCGCCCGCTCTCCGCGATTGTCGACGTGACCAACTACGTGATGCTGGAGCTGGGTCAGCCGCTGCATGCCTTCGATGCCGAGCGTGCCGGCGAAGTGATTCGCGTGCGCCGGGGCGGCGAGGGCGAGTCCCTGACCCTGCTGGGCGGCGAGCAGACGGTGGAGCTGTCGCAACGGGATCTGGTGATTGCCGGAGAGACCCAACCGCTGGCGCTGGCCGGAATCATGGGCGGAGCGGCTTCGGCGGTGGATGACGACACCACCCGGGTGGTCCTGGAATGTGCCCATTTCGCGCCGCGTGCGCTGGCGGGCCGGGCGCGCGAACACGGGCTGCATACCGATGCGTCGCATCGCTTTGAGCGGGGTGTGGATCCCACCCTGGTGCCGCGTGCGATGGAGCGGGCCACCGAGCTGTTGCTGGCGATCTGCGGCGGCGCCTGCGGGCCCGTGGAGACGGTCGGCGACATCCCCTCGACGCACGATGAACGGCCGATCACCCTGCGCGCCGGACGTATTGAGCGGCTGCTCGGGGTCGCCCTGGACGACGGCGAGGTGGAGCGGATCCTGCGGGCGCTGGACTGCGTGGTGGAGCCCGGTGGCGATGGCACGTGGCGGGTGTTGGCCCCGCGTGCGCGCTTCGACCTGGAGCGCGAGGAAGACCTGATCGAGGAACTGGCGCGGGTGCACGGGTATGACCGTCTGCCGCGCACCCTGCCGGGCGCGGTGCCGCCGGTGACGCCGCCGGGTGGCCTGAAGGCGCTGCGGGAAGGTCTGACCCGGCGCGGGTTCCACGAGGTGATCAGTTTCAGCTTCATCGACCGCGAGGTTTCGCAGCGCTTCTATCCCGAGGTGGAGCCGCTGGCGCTGGCCAACCCCATCGCCTCCGACATGAGCGTGATGCGCCCCGGTCTGTGGCCGGGGCTGGTGAGCACGGCCGCCTGGAATACGGCCCGGCAGCAGTACGACCTGCGGCTGTTCGAACACGGCCTGCGCTTCGTGCCCGGGGCCTCCGGCCTGTCCCAGGAACCCCGGCTGGCCGGGCTGCTGAGCGGACGGGCCATGCCCGAGCACTGGGAGACGGCATCCCGCGAGCTGGACTTCTTCGACGCCAAGGGCGAGGTGGAGACCCTTTGCGGCAACCTGGCGGAGCCGTTGCGCTTCCGCGCGGAGAAGCATCCCGCGCTGCACGATGGTCAGAGTGCCCGTGTGCTGGCCGGCGAACAGCCGATCGGCTGGGTGGGCAAGCTGCATCCGTCGCTGGCGGAGCGCTTCGACCTCGGGGCCCCGGTGTTCCTGTTCGACCTGGATGCACGGACCGTCAGTACCGACCCGGTGGCGCAGTTCCGGCCCCTGTCGGCTTATCCCTCGATCCGGCGGGATCTGGCCCTGGTCGTGCAGGAGAACGTGCCCGCCGGGGATCTGCTGGCGGCGATCGGCGAACTCGAGCTGGAGCTGCTGCGTGACGTCCGGCTGTTCGATGTCTACCAGGGCAAGGGTTTGAATCCGGGCGAGAAGAGTCTGGCTCTGGGCTTGATTTTGCAGGCATTTGATCGCACGCTTGATGACTCCGATGTGACCGCCGTGACCGATGCGGTGGTGGCGCACCTCGAAAGCCGGTTCAATGCGACCCTGAGGCACTGATCGATGGCAGCTGTGACCAAGGCGGATCTGGCCGCCACGCTGAACGAGGAACTGGGCCTGAACAAGCGCGAGGCCAAGGAATTCGTCGAAATGTTCTTCGAGGAGATGCGTCAGTCGCTGGAAGACGGCGAGGGCGTGAAACTCTCGGGGTTCGGCAATTTCGTGCTGCGCGACAAGAACCAGCGCCCGGGGCGCAATCCCAAGACCGGGGAAGAGATCCCGGTCTCCGCGCGCCGGGTCGTGACGTTCCGCCCGGGCCAGAAACTGCGCGAACGGGTCGAGAGCTATGCTGGAAGCGAGTAACCACCAGGAGCTGCCGGCGATCCCGGGCAAGCGGTATTTCACCATCGGGGAAGTCGCCGAGCTGTGCCTGGTCAAGCCGCACGTGTTGCGTTACTGGGAGCAGGAATTCCCGATGCTGGAGCCGGTCAAGCGGCGCGGCAACCGCCGGTACTACCAGCGTCAGGACGTCATCCTGATCCGTCAGATCCGCGCGCTGCTGTACGAAGAAGGCTATACCATCAGTGGCGCGCGGCAGAAGCTCTCCGGGGACGAGGCGCGCGAGGATCACCAGCAGGCCCAGCAGATCATCCAGGACACGATTCAGGAACTGGAATCGGTACTGAAGGTGCTGCGGAACTGAAACACGCGGAAGACGGGGTTGTTCGCCCCCTTTCGCGAACGGCCGCTCTCGATTACCATATGTCGCGTTCGGGGCGTAGCGCAGTCTGGTAGCGCATCTGCATGGGGTGCAGAGGGTCGCAGGTTCAAATCCTGCCGTCCCGACCAAACAGGACAGTAAAAAGGCCGCCGGGGGAGTCCCCGGCGGCCTTTTTTGTGCGCGCCGAACGGGTTCGGCGTCGGCCGGGATCGGTTTACTGCATGTAGGAATAGCCTTCCTGCTGCAGATGGATGATTTCGGAGTCCGCCATGGGGACGATCTCCACGAACCCGTGCACGTCCTCGGGCTCGATGCCGCGCAGGGCGGCGGAGGCTTCGCACATGCGGATGTCGATGTTGCCGGCACGGGTCAGGGACTCGGCGCGGCGCATCAGGTCACGATGTTCATCGAACTGATCGCGGGTGAAGAAGGGCACTTCGCGGCCGTGCAGCACCAGCACGATGTGCGAATCGAACGGATCGGCCTCGTACACGTTGTTGAGCATGCTGACGCGGTCGAGGACGAAATCCATCTCGTCCGCGGTATCCACGGCCACGTCATACACCACGCGGGCCGGTTCGTACTCCTTCTGGTTGACCTCGGCGGAGCCCCAGGGCATGTCGTCCTGTGCCGGGGTGGTAAGCGGGGCGCCCAGCAGGAGTGCCCCGGCCACCAGGCTGGCGAGGGGACCGATACGGCTTGCATGTGCGGACATCACGTTCTCCCTTGCAATGTGGCTGGCGATACCAACAAGACGCATGGACGGGCCGGATCCATTCCGTCAGCGTGGCGGCTCGCCCGGCCCGCGGGCGTGATCTTCGGGGCTGCGGGCGTGCAGCACGCGCTCCAGCAGTTGTTCAGCGGCCATGCCGACCCGTCGACCAAGCGGTTGCGCGCGGGTATAGGAGACCTCGAAGACCTCGGCCTCGCGCGCAAGTTTCATCAACAGGTCGTCGCTGGTGCCGATCTCGTCGGCCAGCCCCAGGGCGCGGGCCTGGTCCCCGTACCAGTGTTCGCCGGTGGCGACCCGGTCCAGTTCCAGCTGCGGGCGGTATCGCTGCAGGAACTGCTTGAACAGTTCGTGGGTTTCGTCGAGGTGATCCTGGAACTTGCGCCGGGCGGCGTCGGTGTTTTCGCCGAATACGGTCAGGGTGCGCTTGTAGTCCCCGGCGGTCAGCAGTTCGAAGTCGATGTCGTGGCGGTCGAGCCAGCGATGCAGATTGGGGATCTGCGCCACCACCCCGATGGAGCCGAGGATGGCGAACGGGGCGGCGACGATGCGATGACCGACCGCGGCCATCATGTAGCCGCCACTGGCGGCCACGCGGTCGACCACCACGGTGAGATCCAGCCCGGCCTCGCGCAGGCGGACGAGCTGGGAGGCCGCGAGGCCGTAGGAGGGTACCATTCCCCCGGGGCTCTCGAGGCACACGACGGCCTGATCGCGGCCGGGCTCGGCCAGGGTGAGCACGGCGGTGATTTCTTCGCGAAGGTTGTCCACCGCCGACGCCCGAATGTCGCCCTGAAAGCGCAGCACGAACACCCGCGGCGCCGGGGCCTCTTCCTGTTCGAGTTCGACCACGGTTGGTGATTCGCTGACCGGGTTTCCCCCGGGCGCGGAAGAACCGGACGGGTCGGCCGGCGATTCGGCGGTGTCGGCGTCGCTTACCCCGGCGGATTGCGTCGATCCATAGGGGGTCCCGCCATCGGGGGTCCCGTTGCCCTGGCCGTTGCCATCAAAGGGGTGTCCGGGGTGGCGGCGCCGGCGCAGGCGGTCTCGCAGGCGCTGCAGGCGGGTGCGTGGGCCTTCCACCGCGCGGCGCACGGTCTTTTCCATGCGTGCATAGCGGTCGTTCAGGCGTTTGACGTTGAGCTGGTCGGGGCGGCGCTCGCGGCTGCGGGCAATCAGCCCGATAAAGGCGCTCATCAGGATCAGCACCGCCATGACGGCGGTGACGACCTTGGCAAAGAACAGTCCGAAATCCTGCAGCAGTTCCATGCGATTCCTCGGGGTCGGCGGGTGGTCGACGCATCGTCTGTGCGTGCCATAATGCCACCATGATTGCTTCCGACGCTTGGGACCCGCGCGCTCCGGGTCGTTTTCATGGTTGCGAGGATGCCGGGGGGGCGGAGCCCGAGCCGGTGGTCTACCGCGATGTTCCGGTGCTGACGCTGCGTCAGGTCGACGAATGGAACGGCCAGCCCAAGGGCACGGCGTTCCGCATGTTTCGGGCCCGCGAGGGTGAGCTGGAAGAGGGGCGTGACTTCTTCCTGATCCGTCGGGGCGAGGAGCCCGAGCTTGCCGAGCAATGGCGGGCGGCCGGCACCATCTATCCGTCGACCGTGCACGTGGTCCTGCTGGGGACGCGGGCGGTGGAGCGCATGCGTGCGGAATGGCATGCGCGCACGCACAGCCCGGACTGCGGATGTCCCGGGTAACCCTCGAGCAGTGGCGCATGCTCAAGGCGGTGGTGGATGCGGGTGGTTTCGCCCGCGCCGCCGAGCGGGTGCACAAGAGCGCCTCCAGCGTGAACCACGCGGTGCAGAAGCTGGAGGAACAGCTGGGGGTCGAGGTTTTCCAGCTGCAGGGCCGCAAGGCGGAACTGACGCCGGCGGGCCATGCGCTGCTGCGGCGCGCGGAACACCTGCTCGAGGAGGCCGCGGACATCGAGGCCCTGGCTGGCGCGCTGGCCACCGGCGTGGAATCGGAACTGCACCTGGCGGTGGAGCAGATCATCCCCGCCGCGCGGGTCATCCATGCCCTGGAGGCGTTTTCGCGCGAACAGCCGGCGACCCGCATCCAGCTGCACGAGGTGGTGCTGGAGGACGGTCCCCAGCGTCTGGAGCAGGGGCGAGTGGACATGCTGCTGGCGCCCCAGGTGCCCTCGGATTTCCTGGCGCAGGAAATCGGGGAACAGACCATGGTGTGTGTCGCTCATCCGGGGCACCCGCTGGCGAGGTCGGGTGCGGTGCTCACCCGGCGTGACCTGCGGCCTCATCGCCAGGTCGTGCTGCGCGATTCGGGTGCCCGTGGCAACGGTGAAGGCGGCTGGCTGGATGCCGATCAGCGCTGGACCGTGGGGCATGTGTCCACGGTGCTGGAAGTGCTGCGTTCCGGAGTCGGGTTCGCCTGGGTGCCGCTGGACCGTGTGGCGGATGATCTGGCCTCCGGTCGCCTGGCGGAACTGGTGCTGGAGGCCGGCGGGCGTATGCGGGTGCCGTTCTATCTCACGCTGGCCGACGGTGACGCGGCCGGGGTAGCCGGGCGGACGCTGGCCGACGCGCTGCGCACGGCCTTTCAATCTTTGCCAACTTCGACCGGGATGGATCCATAACTCATGTGCGGAATCGCCGGAGAATTCGTCTGGGGCGAGCGACGCGCGAACGCGGATGCGGTCGCGCGCATGCTGCCCTGTCTGGAACGCCGCGGCCCGGATGCCGATGGCCTGTGGGCCTCGGGCCGGGTGGCGCTGGGACACCGGCGGCTGTCCATCCTGGACTTGTCGCAGCGGGCGCACCAGCCGATGTTCGACCCCGAAACCGGGTTGTCGCTGGTGTTCAACGGGGCGATCTACAATTTCCGCGCGTTGCGCAGCGAGCTCGAGGGGCGCGGTCACCGCTTCTTCTCCAGCGGTGATACGGAGGTGATCCTGCGCGGGTATGCCGAATGGGGCGAGGGCGTGGTGGCGCGGCTGCACGGCATGTTCGCCTTCGCACTGTTCGACGGGGAACACCAGCGCCTGCTGCTGGCGCGCGACCGCATGGGCATCAAGCCCCTGTACCTTGCGCGCACCGGTGACGGGATCCGTTTTGCCTCCAATACCGCGGCCCTGCTGGCCGGCGGCGGTGTGGATACCGAGCTGGATCCCGAGGGCCTGCACATGCTGTTCTCGCTGCATGCCGTGGTGCCGGCGCCGCGCACGGTGTTGCGGGGGGTGCGCAAGCTGGAACCCGGTCATTACATCACCATCGATGCGCACGGCCAGGAGCGCCAGCAGTGCTACTGGCAACTGAACGCCCGACGTCCTGCGGAGGCGGTGAGTGACGCCGAATGGCAGGAACGCATCGAGGCGGGCCTGCGCCGCGCGGTGCGCCGCCGACTGGAGGTGGCGGATGTACCGGTGGGGGTGCTGCTGTCGGGCGGCCTGGATTCCAGCCTGCTGGTGGCGCTGGCCATGGAAGAGGGTGCGCAGGATCTGCGCACCTTTACCGTGGGGTTCGAGGATCAGCCCGAGGAAAAGGGCTCCGAGTTCGAGTATTCCGATCCGGTGGCGGAGCGTTACGCCACCGATCACCAGGCCACGCTGATCCCCAACGACCAGGTGCTCGCACGGCTGCCGGAGGCCGTGGAGGCCATGGCCGAACCGATGTTCGGGCAGGACGCGGTCGCGTTCTACCTGCTCTCCGAACAGGTCTCGCAGCACGTGAAGGTGGTGCAGTCGGGCCAGGGGGCGGACGAGGTCTTCGGCGGCTATTTCTGGTACCCGCAGATGGCGGAGGATCGTCACGGCGACTGGGTGGAACGCTTCCGCCGGCACTATTTCGATCGCGACCACCCCGAGATGGCCGAGATGCTGCGCCATCCGCCGCCGAATGACGTGACCGGGGAGTGGCTGCGCGAACAGTTCCATCGTCTGGAGTCCGACCGCGCGGACTCGTTCATTGATGCGGTGCTGGCGCTGGACGTGACCACGCTGATCGTCGACGACCCGGTCAAGCGGGTGGACAACATGACCATGGCCTTCGGCCTGGAGGCGCGGGTCCCGTTTCTGGACCACGAACTGGTGGAGACGGCGGCCGCGATGCCGCCGCACCTGAAGCTGGGCGACGGCGGCAAGGACGTGCTGCGGCGCATCGCCCGCGGCCGTCTGCCGGACGCGGTGCTGGACCGGCCCAAGGGCTACTTCCCGGTGCCGGCGCTGAAATACGTGCGCGGCGAGTTCCTCGAGTTCATGCGCGACATCCTCAACTCGCGTGCGGCGCGCGAGCGCGGGCTGTATCAGCCGGCCTACATCGACAAACTGCTGGACGCCCCGGACCAGTATTTCACCCGCATCCAGGGCTCCAAGCTGTGGCACGCGGCACTGCTGGAGTACTGGCTGCAGGTCCACGTGGATGGCTGAATGCCGTGCCGGAGCGGTCAGGGGATCGGTCAGGGGGGCTGACCTCCTGCGCGTCTCAGATTTCCTTCAGGCGCGGCATCAGCATGGTCAGGTTGCAGGGCATGGTGCGGGCGTCAAGCTGGGCGCGGATCAGCTGGTCCCAGGCCGTCCGGCAGGCCCCGGTGGAGCCCGGCAGCACGAACACGTAAGTGCCGTTGGCCACGCCTGACAGGGCCCGCGACTGCAGGCTGGAGGTGCCGATCTCTTCGTACGACAGCGCGCGGAACAGTTCGCCGAAGCCCTCAATGGTCTTGTCCAGCAGCACCGACACCGCCTCGGGGGTGCCGTCGCGGCCGGTGATACCCGTTCCACCGGTGGTGAGGATGGCGTCGATCCGCGGATCGGCGATCCAGCGCGAGACCACCGCGCGCAGGGCGTAGATGTCGTCCGGCTGCAGGTCGCGCTCGGCCAGTTGATGGCCGGCGGCTTCCAGGCGTTGGACCAGGGCATCGCCGGAGCGATCCTCGGCCGCCGAACGGCTGTCGGAGACCGTGAGGACGGCGATATTCAGCGGTGTGGTGACGGCGTCACCGGTTTCGGGCGCATTGGGGCTCATGGCGGGTTCCCGTTGGTGTATCGTGGGCGCCCATCATAAACAGTGGCAGGAGCCGATGCAGGAACGGGTACAGAAGGTCCTCGCGGCGCGCGGTCTGGGGTCGCGGCGCGAGATCGAGGGCTGGATCGAACGCGGCGAGGTGCAGATCAACCAGAGCACCGCCGGACTGGGCGATCGCGTGGGGCCGGATGACGTGATCCGGGTGCGCGGCCGCGTGGTCACGCGACCGGAATATCCGCACCGCTGGATCGCCTATCACAAGCCGGTCGGCGAGATCTGTTCGCGCTCCGATCCGGAGGGCCGGCGTCCGGTGTTTGCCAGCCTGCCGAAGCTCAAGGGCCAGCGCTGGGTGGCGGTGGGCCGCCTGGACCTCAATACCTCCGGGCTGCTGCTGTTCACCACCGACGGCGAACTGGCCAATGCGCTGATGCATCCGGGCGGCGCCATGGAGCGCGAATACGCGGTGCGTGTGCTGGGCCAGGTGCCGGAGGAGACGCAGCGCATGCTGCTGGAGGGCGTGGAGCTGGAGGACGGACCGGCCCGATTTGATGCCCTGGAGGCCGGGGGAGGCGATGGCGCCAACCAGTGGTATCACGTGATCGTGACCGAGGGCCGCAATCGGCTGGTGCGGCGGCTGTGGGATGCGGTCGGGGTGACGGTCAGCCGCCTGATCCGGGTGCGCTACGGGCCGGTGGTGCTGGGGCGCGGGCTGAAATCGGGCGCTGCGCGTGACCTCGAGGTGGGCGAAGTGGCCGCGCTGTATCGCGAGGCGGGGCTGAATGTGCCGGAGAACCTGCAGCCGCCGCAGAAACGTCGCGGCACACGGCCGAAAAAGAAAAAGGGCGGGGCAGCCGGGGGTCGCGACAAGGGCGAGGGCTGGAGTTCGTCACGTCCGGGTGCCGGGGCGAAGACCGCCAAATCCGGCAAGCCCGGCGCGCGCCAGGGCAGGGGAGCGCGCGGCGGACGCGGCCGGCCGGGGCGCTGAATCATGACCGACGGGGCTGACACCGCGGCGCCGGACTGTCGCACGGTGCTGGAACGGCTGCATGCGCATTATGGCCCGTTGCACTGGTGGCCCGCCGAGACCGCGTTCGAGGTCATGGTCGGGGCGGTGCTGACGCAGAACACGGCCTGGAGCAACGTGGAGCGCGCGCTTGCGGCCCTGCGCGAGGCGGATGCGCTGACGCCGGCAGGGATGGCGGCCCTGGAGCCGGAGGAACTGGCCGAGCGGATCCGCCCGTCGGTGTATTACAACGTCAAGGCCGGGCGCCTGCGGCACCTGCTGGCGTTCCTCGAGCGGACGGGCGGGATCGAGGCGCTGTCTGCGCTGGAGACCGGAGCACTGCGCGAGGCCTTGCTGGAGGTGAAGGGCATCGGTCCGGAAACGGCCGATGACATCGTGCTGTACGCCTTCCACCGTCCGGTGTTCGTCGTGGATGCCTACACCCGGCGCCTGTTCGAACGCCTCGGGCGACCGCATGCGCGGGACGGCTACGAGACGCTGCGGGCCTCGGTGGAGGCCGAGCTGGGTGCGGATACCGTGGCGTTCAACGAATTCCATGCGCTGATCGTGGAACACGGCAAACAGCGCTGCCGGCCACGCCCGCTGTGCGACGGCTGTCCGCTGGGGGATCGCTGTTACGGGGTTGTCACGGGCTGATGCGCCACGCGAAGCGGCACCGGCGGGTGCGGCTCAGAGGGCGTCATCCAGCCGCTGCAGGTGCCGGTACAGGCTGCGCTCGCTGAGCCCCAGACGCGCCGCCAGCGAGCGCCGGTCGCCCCGGTGTACGGTGGCCGCGTAACGCAGGTATTCGCGTTCCACTTCCTCCAGCGGGCGGATCTCGCCGTCGGCCAGCGCGCGCGGCGGCGGCAGGTCGCGATCGTCCACGCCTTCGGTCACCTCGGTGCCCAGGTGTTCCGCACGGATCTCTTCGCCGTCGCTGAGCAGCGCGGCGCGTTCCAGGATATTGCGCAGCTCGCGGATGTTGCCGGGGAAGGGATAGCGTTCCAGCACCTCGCGCGCCCCCGGACTGAGATGCGGGCTGGCCGGCAGTTGGAGGCGCTCGAACAGGGCCTGGGAAAGGATCGGGATGTCGGCCTTGCGTTCGCGCAGTGGCGGTACGCGAATGGGAAAGGTGCTCAGCCGGTAATAGAGGTCCTCGCGAAACTCCCCTTCGCGGACCAGCTGGCGGAGATCACGGTGCGAGGCACAGACCAGGCGGAAATCGGCGCGCCGCGGTTCGGTGCTGCCCACCCGCCGGAAGGTCCGGGTCTCCAGCAGGCGCAGCAGCTTGACCTGCAGCCCGTGGGGCACGTCGCCGATCTCGTCGAGGAACAGTGTGCCACCGGCGGCGGACTCCACCAGCCCGGCCTTGGCATGGGTGGCCCCGGTGAAGGCGCCGCGTTCATGGCCGAAGAGCTCGCTTTCGAACAGGGTCTCGGTCAGGCCGGAGCATTCCACCGGCACGAACGGGCCTTCCGCGCGGCGGCTCTGGTCGTGCACGGCACGGGCCACCAGCTCCTTGCCGGTGCCCGACTCGCCCTGCAGCAGCACCGATGCCTCGCTGGGCGCGACCCGGCTGACCAGCCCCAGCATCTCGTTGAAGGCGGCGGACTGTCCGACCAGCCCCTGTTCCCCGGCCTGCGGAGACGAGACCGGCAGATGGTGCAGGACCTCGATCAGGTAGCGCAGCTTGCCGTCGGAACCGTGGATCGGGAACATCTCGACGTCCACGTGTTCCTTGCCGCGAGCCGTGTGGTGGACGTGCAGCGTGCGGTTGGGCTTGCCGGTGGCCAGGGTGTCACGCAGAGGGCAGGTCTCGCCCGCTTCGTCACAGGGCCGCCGGAAGTCGTGCGAGGCTTCGTAGCAGCGTTGCCCGTTGCCCCCGGCATCTACCTCGTACAGATGCCGATAGGCCTGATTGGCGCCCAGGATGTCGTAGTCCGGCGACAGCAGGATGGCGGGCTCCTGAAACACGTCGAGGATGCTGACCACCTCGTCGCGGTCCAGGCCGCGTGTCCATTGAGGCACGGATTCTGTGGGCAACTTTTCGTTCACGATGCTGACGGCTCCGGTGTCCGGGAATGGGTCCCTGCGTGTGGCAGTATCTCCCGTGTTCCCGGTTGGAGTCATGTTCCCGCATCGTGTTGCGGTGCTCCGCAAACAAAAAACGCCACGAACCCGAAGGTTCGTGGCGCCTCGTGTCCGCCCCGCAGCGGGCGGTTGCCTGCGAGCCGGGTCCGGAGAGAGAGAGAAAGACCCGGTCGCAAACCCTGAACGGTCAGGCAGCGGCGCTAGTGGTAACCCGCGTCCGCCGTGACCTTGCCGCGGAAGACCCAGTAGGTCCACGCGGTATAGCCGAGAATGATCGGGATGATGAACAGCGCCCCGATCAGGATGAAGAGCTGCGCATCCGGGGAGGATGCGGCGTCCCAGAAGGTGTAGTCCGGCGGAACCACGTACGGCCACTTGCTCACGATCAGCCCCAGGAAGGTGAAGATGAACAGGGCGATCGTGGACACGAAGGGCAGCCCCTCGTGGCGCCGGCGCACCGAGCGCAGGATCTGCCAGGCCGCCAGCAGCGCCAGGGCCGGAAGGACCCACAGGATCTCGAAGGTGCCCATCCAGCGTTCCATGACCTTGGCATCAATGAACGGCGTGATCGCACTGACCAGCCCGAACACCACCAGCACGGCACCCAGCAGCCACGGGGTCACGCGGTAGGCGAATGCCTGGGTTTCACCCTCGGTCTTGAGGATCATCCAGGTCGCGCCCAGCAGGGCGTAGCCCGCCATCAGACCCAGACCGGTGAGCACCGTGAACGGGGTCAGCCAGTCCAGCGCGGTGCCGGCGTAGTTCAGCCCGTCCATCTGGAAGCCCTGGATATAGGCCCCGACGACCGCCCCCTGGGCGAAGGCCGCGACCATCGAGCCGATCGCGAAGGAGGCGTTCCAGCCGCGCCGGGATTTCGCCGAACTCGCCTTGAAGCGGAACTCGAAGGCCACGCCGCGGAAGATCAGCCCGGCCAGCATCAGGAACACCCCGATGTACAGCGCCGGCAGGAACACCGAGTAGACCAGCGGGAAGGCCGCCAGCAGGCCGGCCCCCCCGAGGATCAGCCAGGTCTCGTTGCCGTCCCAGACCGGGGCGACCGTGTTCATCATGATGTCGCGCGACTGCTCGCCGGGGGCGAAGGGGAAGAGGATCCCCACGCCCAGGTCAAACCCGTCCATCAGGACGTAGCCGACCAGTCCGACGGCGATGATCACGACCCATACCAGTGTGATATCGACCATGGTTTCAGCTCCTTGCGTCAGCGGCAGGGTTGTCGTTGAACGGCGTATCGGCCGCCGACAGCGGGCGCTTGGCGTGCTGCGGCTCCTGCACCGGGTGGTCCGGTTCCGGACCCTTGCGCACGATGCGCACGATGTAATAGACGCCGGCGGTGAAGACCACGGCATACACCGCGATGTAACCCAGCAGACTGAACAGCGCCATACCACCGGTCAGCGACGGCGTGAGGCCGGTCGCGTGGTCCATGATTTCGTACACCAGCCAGGGCGCACGGCCTGTTTCGGTCACGAACCAGCCGGCCAGCACCGCGACGAACGGCGTCGGGATCATCCAGGTGAGGCCCTTGAGGAAACGCTCCGAGCCGAACAGGTCACCACGGAAGCGCAGCCAGGCACTCCACAGGGCGAACCCGATCATCACGAAGCCGATGGCCAGCATGATGCGGAACGACCAGAAGGTGATGCCGACCGGGGGACGTTCCTCCGCGGGCACTTCCTTCAGCCCGGGCACCTCGCCGTCCAGCTCGTGGGTCAGCACCAGCGAAGCCATGTTGGGCAGGCCGATCTCGAGGTGGTTGGTCTCGTTGGCCGAATCCGGGATGGCGAACAGCAGGAACGGTGCCCCGCGTTCGGTCTCCCAGACCCCTTCCATTGCCGCCACCTTGGTCGGCTGGTGCTCGAAGGTGTTGAGGCCGTGGATGTCACCCACCACCAGCTGGGCCGGGGCGGCGAACAGCAGGATCCACATGGTCACGCCCAGCGCCTTGCGGTTCATCTCGACGTGCTTGTTGCGCAGCAGGTAGTAGGCGGAGACGCCCGCCACCACGAAGCCGGCGGTCAGCAGCGAGGCCAGACCCATGTGGAAGAAACGCGGCCAGAAGCTGGGGTTGAAGATCGCCTCCATCCACGAGGTGACCTGGAACACGCCGTCAACCAGTTCGAGGCCGGCCGGGGTCTGCATCCAGCTGTTGGCCACCAGGATCCAGAACGAGGAGATGAAGGTACCCAGCGCCACCATCAGCGCGGCGAACACATGCACGCCCTGCGGGACACGGTCACGCCCGAACAGCAGTACGCCGAGGAATGCCGCCTCCAGGAAGAATGCGGTGATCACCTCGTAGGACAGCACCGGCCCGAGGAAATTGGCCGTGGCATAGGAGAACACGCTCCAGTTTGTGCCGAACTGGAAGGACATCACGATCCCGGAGACCACCCCCATGCCGAACACGACCGCGAAGATCTTGATCCAGAACTTCGAGATCCGGGTGTACAGGGCGTCGCCGGTCTGCCAGGCCCGGAATTCCAGGAAGGCGATGAACGAGGCGAGCCCGATGGTGAATACCGGGAACAGTGCGTGAAATGACACGACGAATGCGAACTGCAGTCGTGACAGGAGTAAGGGGTCAAGCTCCATGGCATTGCCTCCGTGAACGATTGAGAGAGGACGCGCTGTGCGTTCCGCCCGGATGACAATCAAGTTGCGTGCCAGTTCTCGCTTTGGGGTGCGTGTTCGCGCTGCGACGCGGTTTGCGGCTGCACCCCGCGGGGAACAGGGAATCCCCGGGGTGTTGTGCATGCCGCACATGACAGTCTGGAACATTGAAGTGACACTGGCGGCAGACAAAGCGTCCGCAACAGGCTGACCGAGGCGCGCGCGATGCAGGTTTGGCGGGGTTTGTGATGCTGGCACGAAATCTGTATGCCAGAAGGGTTGAAACGCGGCGCCATCGGCGACCGCTCCGAAAAAAGACGCCCCGCGGGATGACGGGGTCGCGAGGAGGCATACACATGACAGATCGCAATAAGGCAGGTTCGTCAAAGGCACCGCTGGTATTGCGGGACGGACTTTCGCGGCGGGATTTCCTGAAACTGACCGGCGGGCTGACTGCGGCGGCAGCCGTAGGGTCTGCGCCGGCGGCGGCGCAGGCCGGTGTGCAGACCCGCGCGCGGATCGTTGTGCTGGGCGGCGGCGCCGCCGGGCTGACCGTGGCGGCGCGGTTGCGCGACCTGCTGGACGGGGCGCGCATCACCGTGGTGGAACCGAGCGAGACCCATCACTACCAGCCCGGCTGGACCCTGGTCGCGGCCGGGACCTATTCGGTCAGCGACGTGACCGCGCGCAACGAGCATTACATCCCGCGCGGCGTCGACTGGAAGAAGGACTACGTGGCCGCGGTGGATCCGGAGAGCCAGGTGGTCGAGACCGCCGGCGGGGATCGTCTGGATTACGATTTCCTGGTCGTTGCCACCGGGATCCATCTGGATTACGAGGCGATCGAAGGCCTGGAGCGCGCGGATATCGGGCAGAACGGCCTGACCAGTATCTATGCCGGTCCCGAGCAGGCGCGGCATGCCTACGAGCAGACGCAGCGCCTGGGCGAGCAGGGCGGGGTGGCCCGCTTCAATATCCCGAATACGCCGATCAAGTGTGCCGGGGCGCCGATCAAGGCGACCCTGATCGCCGAGGACCTGCTGCGCAAGGCGGGACAGCGGGATCGCGTGGAATTCCACTATCATGCCCCGGAAGGCGCGCTGTTCAGCGTCGAACGTTTTGACGGGATGGTGCGCGACATCTATGGCGAGCGCGGAGTCGGGATCGAATCCGGGTCCGTGCTGCAGGGCGTGGAGCCCGAGCTGCGCCGTGCGACCTTCGTGGATGGCGACGGCAATCGCGAGACGGTGGACTACGACTACCTGCACGTGGTGCCGCCCATGCGCGCCCACGACTGGGTGCGCGAGGCCGGTCTGGCGGTGGAAGACGGCAGTCTGGCGGAAGGCGGCTGGCTGGCCGTGGACGACCAGACCCTGCAGCATGCCCGCTACCCGAACGTGTTCGGCGCCGGCGACGTGGTGGACACGGCGATTGGCAAGACGGCCTCCACGGTCCGGGCCCACGGGTCGGTGACCCCGGATAACCTGGTGTCGGTGCTGCAGGATCGCGAACCGCAACAGCGTTTCGACGGCTACACCTCCTGCCCGCTGATCACCGAGGTCGGCAAGGCGGCCCTGGTCGAGTTTGACTACACCCTGGAAGAGGTCCCGACCTTCGGCTTCATCGATCAGGGACAGCCAAGCTGGATGTGGTGGCGGCTGAAGGTGCACATGATCAAGCCGCTGTACTACAACATGCTGCGGGGGCGTTACCTCCGCTGATCGCGGGCAGCGCGCGCCCGGGGGCGGGGATGCGTTAGGGTAGGCGCATTCGCGAACCCCCGGGAGCGGCGTGGCACCCGATATTCTGTTCTATGGCGATCCCCATGGCCTCTTCGATCCCCTGATCGAGGCGGTGGCCCGCCATCGTCCGCGTGCGGTGATTCTGCTGGGGGACATGGAGCTGCGCGAACAGTCGCTGGATGCAGTATTGGCGCCGTTGCGCGAAGCCGTGGCGGCGGGCGCCACGATGCCGGAGATCTACTGGATCCCCGGCAATCACGAGAGTGATACCGATGCGGCCTGGGCGCATGTGTTCGGCAGTTCCTATGTGGCGGGCAATTTGCACGCGCGCGTGGCGGAAGTGGCCGGCCGAGCGGTAGCGGGTCTCGGCGGGGTGTTCCGTGGACGCGTCTGGTACCCGCGGGGCCCGCGCTGCAAGGCGCCGGTCTTCTTCACCCGAAACGAACATGTGGCGCAGCTCCCGGAACGCGATCGCTGGCAGGGCGCCGGGGATCGCGAGCCGGGCCTGCCCCGGCGCCATCGCACCTCCATCTATCCCGAAGACATCGAACGCCTGCGCGGGCTGCGGGCCGATATCCTGATCACCCACGAGGCGCCGTCGCCGCATGCGAGCGGCTTCGACACCATCGACGGCCTGGCCGAGCTGCTGGGGGTCGGGCTGATCGTTCACGGGCACCATCACCAGGACTACGAGGCATATACCCCGGACGGGGTGCGGGTGCGCGGTGTCGGGCGGGCCGGGGTGGTCGGCCTGTATCCGGACGGCCGGCTGGAGACCCTGACGCCCGGCACGGGGGGCCCTGACGCGTCCGGTCAGGAGCCCGCCGCTTCCGGGAGAGCGTCGTGAGTGCAGTGCGTCCGTGGTAATCTAACGATGGTGTTCGCCCGCCCGCTCCGGCTGAAACAGCACCTTGTCGATGCGCACGTGCATCACGCCCCCGCCCGGACGCGGCCACTCGATCTCCTCGCCTTCCGAGAGTCCGAGCAGGGCACTGCCCACCGGCGCCATGATCGACAGCGTCTGCCCGCTGTCATCCATGTCACGCGGGTAGACCAGGGTCATGGTGAATTCCTCCCCGGATTCCACCACCCGGAAGCGCACGCTGGAGTTCATGGTTACGACCGACGCCGGCATCTCGTGCGAGTCCACCACCCGCGCACGATCCAGTTCGGCTTCCAGCTCCGTTCTGCCGGGCCACTCCTCCGCGGACACGGATTCCAGCAACTGGTCCAGCCGCTCCATGTCGGTTGCCGAAACAACGATCTCGGGCTTGTCCACAACTCCACCTCTCGAGGCCGGTCAACGCCACTGCGGTGACCGGTAAAGCATGCAGGGAAAAGGCCGCCGGGAAGCCGACGGACACCACATACCGGGGACGCTGGCGGCCCGGCGGGACACGCGGATGCGGTGCCTCTGACGACCGATTCTGGGGTCGAATGACGCAAAAGACAAACCCGGAAGCACGATGTGATCCGTATCAAGGCCACACGGCCGTCGAACTGCTACACAGGGGAAGACGTTCTGTACCCGGGAGCCCCTGCATGAATCTCCAGATGAACGAGCCATTACCCGGTTTCGACCGTCCCGTCGAGGTCCTGCGCGCCTGCCATCGACGCCTCAGGGGCTGCCTGGAGACGCTCGAACGCTTGCATGCGCACGTCCCGGAACACGGCGCGGATGCCGAGGCCCAGGCTGCGGCCCAGCGGCTGCTGAAATATTTCCATGCCTCCGCGCCGCATCATCACGCCGACGAGGACGAGGACCTGTTCCCGCGGCTCAGGAGCCTGGGCGATCAGCCCGACTGCCATCCCCAGCTGCCCGACTGGCTGGACCGTCTTACCGCGGAGCACGAAACGCTGGAAAATGGCTGGTCCCGCCTGGAGCCGGACCTGCTCGACATCGCCGAAGGACGCGATGCCCCGCTGGAGGGGGCCGCGGAATGGATCGAACAATACCGCCGCCATCTGTCCCTCGAGGACGAGGCCGTGCTGCCCCTGGCCGAACACCTGCTGGACGCCGATCAGTGCCGCGCCATCGGCGAAGCCATGGCTCGCCGGCGCGACCTGGACCCCGAATCCCATGACTGATTTCACCCTGGACCTGCGCGGACTGGGCGACCACGCCCATACCCGCGCCTACTACACCCTGCGCGAACTCGGCCCCGGCCAGACCTTCGACGTACTGGTAGAGGAAGAGCCCGAACTGCTGATGGCCGCCGTCGCGCAGCAGCTGCGCCACGCCATCCACTGGGAAACCGTAAAAGCCGGGCCACCGCTGTGGACCCTGCGCGTGCGCCGGCGCGACGACACCGAACCCGTCGACCTGGTCGACCTCCTCACTCGTGACCACCTGCGCATCGACCGCCTGTTCGCCAGCGCCCTTCACCGGGTCAATGCCGGCGATGCCGAGGGTGCCGCTCCGGCATTCCACGCCTATGTGGCCGGACTGCGACGCCACGTTCACGTGGAGAATGAACTGATCGTTCCGCTGCTTGATCTGCCGCGCCATCCGGGCGGAGACGACCCGACGTCCATCATGCTGCGCGAACATGACGAACTGCTGGATCAGACCGCGATGCTGGAACACGAATTCTCCGAGGGGGTCGACGAACCCGGGGTCATCGCGCCCTTCTTCGCCCTGATCTCGGGCGGACTGGCCAAGCACGAAGGGCGCGAGGAACAGAACCTGTTCCCGCACTGGAGCCGGCGCCTGAAGGAACAACCCGACGTATCCCGCGAGCTCTTCGACAAGGCCCGACACATGCTCGTCGTCCCCGGCGACGAATCCGAAGATGCCGCCGACTCCGGCGGGCCGCAGAACCCGCCGGAGTCGGGGAAGGGTTAAAGAAAGGTTGGTTTAACCCGCTCCCGTTCCGGAGGGGTCAGGCACGGCATTCAATTTCGATGTCACGCCGGCGAGCCATGGCTTCGCCGATGGCGCGGCACTGATCGGCGTCCAGCAGGTGCTCGGCCAGGGGCAGCACGGCCTGTTCCTTGAGGCTCAGGTGCCGGCGATAGCGGGCGACCCATTCCGGGGCTCCCGCGAGGGAAGCGGGGCGGCCTTCGGCGATGTCCAGCAGGTCCGGCTCCAGCCGGGCCCAGACCCTTTCGAGGGCCTCGTGATCCGCGGTCAGGCTGTCCAGCCAGGCGGGGAGCTGAGGGTGAGACGCCGGATGGTCGCCCAGGCGCTTGAGCCTCGGGAACAGGTCCTCGTACTCGTCGGCATGATGGTGCGGAGCGGCCGAATAAAAATAATGCAGCAGGCGCTGGGCGGCGGCCTGGGCCGTGGCATCCGCTCCGTGTTCCGGGACGTGAGCATGCAGGTGTTCCAGCCGCTCCAGACAGGCCAGCAGGCGGCGGTGACAGGTACGCAGGACCTCCAGAGGACGGTTAAACCCGGGGAAGGGTTCGTTGATCATCAGATCCATGGGTTTACCTCAGCGTGCTGATTCCGGGTTTGCGGACGGGGGGGCGGGCATGAATATCCAGCCAGGCCCTTCGAGGAGGGGGCCAGGCCGGCCGCCGGCACCATCTGGACGCGGGCGGCGAACGGGATGGTCCCGGCATAGCCGAGCATGAGCGTGAAAGGTTTTTTCATAATGCATGCCTCGTCGTGTGTCCCTGTGCGGGGTGGGTTCGGGATATTTCCTGGGCAGGGGCAGGGCCGATGATCACGACTCGCTTCCCCGTGCCGGGACGAGAATGCATTTGTGTCGGTGTGGGTTCTGTTCGGTGCCGCACACAAGGAGCGGGCCTTATCCCCAGTACCCCTGGCGAAACCAGCCCCCATTGCGCAGGCAGCGAAACAGCCAGATCCAGCGGCCGCGGACATCGCGGGTCAGGGCATAGTCGCGGCGTCGGTCGTTCTCCCGGTCCCACCAGCCGTTTTCCAGCCGCCCCAGTGGCTGGGTGTCGCCGCTTCGGGGTGCCGGCACCGGCTCCGGGGCATGTACCCACAGGGCCGTACCGCAAGCTTGCTGCGCGGGGCTGGGGGGATGTGTGGCGGTGTCCGGCCCCGGCCGCATGGCGGCGAACACGGGTTCCTGCGCATCTTCCGGGGCCGGGGTGCCGCGGTTGACCAGGCGTCCGACCTGTTGCGCCCCCAGACGCGCGCGCAGGCGTGCGAGCACGGCGGGCAGGTGCCTGGGGTGGCCGGCGCCGTGCCCGGCATCGTCGTGGTCCCCGGCGGGGTCTCCGGTCAGTAGCCCGTCATCGGTGGCGGGCGGCTCGAGCAGTTCGGCCGAGTGCAGGCGCAGGCCGATAACCGGGGCCTGCAGGGTCTCGCGCTCCAGCCGCGTCTGCCACAGGCTCAGCCAGTCCGCCGCACGGATGCCCGGCTGCCCGCGCTCCAGATTCAGGCGGGTGGTGTCCTCCCGATGCTGCAGATCCAGCTGCATGCCCTGCAGGCTCAGGGCCCGGCCGCGCAGTTGCTGCTCGGCCTGCTGCAGCAGGCGCCGCAAGGGGAAGACCAGGGCCGTACTCGCACGGATCTCGTGATCCAGACGCAGGGTGAGTTCCAGGGTCGCCGGCGGGACGAAACGCGGCAGGGTTTCGCAGGCATCGCCCAGCAGACGGTCGATGGTCTGCAGCAGGTCCGGCCCGTGGCGCCGGGCCAGCTCCGCACGGGGCAGGCGCAGCAGCTCGCCGAACACCCGCAGCCCGGTGGCCTGCAGGGCCTCGCGGGTGGTTGCGGGCAGAGGCAGGGTGCCCAGCGGGAAGCGAGCCAGGCTGCGACGCAGGGCATCACGGTCCTCGGGAATCTCCGGGTGCCGGTGCGTGGCGAACAGGCGGGCGGCGGCCGGACTGCGGGCCATGCCGGTACGAGGCTGGAAACCCAGTTCGCGCAGCAAGGCCTCCACGCGCTGGCGCAGGGCCGGCAGCCCGCCGAACAGGCGCCGGCTGCGCCCGGCTTCGAGCAGGATGCGCTGTGCTCCGGGTTCGGGATGCACATGGTCGCTGAACTGCAGCAGGGCGGCGGCGAGCTGGTGAATCTCGCGCGCGCGGGCCACCGGATCGTCCTCGATCAGTTCCGGGGTGTCCAGCAGGGCCAGGGCATCGCCCAGGGGCATGCCCGGGCGGGCGCCGGCGCGGCGCGCGGCACGGTTGGCGGCATGCACCCGGGGTCGTTCCCCGCGTTCCACGATCAGCAGGGGATGCTGCGCGAGACGGTCGGCATCCGCGTGGCGGCGGGCCTGGAGGTCCAGGGCCAGATGCGGGAGCTGGATGGCCAGCCAGCACTCCGGGGCCCCCGGCGCGGCGTTCGGGGACGGGGCGGGTGCAGAATCGCGGGGCAGCTCCGGGAGCCCCGGAAGCAGCTGCAGGGCGGGGCCCGAAGGGCCGCGGTCGCGGGCGGGCGCCGGTTGCGACGGGTGCGCGTCCGGGATCACGGGGCGTCCTCCGCGGGGGGCGGGTGTGCAACGGAGATATCCAGCGGCCGACCGCGTCGGTGCTGTGCGCCGTTGCCCTTGAGAAAGTGCAGGCGCAGGTCCCGGCCATGTGGCTGCCACTGCAGGCGCTGATGCGCTGGCGAGGGCTGTTCGGCCGCCTGCGGCGGACGGTAGAGCACGGCACAGGCGCGGCTTTCGCCGGCCGCCAGGCGCAGACGCCGCAGGCGCGCGGTTTCCGCAGGGCCGTGGATCCAGACCAGCAGTGCGCCAAAGGCCGGGTCACGCAGGCACTGTTCCGCGCTCCACAGGCGTTCGGGGTCCTGTTCGGCCTGCACCAGCAGGACCCGCTCCGGAGGGATACCCAGCTGCTGCCAGCCGGGCAGCCAGGGGGTCGCCGGCGGGCCGATCAGGGCGGTCCACAGCCGCGCACGTCCGCAGGCGGCGAGCATGGGCACCAGCAGGCGGGTCTCGCCGCTGCCGAAGGGCGCGCCCAGCAGTTCCACCAGCTGGCCGCGCGGCCAGCCGCCGCCCAGGGCCTTTTCCAGTTCGGGCGTGCCCGCCGGCCAGACCGCGTCGCCACTGACGGGGGCGCCCTGGCGGCCGCGCCACAGGGCCGGGTGTTCCAGCAGCGAGTCCAGGGCGCGGGTCATTCGCCTTCCAGATTTCGCAGTACCCCTACGCCGATCCCCTCGATCGCGAGTTCGCGGCGTTCGGGATCGACCTCGATGGGGCTGAAATCGGGGTTTTCGGGCAGCAGACGGATCCGCGAACCATCGCGCCGGAAGCGCTTGACCGTGACCTCGTCCTCGATGCGCGCGACCACGATCTGGCCCTCCCGGGCCTCCGGGGTGCGGCGCACGGCCAGCAGGTCGCCGTCGAGGATACCGGCATCGCGCATGCTTTCGCCGTGTACCCGCAGCAGGTAGTCGGGACGAGCCCGGAACAGTGCGTCACCGAGATGGTAGTGCCCCTCGATGTGTTCGGTGGCCAGCAGCGGCGAGCCGGCGGCGACGTGGCCGACCAGGGGGATGCCGTCCGCTCCCGAGGGCGTGGCGGGCGAGGGGCGCGTGTCGGGAGGCAGGCGGATCCCGCGGGCCGCCCCGCCCACCAGTTCGATCGCACCCTTGCGCGCCAGGGCCTTGAGGTGGCATTCCGCCGCATGGGGCGAGCGAAAGCCGAAGGCCGTGGCGATCTCGTTGCGCGTGGGCGCGGTGCCCTGGGTGGTGACCACCTCGGTGATGTAGTCGAGGATGGCCTGCTGGCGCGGGGTAAGCGAGGGGTCGGACGACACGAGGGCAGCTCCGGATACTGTTCATAATTACAGTAACCGGAGGGCGCCCGGGTCGGCAAGCGGTCAGTCGGGGTCCGCTGCGGCCCCGTCCTCGTCTGCTGCGTGCCCGGTGTAGAAGCGCCGGGCGTCGTCGAACAGCTCGGCGTTGGTGTCGGCACGCATGTACAGCATGTGCCCGCCGGGATAGCGGCCGGTGACGATGCGCTCGTCGTCGCCCGGGTCCGCGGCATGCGCGATCTGCCCCAGCAGCCATTCGGTGGCGAAATAGGGGGTGATCAGGTCGGCCTCGCCGTGCACGCTGAAGATGCGAAAGCGGGGATCCAGTGCCAGCGCGGTGGCCAGGTCGTCCATCGCCGAGGCCGGGCCGGTCCGCTGCGAGCTGTCCCAGTCCCAGGCACCGAAGACTTCGCGGCTGAGCAGGCGATACTGATGCCCGTGTGACCAGTCCAGGGTGTTGCGCAGGTGGTCCAGCATGGCGGTGGACAGCGGGGCCACCAGACCGTCGAGGATGGCATCGGCCCGCGGCCGCGTGCGGGTCGGGACCGGATCGGGCGAATCGATCCCGCCGTCGTACAGGCTGACCAGCCGGCCCTCGTCCCGCAGCAGGCCACGCTGCGCCATGTTCAGGGTGACGCGGCCGCCGGTCGCGCGCAGGTGGTCGCGGTCGATCCCGGTGAATCGGGCCACTTCATCGATCCAGTCCGCGTCGATCCGGTCCGGATGCAGCAGGCCTTCGAGATAGTCCCCCAGCGCGAATGCCTCCGCCTGCTCGAGGCTCGGCGGGTCATCGCCCAGGCGGTCATGCGCGCGGGCCGAGGCGGTCAGCGCCGGCAGCATCAGTGCGTGCGGGAGCGGGCGGCCGGTGCCGCCCTCGAGCATGCCGAAATCCAGCGCGGGGGAGACCAGCACCGTGCCCGAGACGCTGATGCCGGAGTTGCGCATCAGCCGCGCCGGCAGGGCACCGGCGCGATAGCCGCCATAGCTTTCCCCGCCGAGGTACACCGGGTCGCCGCGCCGTCCGTGGTCGTCCAGCCAGCGTTCCAGGGTTTCTTCCAGCGCGGCCAGGTCGCCCTCCGGCTCGAAGAAATCTTCGGGATCGCCGGCCTCCATGACCCGGCTGAAGCCGGTGCCCGGTGGATCCACGAAGACCAGGTCGGTAAATGCCAGCCAGGTCTTCGGGTTGTCCACCAGGCGCGGCGGGGTGGTGGCCGACAGGCCACGCTCGTCGGTCTCCAGCACCCGCGGTCCGAGTCCGCCGACGTTGAGATAGGCCGAGGCCGCCCCCGGTCCGCCGTTGAACAGGAAGGTCACCGGGCGGTCGGCTTCTTCGTCGCCCATCGTATAGGCTACGCTGAAGACCCGCGCCTCGGGGTGTTCGCGATCCTCGCCCAGCGGGGTGTAGCCGACCGTCGCGCGGTACTCCAGCCGTTCGCCGTCCACCGTTTCCAGCGAATGCGTGGTGGTCACCGGCTCGGGGAGCACCGCCGGAAGGTCCTCGCGATTGTCTTCTTCGCCCGGTGCCGGGGCGGCGAGCAGCAGCAGGACCAGACCCAGGGCACCGGGGCCGCCATGTCGCCGCATCAGCAAACCGCTGTCTCCTCGGTGTCGGGGCAGTCGTGCTGCACCACGCGGTCTTCTTCCAGCCAGTGCTTGATGCCGTCGGTGACGTTATGGACGTCCTCGTACCCGAGACCGTCGGCCAGCGCGCGGGCCAGTACGCCGGTGCGGCTGCCGGTGCGGCAGATCAGGACCACGGTGTCATCCGGGTCTACCGCATCGGTGAACGCCTGACCGAATTGCGGAATGAACTGGCCGCGTTCGTCGAAGGCGGTCATGCGCAGACTTCCTTTCACCACCCCCGTCTCGGCCCATTCGTCGGGGCGGCGGATGTCGATGATCGTGACGTCGTCGCGTTCGAGCATCCCGGCCAGCTCGTTATTGTTCAGGCCGCCGAAGGGCGCCCGCTCCACTTCCAGGATCTCCACTTCGAAGCGCAGAGTGGCGTTCGGCGGGATCACGTCACCGGCGCCGCGTGACCCGTAGCCCAGTTCCGGCGGGATGATGATCTCGCGCTTCCCGCCCTCGCGCATGCCTTCCAGGCCCTTCTCCCAGCCCGGAATGACCTCGCCGGCGCCCAGGGTCAGGGTAAACGGCTGGCCGCGGTCGCGACTGGAGTCGAAGGGTTCGCCCTGGTCCTCGCCATCCTCGTACACCCAGCCGGTGTAATGTACGGTCACGGTGTCATGACGCACGACCTCGGGGCCTTCGCCTTTTTCGAGGTCGCGGATCTGGACGTTTTCCGCCAGCGCGGTGGCGGGCAGGATCAGAGTGATGAAAATTGCAAACAACCAGGCCTTCATGAGCCCTCCGGAACCAGTTGGCAGGAGGAATAACCTACCAGACCGGGCCCGGTGAGTGCGCGCATGAATCCGTGTCTCTTCAACCCTGACGCCGCTGCTCCCAGAATTGTCGGGAGAGATTCTGCAGACCGGCCGCCAGTTCGCTGACGGAACGGGCGGCACCATGGCTGTCCCCGGCGCGCGTGGCCGTCGTGTCGGCCGCACTGCGAATGGTTTCCACGCCGCGGTTAATCTCGCCTCCGGCGGTCCCTTGTTCTTCCACGGCGGCGGCGATCTGATTGCTCATGTCGCGTATGCGCGCGATCCCTTCGGTGATATGAGTCAGGGATTCGGCGGCTCGGCGGGCCTGGTCGACACTCGCACGGGCCTGTTCATGGCTCTGGTTCATGACTTCCGAGGCGGCCCGGGCCCGGTCCTGAAGCCTTTCGATCATCGCCTGGATTTCGGAGGTGGAGTTCTGGGTTCGGCTGGCGAGGGTGCGGACCTCGTCGGCGACCACGGCGAACCCGCGACCCTGTTCGCCGGCGCGGGCGGCCTCGATGGCCGCATTCAGGGCGAGCAGGTTGGTCTGCTCCGCGATACCCCGGATGACGTCCAGAACGCTGCTGATTTTCTCGCTTTCTTCCCCCAGTTCGCTCATGACCGCGGCTCCGCGCGCAACTTCTTCACCCAGGGTTTCGATCGAGCGGGTACTTTTCTGGACGATTTCCTGGCCTTCGCGGGCCTCGGAATCGGTCTGATCGGCGGCGTCCGCGGTGCTCTGTGCGCTGCGGGCAACGTCCTGCACACTGTTGACCATCTGGTTGGTCGCACTGGCGACCTCCTCGGTCTCCTGCTGCTGCCGGTCGCAGGCGGAGCGGCTTTCATTGACCGCGGCCGTCAGGCCTTCGGCGGTCTCGCCGAGCTGTTCCGCCGCGTCGCCCATGCGGCCGACCACCGCGCCGGCTTCGGCTTCCAGCATCCGCATGGCGAATTCCAGTTCCCCGGCTTCGTCCATGCGGCCGGTATAGATGTACTGGCTGATCGGGTTGCCGGTGAGTCGGCGCGCCCGGGCGACCGCGTTGCATAACGGAGAAAGACCGTTCCACGCCAGTCCGCCACCCACCACCAGTCCCGAAGCGGCGATCACTGCGGCACTGGGGGCTGTCAGGCCGGTAAAGGCGGCGGCCACGCCCAGCCCGGCCGCCAGCCCGCCGGCGATGGAAGCAAGGGCCCGGGTCTTGATGCCCATCCGGGGCAGGCGCAGGGCCAGTGGCGTGCGCTCCTGCATCAGATCGGCATAGACGCGTTCGGCCGCTTCTACGTGTTCGCGCCGGGGTTTGGTGCGTACGGACTGGTATTCAACCACTTGACCATCCCGCATGACCGGAGTGACATAGGCGCTGACCCAGTAGTGGTCCCCGTTCTTGCAGCGGTTCTTCACCATGCCCATCCACGAGCGTCCGCTCTTGATGGTGTTCCAGAGATCGGCGAAGGCGGCCGGCGGCATGTCCGGGTGGCGGATGACGTTGTGGTTCTTGCCAATCAGCTCTTCGTGCTCGAAACCGCTGATCCGGAGGAAATCCGGGTTCACGTAGGTGATGGCGCCCTTGAGGTTGGTAGTGGAAAGAATATTGGCGCTCTCGGGGTAGTCCACCTCACGTTGGGTGACCGGAAGATTCTTCTTCATGTTTCCCCCTCGGGAAAGGCCGTGTTGCCGGGTCTCTTGCAGGCTTACGGCGGCTGCGGGCGGAACTGAAGCTAAATCCCTTTTGTTAACGCTGTCAATTGATTTTTCGGGGTCAGCGAAGAAGGCGGCGACGGATGCGGTAGCTGGCCAGGCTGATGGCCACGGCGCCGTAGCCGGTGATGACGGCAAGATGGGGCAGCCACTGCACTGGCCAGCTGCCGGTCATCAAGGGTCGGACCAGCTCGATTACGTGGGCCAGTGGCAGCATCCAGGCCAGGGTCTGCACCCAGTCGGGCAATTGTTCCAGCGGGAAGAATACTCCAGAGAGCAGCAGCATGGGCGTGACCGCCAGGGTGAAATAGTAGAGGAAGAAATCGTAGCTGCGCGCCAGCGAGGTGACGACCAGCGCCAGCGCCCCGAAGGTAAAGGCGGCGAGGAAGATCACCGGCAGTGCGAGCAGGGCGCGCGCGTCGGTCACCAGGCCCAGCAGGCTGGCGACGATCAGCACGGTGATGGCGCTGACCAGGCCCTTGGTGGCCGCCCAGATCGCCTCGCCGAAGACGATGTCGTCCAGGGTCAGCGGGGTCGCCAGCATGCCGAGCCAGGTGTTCTGTTCTGCCATGCGCGTATAGGCCGAGTACATGCCCTCGAAGCTGGCGGTCATCATCGCGCTGGAGGCGACGATGCCGGAGGCGATGAACACCATGTAGCGCATGCCGTCGACCTCGCCCACCATGGCGCCAAAGCCGACCCCGAACGCGAGCAGGTAGAGGATCGGTTCGCCGAAATTGCCGACCACCGCCGGCAGCATCAGTTTGCGCCACACCCGCAGATTGCGGCGCCACACCGTGAACAGGCGCGGGCCGGGGCGGGGCAGCAGGGGGTGGGTGCGCTGGCGCATGGGCATTCAGTCCCGCAGGTCGTGGCCGGTGAGCTTGAGGAAGACGTCTTCGAGGTTGGCCTCGCGCAGGCCCATGCGTTCCCCGCGCGCCTCCAGCCGGCCGCGCAGGCCTTCCGGGTCGGGGGTGTAGATCAGCCAGGTGTCGGCGACCTGGTGGGCGCGGTCGCGCGGCCCCAGTTCGTTTTCGATGGAGGCCGCGGCGCCGTGGCCGGCGACCGTGGCCACCCACGGCTCGACGTGCTCTTGGATCAGCCCGGCGGGCGTGTCACAGGCGATGATGCGGCCATGGTCGATGATCGCGATGCGGTCGCACAGCTCCTCGGCCTCCTCCATGTAGTGCGTGGTCAGCACCAGGGTGACGCCCGAGGCACGCAGCTCGCGCAGCTGTCGCCAGAGGTGGTGACGGGCCTGGGGATCGAGTCCGGTCGTGGGTTCGTCGAGGATCACCGCGGCCGGGTCGTTGATCAGCGCGCGGGCGAGGGTCAGGCGGCGCTTCATGCCCCCGGACAGTGACTGGATCGGCGCGTCGCGCTTGTCGCTCAGGTTCACCCGTTCCAGCAGCCGGTCGATGTGCGTGTGCAGCGAGGGGCCGGACAGGCCGAAATACGAGGCATAGGTGCTCATGTTCTCGCTGACGGTGAAATCGGGATCCAGGGTGTCGAACTGCGGCACCACGCCCAGTCGGTGGCGGACCGCCCGCTCGCCCTCGGGCATGCTCCGGCCGAGGACCTCGATGTGACCGGCATCAATGGGCGTGAGGCCCAGCAGCATGCGCAGGGTGGTGGTCTTGCCCGCCCCGTTGGGGCCCAGCAGGCCGAAGAACTCGCCCTCCGGGATGTCCAGGTTGACGCCGTCCACCACCGGCGTGCCGTCGTACCACTTGCGCAGGTCCTGGATGCGGATGGCGGTCAAGGGGTGTCCTTTTCGCAAAACGAGTAGTCGGGATCCCGCACAGTGTAAGGTGTTCCCGCCGGGTGCCGCGAAGGGGGCAGGACAGCACGGGGATTTCCGGTGCCCATGGTCGTTGCCGGGGCAATGCGCTACCCTTCGCCGCGTTCGCGCGCAAGCGCGCTCCTGTAAAGGCAGCAGCTCTGCGGCAGACTGTTCCGGCCAACGCGAGGTGATCCATGCAGTTGTTCTGGCAGCCCCGGACGGATCTGGGCAAGGCCATCGGTCCGGGCATCCTGATGGCCGGCGCCGCGATCGGCGGTTCCCATCTGGTGTCCTCGACCCAGGCCGGGGCGCTCTACGGCTGGTCCCTGCTGGGACTGTTGCTGCTGGCCAACCTGTTCAAGTACCCGTTCTTCCTGTACGCGGTGAAGTACCGCGCGGCCACCGGCGACACGATCCTGCATGGCTACCGGCGCATGGGGAAGGGCTTCCTCGCGGCCTTCTTTGGCCTGAATCTGGTCAATGCCTTCCTCAATACCGCGGGGGTCGCGTTCATCTCCGCCAGTCTGTTTCTGGCGTTCCCGTTCGTGGATGCGGCCGAGCATGTAACCGGGATCGCCATCGGCATCCTGTTGTTGTGTGCCGCCATCATCATCGCCGGGCATTATCAGCTGCTGGACAAGATCGCCAAGGTCGTGGTTTTCCTGCTGGCGGTGTCCACCCTGACCGCGGTGATCGTGGCGATCTGGCAGAGCGTGGAGATCCCCGAGAGTTTTGTCGGGCGCGACCCCTGGGACCTTGCCTCCATCGGCTTCATCATCATGTTCATGGGCTGGATGCCGGCGCCCATCGACATCGCGGCGTGGCCGTCGCTGTGGCGGACCTCGCGCGAGATCGAGACCGGACACCGCGCCACGGTGGGCGAGTCGACCACCGATTTTCACATCGGTTACATCGTGACCGTGGTGCTGGCGGTGTTCTTCCTCGCCCTGGGAGCGCTGGTGATGTACCACTCCGGGACCGGCATCGGGCTGGCCGACATGACCGCCGGCGAGTTCTCCGGCCGGTTCATCGAGATGTACACCTCGACCATCGGCGACTGGGCGCACTGGCTGATCGTGCTGGCGGCGTTTTCCGCGATGTTCAGTACCACCCTGACCTGCATGGACGGCTGGCCGCGCTCGCTGGCGATGAGCACACTGCTGCTGTTCGACCGCCCGGAGGCGGGGCTGCGGCGCGCGCTGGTCGCATGGCTGCTGTTCACGGTGGTGGTCTGCATCGTGATTATTCAGTTTCTGCTGACCGATCTGCTGGCGATGCTGCAGTTCGCGATGGTGGTGTCGTTCCTGACTTCCCCGGTGTTCGCCTGGCTCAATTACCGCGCCATCCAGCGCCCCGAGGTGGCGGAGAAGGACCGCCCGGGTCCGGTCATGCATGTACTGTCCTGGGCGGGGATGACGTTCTTCATCGTGTTCACGCTGCTGTTCGTGGTGTGGTTCTTCGGGCTGCAGGATGCGGCCGAGGAAGAACGCGAGCGGATGCAGGAGGAGGAGCAGGCTCTGGTCGTCCCGTTCGAGCCGACGGCCCGGGTGTGACAGGAACCTCCTCAGCTCGAGGCGCGCGCTCGGGTGAACCGGCGGATGATCAGCGTCAGCAGGACGGCCACGCCGATCGCCCCGATCGCGAACGCGGGGCTGGAGAGCAGGTCCGGGCGCAGCAGCAGTAACAGGCCCAGCGCCAGCATCATCATCCCGGACAGCAGTTTGAGCAGGCGCCCCTCGTGTTCCTGCAGCTTGCGGTTGCCCAGGGTGAAGGCGAACAGTGCGACGATCGCCAGCATCGGCAGTACGTAGATCAGGTTGTACGCGAACAGATAGCCGTAATAGCCTGCCGCGCCGGGGTCGTGGGTGGTCAGGATCCGGGTGTAGATCATCGGGAAGCCCAGGGTGCACAGGATCTCGTAGAGGTTGACCACCACCGCCAGGACCACGGTGGCGCCCAGCACCCAGGGCAGACTGTCGGCCTGGGTCAGCTCCCGCATGCGGCGGAACAGTCCGGGCCGGGCCGAGTCCGGGATGCTCAGCGATACCCCGCGCTTGAACAGGAAGTAGTCCTTGATATTGATCAGCGCCATCGCCAGCGCCACGGCCCCGGCGATGCGCGTGATCAGGGGCATCTCGCCGAGCACCAGGAAGGCGTTCAGCCAGGCGGTCATGAAGGTGAAATAGATGACCCCGGAGATGGCCACGAAGACCCCGCCGATCAGCAGGATGCGGCCCCGGCTGCGGCTGTGCACCACCACGCTCAACAGGAACAGCAGGACGAAGAAGGCGCAGGGATTGAACGCGTCGAAGCCCGCGAGGATCAGCGTCAGCGCCGGCAGGGACAGCCGGTCGGGGTGCAGCTCGCCGAACAGGGGCAGGCGCAGCGGTTCGGCCTCGGTCCACAGCGCGCGTTCCAGCTCGGGTGGTTCGCCGGCCTGAACCCGCCGGTGACAGGTCTCCAGCAGTTCGCGCAGCCGGGCCTCCTGGCGTCCGCGCGTGTCGAACCCCTCGAGCATCGCGCCGCAGAACAGGAAACCGGGCACCGCCCGGGCCTGTTCGCCGCGTTCGGCGGCCATCTGGCGGTAGAGCGAGCCCAGTTGCGGGTGTGCGGTCAGGTCGTAGCTGCGCACGTCCAGCCAGGGGTAGTCCTGCGCCAGCTGATGGACCACGGGCAGTGCGTCGAGGCAGCGGGGGCACTCGCGGGTCCAGAAGAAATGCAGGGTGATGGCAGGGGAGGCCCCGTCGGCGTCGTCGGGTTCGCCACCCGGGGTCTGGGCCTGGGCGGTGCCGCCGGCGAGCGACAGCAGCAGGAAGCCCATCAATATCCAGGCCAGTAACGCGTACCTCCGTGCCGGATGTCCGTGACTCTTCGCGGGTGGATCGTGCCTTCCCGGCATGGGGCTCCCCGTACTGTTCCCTGTCGCCGAGTATAACCGGCTTTCAGCGTGCCTCGTCGTCGCGCCAGCTGGCCAGCGCGTGCAGAGCCAGGGTTACCAGAACGGCCGTCCCCGCGACGAGCGTCATCAGCGGCGGCGCCTCGGCCAGGAACAGCCAGACCCACAGGGTACCGAACACCGCTTCCAGGACCAGGAACAGGGCGACTTCCCCGGCCGGGAGGTGGCGGGTGGCCAGGGCGATCATCACCAGCGCCAGTGGCAGCTGCACCGCGCCCATCAGCAGCAGTGTGGCCAGGCTGGTGGCCGACACCGCCAGCGGCGCGGCGAAGAAGAGCGCAATCACCGCGCCCAGCAGGCCGCCGGTGGCGATCACCGCGAGCCGGTCGATCTGCGGCGAACGGCGCAGCAGGGTCAGCTTGAGGCCGACCACCATGGCCGCGCCCAGCGCGAACAGGTCCCCCAGCCAGCCGCCGGTTTCCAGCGAGCCGGCGAACACGCCGACGATGCCGGCCAGGCTGAGCAGGATCGCGACCCAGGTCCGCAGCGGGATCCATTCGTGCAGGATCAGGCCCGAAAACAGGGCCGCGAACAGCGGCGAGGCGGCGAGGATGACCACGGCGTTCGCGACGGTAGTATGCAAAACCGCGAGGACGAACAGATAGTTGGTGGCAGCGAATCCGGTCGCGGTCCACCATGCGTCCATGCCGCCGCGCTGCATGCAGGCCCAGGTCCAGCGCCCGTTCATCAGTCGCAGCACGACGGTGAGGGTGATCGCCATGAACAGGCCGCGCCAGAACAGGATGTCCGGCGCGCTGGCATCGGCGAGGCGTACCAGCAGGCCGTCGAAGCTGATCGCCATGACTCCGATGAACGCGAACAGGGCACCGGTGGCGTGCGGACTGAGGTTGCGAATCAATGCGGGCTCCTTTTCTGCTACGTTGGCCGGATTTCCAGTCCGAGGAGTTTTCCATGTCGTCAGCGACGATCCCCGCCGCGTTGCAGCCGGTCGGCTGCGTGGGCCTGGGCATCATGGGCGCGCCCATGACCCGCAACCTGCTTGCTGCGGGGGCCGAGGTGCATGTCTGGGCCCGACGTCCGGAACAGGCGCGGGCCTTCGAACCGGAGGGTGCCCGGGTGCACGGGGATCTGGCCGGGCTGCTCGCGCAGGTCCGTGTCCTGGTGCTCAACGTTTCGGATACGCCCGACGTCGCGGCCCTGATGGAGGGGCCCGGCGGGGTGCTCGAACACGGTCGTCCGGGCCTGATCATCATCGACCACAGCACCATCGAGCCGGTACGTTCCCGCGAGCTCGCACGCGCCGCGGCGGAGCGTGACATGGTGTTTATCGACGCCCCGGTTTCGGGGGGCGAGCCCGGTGCTCGCGCCGGTACCCTGAGCCTGATGATCGGCGGGCCCGCGGACGCGGTCGAGCAGATCCGGCCCCTGCTGGAGGCCGTGGGTTCCACGCTCACCCATGTCGGTGACAGCGGTGCCGGGCAGATCGCCAAGGCCTGCAACCAGCTGGTGGTCGGCGAGACCCTGGCGGCGATCGGCGAGGCCTTTGCGCTGGCCGAGGGGCAGGGCGTGGATCCCGCACGCATTCGCGAGGCGCTGCTGGGCGGCTTTGCCGGATCGCGGATCCTCGAGGTACACGGCCAGCGGCTGCTGGACGGCGACTTCGAGCCCGGGTTCCAGTTGGGACTCTACCAGAAGGACGCCGGGATCGTGGCCGAGCTGGCCCGGCGCACGGGTCTGGAACTGGACGGGGTCCGGCGTATCGGCGCTGCCGTGGACGCCGCCTGCGCGGACGGGCGCGGTGACGCCGACGTGTCCCTGCTGGCACGCTACTGTGCCGGATCGTCGGGCGGGCGTGCCGAATAACCCGGCTACAGTGCCAGGGGGGTGTTGCGGTAACCGGGGGCGGGGGGCTGCACGCGATCGCCGGGTTCGGGGAAGCGCTGCATCAGCTTGTCGTAGTAACTGCGGATATTGCGGGTGTAGCTGACCGGCTCCCAGCCGCGGGCGTAGCCGTGCCGGGTCTGTTCGTACCAGCGGGATTCGGCCAGTCGCGGCAGCCATTCCTTCACGTCGACCCAGCGGTCCGGATCGTCGCCGTTGTTGGCGGCCAGCGCACGTGCGTCGTTCACATGCCCCAGGCCCACGTTGTAGGCGGCCAGGGTCATCCAGGTGCGATCCGGTTCGGGGATGCTTTCGGGGAGGCGTTCGCGCATCTGCAGCAGGTAGCGCGTGCCCCCGTCCACCGAGGCCTGTGGATCGGTGCGGTCGGGGATCCCCAGATCCTGCGCGGTGGCCCGGGTGAGCATCATCAGACCCCGCACCCCCGTGGGCGAGACCGCGTCGGGGTTCCAGTGCGATTCCTGATAGGCCACGGCGGCAATGAAGCGCCAGTCGAGGTTGTATTTCTCGCCGGCGGCCTCGAACAGATCGCGAAAGCGTTCCAGACGGTCATGGACGCGTCGTTCGAAGGTCAGGGTATCGACCAGGTCGTGGGTTTCCAGGTGACCCAGATACTGATCGATGAGCCGCTCCAGCGCACCGTGCCCCCGCAGTTCATCCAGGAGTGCCCGTGCCTCGCGCTCCAGGCTGGTGTCGCCACGGTCGGGCAACAGCCAGACTACCGGGGTGTTTCCGGACAGTTCGTACCCGGCGCGCAGTTCGGGATGCAGCCGCTGCAGGCGCCGGTATTCCAGCGATGTCATCAGGGCAAAGTCGATCTCGCCGCGCTCCAGGGCGTCGCGCATCCGCTCCGGCCCGGGCAGGGGCAGGACTTCGTGCGGGCCTGTGGTGGCGAGGTCATTCCGGCCATCCTCCCGGTACGGGCGGTGCAGCATGGGCGGCAGCGATGCCCCGGCGGGGACGCCGATCCGGCTGCCTGCGGGGATGTCCATGGGCGACAGCAGGGGGCCGCCGTTCTCGGACCCCTGCCAGTAGGCCAGGATACGCTGAACCTCGAGAATCTTGGGGCCCCGTCGCAGTCCGGCATCGTCGCCCGGCGGCACGAGAAGACCGGCTCCCAGATCGACGCGACCGGCCCGCAGCAGGGCGTGGACATCCGCGGGGCGTTCCACGCGCCGGACCTCCAGGGAAACGCCCAGACGTTCGGCGAGGCGGTCGAGGAGCTCCAGTTCCAGTTGTTCGCGCCCGCCGTAGTCCGCCAGGTCGGAGCGGCCCAGGGCGTGTTCCACGAAGGCCACCCGCAGTTCCTCGCGGAACTGGACCTGCTCGGTGACCGGCGCGGGCTGCAGCCACACCCGCAGGGCGAGCGCGACCAGCACCACGATGAACACGCCCAGTTCGATCTGGTGGCGCGTGGAGAGTGCGGGGCGGAGGCGGCGGGTCGGGCGCATGGGCCGAAGGGTAGCGCATCGTGCCGCTCCGGATCCGTGATTCGGATCAGCGGCCGGTTCGGGTCAGCGCCAGTGGAGTACGAGACCCTGCTGGCGCAGGATCTGCAGGGCGGGGTCCACGCAGTCGTCGATGAACGCGGCCCGCTGCGGGTTGTTCCGCGCGATCCGGCGGTAATCGGGGCCTTCGGGCAGTCCCGCAAGGTGGTAGATGTCCGGTGTGGGGTAATAGAAGGCGTGCACGAACTGGCGGAACACCCGGCGCATCAGGGGGCGGTACAGCATCTTCTGCCAGTTCGGCAGGGTTTCCATGTGCTGTTCCAGCGTATCCCGGGCGTGGGCCATGTGCCGGGCCTCGTCGATCATGTGCGTGGTGACCACGTCATGCACGGCGGGGCTGATGTCCTCGCGGTGGCGGCGGATCAGCCGGTTCATGCGGTCGGGGACCTCCTCGCCGATCATCACCGCGATCCAGAAAATCGCCGATTCGAACGGGGCGAAGCGTCCGACCAGCGTGGCCATGCGCGGCTTGGGGAACCGCCGGATCGGCAGTTCCAGACCGCTGCGCCGCATGAACTCGATGAACATCAGGCTGTGACCGGCTTCTTCGCGCAGTTCGTGCAGACGGTAATTGAGCCGGTCGAGGCGGTCGGCGGAGTGCATCGAGATGCGCGCGATGCGCTCCATGAACAGCCCCTCCAGCCACAGGGCCCCGCTGATGAAGTAGATGAATTCGTATTGCGACAGGCGCCGTTTGAGCGCCTCGGGCAGCTGCTCGTATTCGGGTGTCCCGTAGAGCGAGATGGCCTGTTCCGGGATCCAGAAATCGTCCAGGGATAACGTCTCCCATTCCACTCGCAGGAGCGGATCCTCGTAGGGCGCGCTGTTGCGGCTCAGATGGTCGAGCAGCTCCTGCGACGAATTCATCAGGGGATCACCGGGCAATGGCTGCAGTCAGTCGCGCGAATCATACTCGCAAACCGCTGCGGGACCAATGTCCCGGATTCAGGTACGCGGGGGAACGCTCACGCCCGCCGCGCGCAGCAGGGCGGCCAGGCGGATCAGGGGCAGGCCGACCAGTGCGGTGGGGTCCTCGGTGTCCATGCGCTCGAACAGGCTGATGCCCAGGCCTTCCGAACGGAAACTGCCGGCGCAGTCCAGCGGCTGGTCCTGGCGTACGTACGCGGCGATCTCGGCGGCGTCCAGATCGCGGAAGGTCACCCGGCAGGGGACCTCTTCCACTCGCGCCTCGCCGGTTGCGGTGTCCAGCAGGCAAAGCCCGGTGTGGAAGGTGACCGTGCCCCCCGACAGCATCGCCAGTTGCTCGCGGGCGCTTGTTTCGTCTCCGGGTTTGCCCAGGATGCGCCCGGCATGGGCGGCGTTCTGGTCGGAACCGATGATCAGCGCGTCGCCGTGGCGCCCGCTGACCGCGCGTGCCTTGGCTTCGGCCAGGCGGCGGACCAGATCCGCCGGTACTTCGCCAGGGTACGGCCCTTCGTCAACGGTGGGGGCATCGGTGCCGAACGGCAGCGCCAGACGCTGCAGCAGCTGTGCGCGATAGGGCGAGGTCGAGGCGAGGATGACGCTGCGTTCCGGCGATGGCATGGCTCAGTCTCCCGTGGCGACGGCGGTTTCGACCGTCACCAGCACGCACCCGGCGGTCACCGCGGCGCCGCGTTCCACATGTACTGCGGTCACGGTGCCTCCGGCGGGGGCGACGAGTTCGGATTCCATCTTCATCGCCTCGACCACCACCACCGCCTGCCCGGCCTCCACCGGATCTCCCGGGGCCACCAGGATGTCCACCACGGTTCCGGGCATGGTGGTGGTGACATCGCCCGGACCGGCGCTCGGGCCCGGCTTGCTTTTTGCGACCGGCGACGACGCCGGCGGCGCCGTCGCGCTACTGCCCCACGGGGCCAGCTCGATGCTGTCGTGGGTGACCAGGCCGATCTCTTCGGGAACGCCGTCCACGCTCAGAAACAGGTTCCGGGTCCCATCGTCGCGCGGCCCGCTGCCGCGGATTTCCACCTCGTGCGCTTCGCCGTCGAGCTGCACCGTGAAACGCCGCGGGGCGGGGCAGCCGGGACGGTCATCGCCGGGCAGGTCCAGGGGTTCCGGGGCGAGGGTCCCGGCGCGTCGGTCCTCGAGGAAGCGCCGTCCGATCTCGGGGAACAGCGCGCAGGTCAGGACGTCCTCGGGGGATTCGGCGAGGTCGCCGGCGTCGGCGGTCAGCCGTTCCATTTCCGGCTCCAGCCGGTCGGCGGGGCGTTCTTCCAGGACCGGCCCGTCGGCGATGGCCTGACGACGGACGGCTTCGTTCACCGGCCCCGGGGCCCGGCCGTAGTGGCCGCCGAGATAGCGTTTCACCTCGTTGGTGATGCGGGCGTAGCGTTCTCCGCTCAGCACGTTCAGCACGGCCTGGGTGCCCACGATCTGCGAAGTCGGGGTGACCAGCGGCGGGTATCCTAGGTCCTCGCGGACCCGCGGCACTTCCTCCAGCACCGCGTCGAAATGGTCCAGGGCACCCTGTTCGCGCAGCTGGCTGGCGAGATTGGAGACCATGCCGCCGGGCACCTGGTTGACCTGAACCCGGGTGTCCACCCCGGTGAAGCGGCTCTCGAAGCGGCGGTATTTCGGCCGCACGTCGTGGAAATGGCGGGCGACGGTCTGCAGGGCCTCCAGATCCAGGCCGGTGTCGTGTTCGGTGCCGGCCAGCGCGGCCACCATGCTCTCGGTCGGCGGGTGGCTGGTACCGCCGGCGAATGGCGTCAGCGCGGTTTCGATGTGCCGGCAGCCGGCACGGATCGCCTCCCAGTGGCACAGCTCGGACAGGCCCGAGGTCGCGTGGGCATGCAGATGCACGGGTACGTCCAGGGCGTCGACCAGTTCGGTGACCAGTTCGCGCGTGGCCGAAGGTGTCAGCAGGCCGGCCATGTCCTTGATCGCGATGCTCTGCGCCCCCATGGCCGTGAGTTCGCGCGCCAGCGCCACGAACTGGCCGCTGTCATGCACCGGCCCGGTGGTGTAGCAGAGCGTACCCTGGGCGTGCGCCCCGGTCTCGCGGGTCGCCTCGATCGCCACCCTCAGGTTTCGCGCATCGTTCATCGCGTCGAAGATGCGGATGATGTCGATCCCGCCGGCCACCGCGCGCTCCACGAAGGCGCGCACCACGTCGTCGGCGTAATGGCGATAGCCCAGCAGGTTCTGGCCACGCAGAAGCATTTGTAGCGGGGTGCGGGGCAGGGCCGCCTTCAGGCGATGCAGACGCTCCCACGGATCCTCGCCCAGGTAGCGCAGGCAGGCATCGAAGGTGGCACCGCCCCAGACCTCGAGGGAATGAAAGCCGATGGCATCCAGCTGCGCACAGGCCGGCAGCATGTCCTCGGTCCTCAGGCGGGTCGCGATCAGGCACTGGTGCCCGTCGCGGAGGGTCACGTCGGTCAGGCGAACGCGGTCCATGGGCGATCCATTGGCTGGGAACAAGTGAACGGTCCGGACATGTGAGCCTGCTAAAGTCCGTGGTGAGCAGCGATGGCGGCTGCCACCACCGCGGCGCGGTGACGCGGGTCGGGTGGCGGTTGAGCCCGTGCCAGGTGCGGTCGGGCGGCGATGAACCCGGTATCGAACACCCCCCGGCGAAAGTCCGTGTCATTCAGGATGGCCAGATGGTAGGGCACGGTACTGCGTACGCCGCGCAGTTCCAGATCGTTCAGCGCACGTTCGCAGCGTGGCAGAAGGGATGCCCAGCCGCTGGCGTGAACGATCAGCTTGGCGCACATGGAGTCGAAATTCGGCGGGATCACGTAGCCATCGTACAGGGCGCTGTCGGTACGCACGCCCGGGCCCCCGGGCGGAACGAAACGGGTGATCCGGCCCATGTCGGGGAGGAAATCGTTCGCCGGGTCTTCGGCGTTGATGCGGAATTCGATCGCCATCCCCTGTGGACGGATGTCGGCCTGGGTGAAACCCGGCGGTTCACCGGCCGCCACGCGCAGCTGTGCCTGCACCAGATCGACACCGGTAATCATCTCGGTGACCGGATGTTCCACCTGAAGTCGTGTATTCATCTCCATGAAATGAAAGGATCCGTCGTGATCCAGGAGGAACTCGACCGTCCCGGCATTGCGGTAGCCCGCCGCCTCGGCGGCGCGCACCGCCAGGGCGCCGAGGTGTTCCCGCTGGTCGCTCGTCAGGGCCGGCGAGGGGGCGATCTCCAGGAGCTTCTGGTGACGCCGCTGGATGGAGCAGTCGCGCTCGTAGAGGTGGACGGCGCGCCCCTCGGTATCGGCGAGGATCTGGACCTCGATGTGGCGCGGATTGACCACCGCCTTTTCGAGGAAGATCTCGGTGTTACCGAAGGCACGGGTTGCCTCCGACCGCACGCGCTCGAACTGCTGTTCCACCGCCTCGGGGTCCTCGCACAGGCGGATCCCGCGGCCGCCACCACCGCTGGTCGCCTTGAGCATTACCGGATAACCGATTGCGTCGGCGACCGCGCGTGCTTCGGCGGCGTCGGCGAGGTTGCCTTCGGACCCGGGCGTAACCGGGACACCGGCCGCCTGCATGGTCGCCCGCGCGGCGACCTTGTCGCCCATGCGGCGGATGACCTCGGCCGGCGGACCCACCCAGATCAGGCCGGCCTGCGTGACGGCCTCGGCAAAATCGGCGTTTTCCGACAGGAAGCCGTAGCCCGGATGCACGGCGTCGCAACCCCGCGTCCGGGCGGCTTCCACCAGTCGGGCGATATCGAGGTAACCGGACTCGGTGTCGGGGCCGAGGTCGACCGCTTCCGTCGCGCGATGGACATGCAGGGCGTGGCGGTCGGCGTCCGTATGCACGGCCACCGGCGTGACGCCCAGCTCGTGGCAGGCGCGGATGATCCGGACGGCGATCTCGCCGCGGTTGGCGATCAGGAGTTTGCGGATCAACATCGCTCTCCGGGCGACCCTGGAAACCGCAGTATCGACACGCCCGGGGGGTGCCCGCAAGTTTCTGTTTCGGTTTGACGCCCCGTTCGCGCGCGCGCATAATCCGCGCCCTTGTACACGGTCCCGTTTGTATGAGCCGCGTCCCCGCCTCACTTGATCCGCAGCAGCCCCGCGTCCAGCAGCGCGAGTTCGTCATGGACGCGCTCGTGCCCGGCGATCTGCCGCGTCTGCGTGCCGAGTCGCTGGAGGGTCATCCGCTGCATGTGGCGGCGCGGTTCGAGATCCGGCGGGGGGCGCTGGGCGAGCTGCGGCTCTCCGGGACCATCGAGGGCGAGCTGTGGCACGAGTGCCAGCGCTGTCTGCAGCCGATGGCCTGGCATTTCCGCCTGACGCCGGATGCGGTGCTGGTGCCGCTGGAGGGATCCATCGAGGGCCTCGATGCCGGTGACGACTTCGTCGAGCTGGATGCCGAGGGCCTGCTGCGCCCGCGCGACTGGGTGGAGGAAGAGGTCCTGCTGGCCTGGCCGCTGGTGCCGCGCCACGAGGACTGCAACACCGGTCGGACGGACGAATTCGCCGAGGGCGAGGGACGCGAGAATCCATTTGCGGTGCTGGCCGGGCTGAAGGACGACCTCGCCGGCCGCGGGGACGACTCCTGACCCGACCGCAGGTACCGGGGCGGGCATTCGCCGCGGTGAAACGCTATACTGCCGCCCGTTTTACGGGCTATCCGTACCAACTGGCTTCAATCTGGAGATTCATCATGGCCGTTCAGCAACGCCGCAAGACCCGTTCCAAGCGCGACATGCGCCGTTCCCACGACGGGCTCAAGGGCGCGACCCTGTCCACCGATCCGACCACGGGCGAGATCCATCGCCGGCATCACGTGACGCCGGATGGTTTCTACCGCGGCCGTCAGGTCGTGCAGCAGCCGGTCGAAGTCGACGACGACGAAGACTGAATTGCAGGACATGCGGGGGCCATGGGGTAACGGGCCTCGTGGCCCCGTTGTTTCCGGGGAGCCCCGGTTCCGGCAGCCACAACGGTACTCGGCATGAGCAGCAGCTACACCATCGCCCTTGACGTGATGGGCGGCGATTACGGCGTGCCCGTGGTGCTTCCGGCGGCGCGTCAGGCTCTGAAGGGCAAGGGTGACTTCCGGCTGCAGCTGGTCGGCGATCAGGCGGTGATCGAGCCGGAGCTGGAGGACTGGAACGCTGCGGAGCGTGAGCGGGTGGAGATCGTCCATGCGTCCCAGGTAGTGGGCATGGAGGAACTGCCCGCGGTCGCCCTGCGTACCAAGCGGGACTCCTCCATGCGGGTTGCCATCGACCAGGTGCGCAAGGGCGAGGCCCAGGCCTGCGTGAGCGCCGGCAACACCGGTGGACTGATGGCCACCGCGCGTTACGTGCTCAAGACCCTGCCCGGGATCGACCGGCCGGCAATCGCCACCGCCCTGCCGTCGATGAACACCCATACCCACATGCTGGATCTGGGCGCCAACGTCGATGTCGAGGCCGAGCACCTGTATCAGTTCGCGGTGATGGGCTCGGTGCTGGCGAAGGCCGTGGACGGCCTGGACAGCCCGCGGGTCGGTCTGCTGAACATCGGCTCGGAGGCGATCAAGGGCAACGACCGCGTGCGCGAAGCTGGGCGCATGCTCGAGGAGTCCTCACTGAACTACGTCGGTTTTGTCGAGGGCAACGATGTCTACTGCGGTGACGTCGACGTGGTGGTGTGCGACGGCTTCGTCGGCAACGTCGCGCTGAAGACCAGCGAAGGCGTGGCGAAGATGATCACCAGCAACATGAAGGCCGAGTTCCGCAGCTCGCTGTACTCGCGTCTGGCCGGGTTGATGGCCCTGCCGGTGCTGCGCCGACTGCGCCAGCGGTTCGATCACCGGCGCTATAACGGCGCCTCGCTGCTGGGGCTGCAGGGCATCGTGATCAAGAGTCATGGGAGCGCGGATTCGCTGGCCTTCGCCAATGCCATCCGCATCGCGCGGATCGAGGCCGAGGCCAATATCGCGACCCGCATCGACAAGCAGCTGGAGCGGCTGCTGCGGCAGGAGACGCCGGAGTGAACCACGCCCGTATTGCCGGAACCGGGAGCTACCTCCCCGAGCGCATCCTCACCAACGAGGAACTGGAATCCATGGTCGAGACCTCCGACGCCTGGATCCGCGAGCGCACGGGGATCCGCGAGCGGCACATCGCCGCGGAAGAGGAGCTGACCTCGGATCTGGCGCTGCAGGCGTCGCAGCGTGCTCTGGATGCAGCCGGCCTGAAGGCCTCCGACCTGGACCTGATCCTGGTGGCGACCACGACGCCCGACCAGATCTTCCCCAGCACCGCCTGTATCCTGCAGGCCAAGCTGGGCATCGGTGGCTGCCCGGCGTTCGATATCCAGGCGGTGTGCAGCGGCTTCGTGTACGCCCTGGCGACCGCCGACCGTTTCATGCGCAACGGCGGGCCACGGCACGTGCTGGTGGTGGGGGCCGAGACGCTGTCGCGCATCACCGATTACACCGACCGCTCGAACTGCATCCTGTGGGGCGATGGTGCCGGCGCGGTGGTGCTCTCGCGGTCCACTGATCCCGGCATCATCTCCACCCACCTGCATGCCGACGGCCAGCACCGGTCCCTGCTGGAAGTCCCGGGGGGCATCTCGCAGCCCGGTGACAACCCCGATCTGGACTTCATCCGCATGGAAGGCCGGGCGGTGTTCCGCGTGGCGGTCAATACCTTGGACCAGATCGTCGACGAAACCCTGGAGCACAACGGGATCGACAAGTCGGAACTGGACTGGCTGGTCCCGCATCAGGCCAATATTCGCATCATCCAGGCCACCGCGAAGAAGCTGAACATGTCCATGGATGACGTGGTGGTCACCGTGGATCGACACGGAAACACCTCGGCGGCCTCGGTGCCGCTGGCGCTGGACACGGCGGTACGCGACGGACGCATCAAGCGCGGGGACCTGATCCTGACCGAGGCCTTCGGCGGCGGCTTCACCTGGGGCTCGGCCCTGATCCGCATGTAGGGGAAACACCGACATGGGACGCGAAATCGAACGCAAGTTCCTGCTGGCAGGGGACGGCTGGCGCGAGCAGGCGCACCGGTCCTGTTACATGCGCCAGGGCTACCTGTGCGGCAACGAGCGGGCCTCCATCCGGGTGCGGGTGGAGTCGGGGGCCGCCAACCTCAACATCAAGAGCGCGACCCTGGGTGTGGAGCGCGACGAATACCAGTACCCGGTTCCGGAAGCCGAAGCACACACAATGCTGGATACCCTTGCCGGAGCGCAGGTGGAGAAGACCCGCCACTGGGTCGATCACCACGGCTGGGTGTTCGAGGTGGACGAATTCCACGGGGCGAATGCGGGGCTGATCGTCGCCGAGCTGGAACTCGACGATGCGGACGCCGAATTTCCGCGTCCGGAATGGCTCGGCGACGAGGTCTCGCACGATCCGCGCTATTACAACACCGAACTGGCGCGCCACCCCTACAGCGAGTGGGAGCGGGGTGAGTAACCCGGCGGAGGGGGCGCCGCCTCCGGAACCGTCCGGAGGGTTTGCCCCCGACTGTCGGCGCTGTTCCCGCCTCGCGCAGTTCCTCGACGAGGTACGTGCGGAGCACCCCCGCTACCATGCGGCTCCGGTGCCGTCGTTCGGACCGGTCGATGCACGGCTGCTGATCGTTGGTCTCGCCCCCGGAATGCACGGGGCCAACGCGACGGGGCGGCCGTTCACCGGCGATTATGCCGGCATCCTGCTGTACGCCACCCTGCACGAATACGGATTCGCCAGCGCGCCCGAGAGCGAACGGGCGGATGACGGTCTGGCGCTGCACGACTGCCGTATCACCAATGCGGTGAAGTGTCTGCCGCCGCAGAACCGTCCGACCACCGCCGAGATCCGCGAATGCAACGGCTACCTGGCGGCGGAGATCGCCGGGGTCCGTCCGCGCGTGATCCTGGCGCTGGGCAAGGTCGCCCACGACGCGGTGCTGCGCACGCGCGGGCTGGCACTCGCCCGGCACCCGTTTGCCCACGCCGCGGAGCACCGGCTGGATGACGACACCGTGCTGGTGGACTCCTATCACTGCTCGCGCTACAACACCCAGACCGGGCGCCTGACCCCGGCGATGTTCCGGACGCTGTTCGCCCGCATCCGTGAACAGGTATCCTGACAGCGCCATGAGCGCGCCAGAGACCGGATTCGACCCCGAACCCTTCCTCGAGAACCTGACCCGTTCGCCCGGCGTGTACCAGATGCTGGACGTGGACGGGAAGGTGCTCTATGTGGGCAAGGCCCGCAACCTCCGCAGCCGCGTCACCAGTTATTTCCGCGGCGGGGATGACCGCGGTCCGCGCATCCGTTCGATGGTGCGGCAGATCGCGGACATCCGCATCGCGGTCACGCACACCGAATCCGAAGCGCTGCTGCTGGAGGCCAATCTCATCAAGCAGCACCGGCCGCGCTACAACGTGCTGCTGCGCGATGACAAGAGCTACCCCTATATCTTTGTTTCCGGACACGAATATCCGCGTCTGGGGTTTCATCGCGGGGCGAAGAAAAAGGGGGTCCGCTATTTCGGGCCCTATCCGTCGGCCGGGGCGGTGCGCGAAAGCCTTGCACTGCTGCAGAAGCTGTTTCAGGTGCGCCAGTGCGAGGACAGCGTGTTCGCGCATCGCAGTCGGCCGTGCCTGCAGTACCAGATCGGTCGCTGTACCGCCCCCTGCGTGGACTATATTTCACCGGAGGAGTACGCCCGCGACGTCGAGGCCAGCGTGCGTTTCCTGGAGGGTGACAGCGAGGCGGTGATCGGTGATCTGATGGAACGCATGGAGTCCGCCTCGGCCGCACTCGAGTTCGAGAAGGCGGCGCGCCTGCGCGATCAGATCGGCCGGCTGCGCGAGATCTCGCAGCAGCAGTTTGTAGCCGGCGGCGAGGGCAATGCCGATGTGATCGCCCTGGCGCAGTCGGGCGGGAGTTTTGCGGTGGAGGTGTTCTTCGTTCGCAATGGCCAGAATCTGGGCAACAGTGAACTGTTCCCGGACGTCCCCGAGGCGGCGGGCCACGACGAGATCATGGCTGCGGTCCTCGCCCAGTACTACGCCGAACGTGAGCCACCGCCGCAGGTGCTGCTGTCGCACGCGCCGGAAGGGGCCGAGGCCCTGGAGACCCTGCTGGGCGAACGCCGCGGGGCACGCGTGCGGCTGGCTTGGTCGCTACGAGGCGAACGCGCCCGCTGGGTCGACATGGCGCAGCGCAACGCCGAGCAGGCCCTGAAGACCCGGCTGGCCAGTCAGGCCGGGCAGACCGCACGCCTGGATGCGCTCACCGCGGAGCTGGAACTTGAGGCACCGCCGCAGCGCATGGAATGTTTCGACATCTCGCACACCCGCGGCGAGGGCACCGTGGCGTCCTGCGTGGTGTTCGGGCCGGAGGGGCCGATCAAATCCGATTACCGGCGCTTCAACATCGAAGGGATCGAGCCGGGTGATGATTATGCCGCGATGCACCAGGCGCTGAGTCGTCGCTTCGCGCGGCTGAAAAAGGGCGAGGGCCGGGAACCGGACATCCTGTTCATCGACGGCGGCAAGGGACAGGTGACCCAGGCGCTGAACGTGCTGGCCGATCTGGGGCTGGATCACATCCGGGTGGTCGGGGTGGCCAAGGGCGAAGAGCGCCGGCCCGGCATGGAAACCCTGGTGTTGAGCGGGGTGGAGGCGCCTTCTATACTGCCGCCCCATTCGAGTGCACTGCACCTGATTCAGCAGATCCGTGACGAGGCCCATCGTTTCGCGATCAGCGGTCATCGGGCGCGGCGGGCGAAGGCGCGCAAGGAGTCCACCCTGGAGTCGGTCCGCGGGCTGGGGCCCAAGCGTCGCACTGCATTGCTCAAGCACTTTGGCGGGCTGCGCGGGGTCTCCCGCGCGGGGGTCGACGAGCTGGCCAAGGTGCCCGGCATCAATCGTCGCCTGGCGCAGGCGATCTACGACCGGTTCCACGAGGCCTGATCCGACATGTTTCCACGACTCCCCACCTGGCTGACCTGGTCGCGCATCGTGATGATCCCGCTGATGATCGGGGCCTTCTATGCGTTGCCGATGCCGGTGGCGGGGATCGTGGCGGCCATCATCTTTGCGCTGGCCGCGGTGACCGACTGGCTGGACGGTTATCTGGCCCGGCGCTGGTCGGTGACCAGCCGCTTCGGTGCCTTTCTCGACCCGGTGGCGGACAAGCTGATCGTCGCCGCCGCGCTGGTGCTGGTGGTGGACCACAACCCCGGCCTGGGGCTGGCGCTGGCCGCGATCGTGATCATCGGCCGCGAGATCGCGATCTCGGCGCTGCGTGAATGGATGGCCGAGGTCGGAACGAGCGCGAAGGTGGCCGTGTCCTGGATCGGCAAGTTCAAGACCAGTGCCCAGATGGTGGCCATCTTCCTGCTGCTGTGGGCCGAGCCGGTGGCGGGGTTGTCGCTGTTCCTGATCGGGGAATGGCTGCTGTACCTGGCGGCGGTGCTGACGCTGGTGTCCATGGTGCAGTACATGCTGGCCGCGGCCCGGGACGCCTGAACGAATTTTTTGTATCCGGTGTTGACGACGCCGGCGCTGTCTGTAGAATACGCATCTGTCGACGGGCGGGAATAGCTCAGCTGGTAGAGCACAACCTTGCCAAGGTTGGGGTCGCGAGTTCGAATCTCGTTTCCCGCTCCAAACGATTTCCCGAAGCCCCGGCACCGCCGGGGCTTTCTGTTTCGGCGGCATCCATGACCGTCGAACAAGCCTTGCCCCGGCTGGGTGGCAGAGTGGTGATGCAGCGGACTGCAAATCCGCGTACCTCGGTTCGATTCCGGGCCCAGCCTCCATCTTCGATTGCAGGCCCGCCGGCTTTATGCCGGCGGGCCTTTTCGTTTGCGGGGTGCCTGCCGGGTCTTCGCAGGTCCCTTCGGCCATTCAAGGTTGGGGCCGAACGGCCGAAAACCCGGATGGAGGCGCCGGTGAGTCCGGGCGCCCGCAATCCATGACCTCGGGGTAACCGCATGCTGCGTCGCCTGTACGATCTTCCCATCTGGCTGAGGCTGCTCGGCGTCATCTGGCTGATCCTGGTCTTCGTCTGGTCCGGCATGATCGGATGGGCGGTGCTGGAGCAGCGTGACACCGCACAGGAGCAGGCCGGGCATTTTGCCGGCAGCCTGCACGAGATGACCTGGGCCGGACTGACGACCCTGATGATCACCGGCACCATGGACCAGCGTCACGAGTTCATGGAACAGATCCAGGAAATGGGCAATGTGCGGGATCTCCGTGCCGTGCGCGGCGACGGCGTGATCGAACAGTGGGGTGAGGGGACGGAAGAAAGCGCCCCCCGTGATGAAATCGAGCGCGAGGTCCTCGCCGGTGGCGAATCGTTCGTCAGCGTGGACCGCGAGACGGACGAGCTCCGCGTGGTCATGCCGATCCGCAATGAGCGCGACTACCTGGGGCGCAACTGCATGACCTGTCACGGGGTCGCGGAGGAAGGCGAGGTTCTCGGGGCCACGTCCATGCGTCTCGACATGACCGAGGTGCACGAGGGAGCGACGAATTTCGGGATCCAGCTGTTCGGCTTCGCGATCCTGGTCAGCCTGCCGCTGCTGGGTGCGATCTTTCTGTTCATCCGCCGTTTCGTTACGCGCCCCCTCGCCGAGATGACGGAAGGGCTGCGTGACATCGCCGGGGGCGGGGGCGATCTGACCCGGCGGCTGGACGTGCACGGCGATGACGAGGTCGGGCGTGCGGCCCGGGCGTTCAACGACGTGATGGAACAGTTCCGCTCCCTGATCGGTGCGGTGGTCGGTTCCAGCGGGCAGCTGACTTCGGCCGCGGAAGAGGTCTCGAACGTGTCCGATCGCACGCGCGAAGGCGGGGATCGTCAGCGTCGGGAGATCGAGCAGGTGGCGACCTCGATGAACGAGATGACCGCCACGGCCCAGGATGTGGCCCGTAACTCGCAATCGGCGACCGAGGCGGCACACCGCTCTCTGGAATCTTCGCGCAGTGGCCAGGAGGTGGTGCAGCGGACCGTAACCGGGATCGAGCAGCTGGCCTCGGAAGTGCATCGTGCCGCGGAGGCAATCCAGCGGGTCGAGCAGGACTCGGAGAGCATCGGCAAGGTCCTGCAGGTGATCCAGGAGATTGCCGAACAGACCAATCTGCTGGCGCTGAACGCCGCGATCGAGGCCGCACGTGCCGGAGAGGCGGGACGTGGCTTCGCGGTGGTGGCCGACGAAGTGCGGGCCCTCGCGTCGCGTACGCATGAATCCACCGAGGAGATCCGGCGCACGGTCGAGACCCTGCAGGGGGGCACGCGCAACGCGGTGGAGGTGATGCAGGCCGGCGAGGAGCGGGCGCGCGCGACCGTGGATCAGGCCGGCGAGGCGGGTTCGGCGCTGGATGATATCCGCGAGGCGGTGCAGTCGATCACCGAGATGATTGACCAGATCGCCAGCGCGGCCGAGGAGCAGAGCCAGGTCGCGGAGACCATCAACCGCAATGTGGCGACGGTGACCGAAGAGGCCGAGCAGAACGCCGAGGGGGCGAGCCAGGCCAGTGATTCGGCAGCGGAACTGATGCGCCTGGCGCGCGAACTGCAGGAGATGACCCAGCGCTTCCGCGTGTAAGGGTGGCCGTCCGCCGGAATGGTGCAGGTGGGGGTCGCGGCAGGTCCGGTCGGTCGAGACCGTGCGCTGCCCGCCGGGCCGGTCGGCGGGCAGCCGCGGTGTCAGACCTGAATGTCGAGGGTGGAGCCCGCGGTGTTGATGCCACGGTTGTCCATGGTGCCGTCGGGCATCAGGGTAGCGGCCAGATTGTCTTCGGCCACCTGCTCCTCTTCGCGGGCGGCCAGCTGGACGGATCGGTCGTCACCGTTGTTGCCGGCCCCGTCGACGCTGCTCGCCTCGTCGGTGGCGCTGACGGCGTTACCGCCCTCGGGCCCGTTGATGGCACCGGCGGCCGTGGCCCCGCCCGTGGCGTTTGCTTCCTGGGTGCCGCTGGCCTGCTCGATGCCGCGCGCGGCCGAGGGGGTGTCGGCCGCCTGGGGCGACGGGGCGGTGGCGCCCTGGCTGGCGCCGACGGACGTGGCCTGACCCGGCTGGGCCGGTTGTGCTCCGGAGCTGGCCTGCGGGGCCTGGGCCGATCCGGGCTGCTGAGCCCCCTCGGCACGATTCTGGGCCGGATTCTGGTTGGCGTTCATGGCGGCGGTCTGGCTGGCCATGGCGGCCGGATTGGGTCCGATCCCGTTGATCATGGGTCGCTCCTGTTCAGGTTCGCTGTCGGCAGGGCCACGCAGGGGGTATGCCCGGAAAGGTGCGGGAGAGACGCACGAAATCAGCTTGCAAGCCCCCCGAGGCCTTTCCGGATACGAGTATAGTACAGGGAACGGGTTCCATGCCGGCAAGTTGGTGCCTGTCCGGCGGCATGGATCCGCCCGCGCGGCCTGCTCGGGTAGAATCCCCGCCCATGAACGAATCGACGGAAATCTTCGATGTGGCGGTGATCGGGGCCGGGGCCGCGGGCATGATGTGCGCGGCGGTGGCGGGAGCGCGCGGGCGCCGCGTGGTCCTTCTGGATCACGCGGACCGGGCCGGCAAGAAGATCCTGATGTCCGGGGGCGGCCGCTGCAACTTCACCAACATGGAATGCGGGCCGGACAACTTCCTGTCCGCGAATCCGCATTTCGTGAAATCGGCCCTGGCCCGTTACACGCCCTGGGATTTCGTGGCCCTGGTGGCGGCGCACGGGATCCCGTATCACGAGAAGAAGCTCGGTCAGCTGTTCTGCGACCATTCGTCGAAGGACATCGTGCGCATGCTGCTGGACGAATGCGCCGCGGCCGGGGTGACCCTGCGGACGTCCACGCCCGTGGAGGTTGTATCCGATCAGGCGCCGTGGCGCCTGCGCACGCCGTCCGCGGTCATCGAGGCCGAGTCCCTGGTGATCGCGACCGGCGGCTATCCGATCCCGCGGATGGGCGCCACGGGCTTCGGCCTGGACCTGGCGCAACGTCTGGATATCCCGCTGGAGCCGACGCGGCCCGCGCTGGTTCCGCTGACCCTGGACGGTGACGCACGCGCGGCGGTCGAGGCGCTGTCCGGCATTGCGCTGGACGCGGTGGCCGAGGCGGGCGATGCGGGCTTTCGCGAGAATGTGCTGTTCACCCACCGGGGCGTGAGCGGTCCGGCGATCCTGCAGGTTTCCTCGTACTGGCAGCCGGGGCAATCGGTGACGGTGGATTTCTTCCCCGGCGAGTCCCTGGAACAGGGGCTGCGCGCAGCGCGCGAAGAGACGCCGAAGCGCCAGCTGCGTCGGGTGCTGGGCGAATGGCTCACCCGGCGGGTCGCCCGGCACTGGCTGGATCCGGAGGTGGCGGAGCGGCCGCTGGAGCGTTTCTCCGACGCCGACCTGGCCGCGCTGGCCGGTCGTCTCCAGCCCTGGGTGTTCACGCCGTCGGGGACCGAGGGCTATGCCCGTGCGGAGGTCATGGCCGGGGGCGTGGACACCCGCGCGCTGTCGTCGCGCACCTGCGAGGCAAAGGGATACCCGGGGCTTTATTTCATCGGCGAGGTGGTGGATGTCACCGGGCATCTCGGGGGCCACAATTTCCAGTGGGCCTGGGCCTCCGGTCACGCCGCCGGCGAGGTCGCCTGATCCGGGTCTCAGGAGTCGGCGGGGGTTTCGAGCACGATGGATACGCGGCGGTTCTCCGCACGCCCTTCGGGGGTGTCGTTGTCGGCCACCGGTCGGGTGTCCGCGTGGCCGACCGCCTGCAGGATGCCGGGGTCGATGCCGCGGTCGACGAGATAGCGCACTACACCGCTGGCGCGCGTCGAGGAGAGTTCCCAGTTCGACGGGAAGCGCGGGGTCGCGATGGGCACGTTGTCCGTATGGCCCTCGATGGTCACGCGACCCTCGTGTTCTTCCAGCAGCGGAAGGAGGTCGTCCAGCAACGCCTGCCCGTCGGCGGCCAGATCGGCCTGCGCGGTGGCGAACAGTATGTCGTCCTGGATCCGCAGCTCGATGCTGCCGGGCTGTTCGATGACCTCGACGCCCTCCGGCGCGCGGTCGCGCATGTCGCGGACTGCCTCGGGATCGGCCTCCGGCGGCGGGTCGTCGGCCGGGGTCGCCACGGGCGAGGGCGGATCGGCGGCCAGCGGCGGATCTTCGACCGGCCCGGGGGGCACTTCCGGGGCCTCGGGTGACAGCCGGAACAGCCGCGGATCGACCAGATTGGAGAGGTCGCGATAGACCAGCTCCACCGGGTCGTCATCGGCGGCACGGATGCTTTCGTCCCGCGGTTCGGCGAAGGTCAGCATGATCACGAAGACCACGATCACCAGGGTCAGGACGTCGAGGTAGGTCAGGATCCAGGCGTGTTCGTCCTCGCGCAGGCTGTCGGGGCTGCGCCCGGTTTCCGGCGCCAGCGCATCGCGCGCGAGGACATGATCCCCGTCGCGGGACCGAGCCTGGTCCCGAGCGGATGCGGCCGGTTCCGGTTCGCCGTTCGTGGCCATGGTTCAGCGCCCGCCCGCTCCTGGTTCGTCTTCCTCGGTCGGCGGAACCTGACGGATTTCATCGTGGTGGTTCTCGGCGAACGAACGCAGGGTCTCGCGGATGTAGCCCGGGGTACGCCCCTTGCGCATCAGCATGATGCCTTCCAGCACCATGGTCATCACGACCACGCGTTCCTCGGTACGGCGTTCCAGCTTGATGGCAATGGGGCGGAACACAAGGTTGGCCAGCAGGATGCCGTAGAAGGTGGTGATCAGGGCAATGCCCAGGTTCACGGCGATTACCGCGAAATCGTCCGTCTCGGTGGTCAGCAGCAGGTTGATCAGGCCGAGCAGCGTCCCCAGCATGCCGAAGGCGGGCGCATAGGTGGCCATGGTGCGGTACACCTGGGCCTCGGCGAGTTCGCGGGCCCGCAGACGCGCGAGACGCCAGTGCAGCAGATCCGAAACGTCCTCCATGGGCGTGTCGTCGATGACCAGCTGGACCCCGGTCTTGAGGAACGGGTTGCGCAGGCTCTCCAGGCGCTCCTGGACTCGGGGCAGGTTCTGGGCGAACCACAGCCGCGAGACTTCGACGATCTCCTCCATGTCCTGGGTGACGTCGTAGCGCTCGTCGCGGATGACCGTGGCCGCGAGACGGAACACCCGCACCAGCTCATGCAGGGGGTAGCTGAGCAGGGTGGCAGCGAGGGTCCCGCCCACCACGATGCCCAGACCGGGGAGGTTGAGGAATACCAGCAGGTCCTGGCTGGTGAAGGCGATGATGCTGATGAACAGCGCCAGCCCGCCGATCATGCCCAGCAGGGATGAAACATTCATGGGAGCAGTGGCCGGGATTGGATGGACATATGTCCCAAGGATAAACATCCCGCGCCCGCGCGTCGCGCTCGCGAGCCGCCGGTGGAAGGCGTACACTGCCAAGACCTCGTTGCAAGCATGGGAGAAGAGACATGGAATGGGTCCTGCTCGGGATCGTGATCCTTCTGGTGATCTGGGGGGTCTGGACGTACAACCGCCTGGTGACGTCGCGCAATCGCTATCAGAACGCGTTCGCGCAGATCGATGTTCAGCTCAACCGCCGGTATGACCTGATCCCCAATCTGGTGAAGGTCGCGGATCGCTACATGGCGCATGAGAAAGATACGCTGGAGGCGGTCATCCAGGCCCGGAACCAGGCTCAGAGCAGCTTGCAGAAGGCGGCGGCCGATCCTTCCAACCCCGAGGCCATGCGTGAGCTGTCGCAGTCCGAACAGGGGCTGTCCGGCGCGCTCGGGCGTCTGTTCGCGCTGTCCGAGGCCTATCCTGACCTCAAGGCGAACGAAAACATGATGCAGCTCTCCGAGGAGCTGAGCAGCACCGAGAACCGCATCGCCTACGCGCGGCAGGCATTCAACGACGCGGTGATGAGTTACAACATCCTGCGCGAAATGTTCCCCAACAGCCTGATCGCGAACAATTTCGGTTTCCGTCGCGCCGAGCTGCTGGAAATCGAGGATCCGCAGCGCCGGGAGGCGGTCGAGGTCAACTTCCAGTAAGCGAGCCCGACCATGAACTTTTTCGAACACCAGGACCGGGCGCATCGCCGCACCCGGGTCCTGCTGGTCCTGTTTTCCCTGGCCGTCCTGGCCATCGTGGTGGCGATGAACGCGATCGCCCTGCTGTTTCTGGGCCACGATCCATCGGCACAGCCGGGCGAGCCCCTGCAGCTGGACGAACTGGTCCGGAACAATCTCGATCTCCTGTTCTGGGTGACCCTGTTCACGATCGTCCTGATCGGTGGCGCGAGCCTTTACCGGGCGTCGTCACTGCGAGGCGGGGGTGGCCAGGTCGCCCGGGAGCTGGGCGGCACGCGGGTCGAGCCGGACACCCGGGACCCGCTGCGCCGACGCCTGGTCAACGTGGTCGAGGAAATTGCGATCGCCTCCGGGGTGCCGGTACCGGAGATCTACGTGCTGGAGGAGGAAAGCGGCATCAATGCCTTTGCTGCGGGGCATGCGCCGGGCGACGCAGCCATCGCGGTGACCCGGGGGACCCTGGAAACCCTCAACCGCAACGAGCTGCAGGGCGTCGTCGCCCACGAATTCGGGCATATCCTCAATGGCGACATGCGCCTGAACATTCGTCTGATCGGAATCCTGTACGGGATCCTGGTGCTTGCCCTGGTGGGGCAGCGGGTGCTGATCGCCATGCGTTTCTCGCGTGACAGCCGCAACGCCGCCGGTCTGATGGCCGCGGGCCTGGCACTGCTGGTGGTGGGCTACATCGGCCTGTTCTTCGGCCGCTGGATCCGGGCTTCGGTTTCGCGCCAGCGCGAGTATCTGGCGGACGCCTCGGCCGTGCAGTTTACCCGTCAGCCCGATGGCATCGCCGGGGCCCTGAAGAAGATCGGCGCACGTCATGCCCGCCTCGATGCGGACTCCGAAGAGGTGGGGCACATGCTGTTCGCCAGTGGAGGCCTCGGGCGCATGTTCGCGACGCACCCCCCACTGGAGGAACGGATTCGGGCGATCGAGCCGGGGTTCGATCCGTCCGAGTTCGAGCAGGTCGCCCGGCGCATGCGTGAAGAAGCCGAGTCGGGGCAGGCCGCGGCCGAGGCGGCCGCCGAGCAGGAGGAAAAGGAAGACCGGCGGGGCCCCGGGGGGCTGCCCCTGGATGCCGACCGGCTGGTGGACGGCATTGCCGATCCGGGACTGGCGCAGATACTCGGTGCCGGGCTCCTGATGGCCTCGATGCCGGGGCCGCTGGAACAGGCCGCCCACAGCGATGGCTGGGCAGCGGAAGTGGTGCTGTATCTCCTGATGAATGCCGACCCCGATGTGCGTGAGCAACAACGCCTGATGGTCGCGGAGAAACGGGGCGGGGACAGCGAGCGCAGGGTCGGACAGCTGCTCGACATGGTGCCGCAACTGCGTGACGACCTGCGGATTCCGCTGCTGGAGATGGCCTTCCCCGTGTTGCGCCGCCACCCGCGCGAGGAACGCGAGCAGTTGCAGGAGCTGGTGGAAAGCCTGATCCATGCGGATGGCCGGGTTTCGGCATTTGAATATGCCCTGGGGCGTCTGCTCAACCGGCATCTGATGGATGCCGGAAAGCCTGGTGACGACGGTGCCGGTGGACATGGGCGACTCGATCGGCACCACGAAGAGGCCCGGTTCCTGCTGGCCGTGCTCGCGCGTCATGGCCACCCCGGGGACCCGGACGCCGGACGCGCCGCACTGACGGCGGGGATCGAGCGCATCGAGGGACAGGCGCCGACGGCGGTGGATTTCCCCGAAGCCTGGACCGAATCCGAGGGGAGCCGGGCATGGGCGGGAGTCCTCGACCAGGTGCTGGATACCCTCGATGCGCTGCGCATGGCGGACAAGGAACGCCTGGTGCGGGCCATGCTGACGACCGTGACGCACGGGGGGCAGGTACGGACCGCCGAAGTGGAACTGCTGCGGGCCATGGCGGCGTCGATGCACGTCCCGCTGCCGCTGGCGGAATTCGACGCCGGCGAGGAGGGAATGTCCTCCGCCGATTGACGCGGTATCATCCGCCGTGTCTGCGGGGGCGTGGCGAAACAGGTAGACGCAGCAGACTTAAAATCTGCCGGCCACAAGGCCGTGCCGGTTCGAGTCCGGCCGTCCCCACCAGCTTTTCTGCCGGGAATCTGCGCTCTTCCGGCGGAAGGACAACAGGCAATGGTTTTCGTGCCGCTCCCGATGCATTGTGGATTCAAGGGACCCCGTTTGCGGGGACAGGGGAAATGAGCCAGCCGTCCGAAGAAGATTCTGGTCGAAACCCCGGGGCCCACGACGTTGGCGGGATGGTCCTTCACGGGAGTCCGCGTTCCCTGCCACTGGCCGTCGGCTTCGTGGCAATGCTGCTGTTTGCCGGCATGTTCCTGTTGGCGGATCGCGCCTGGGAGCGGCAGCTCACGGAGCGCCATCACTCCAACCTCGCCAGCGAGGTAGCCAGCAAGCGTACGCACCTGGAAAGCGTGATCAACAGTCTGGTTCACGCCACCATCGGTCTTTCGGCCTATGCCGAGGCCCGGCCCGGTCTGGATGTCGAGGAATTCGAACGCGTGGCCGAACGGCTCTATCGCCGGGATCCGGAAGTCTTCCGCTCATTGACGCTGCTGGCAGGTTCCCGCATCCATTTCGTGTATCCGCTGGAGGGCAATCGTGAAGCCCTCGGCCTCGACGTTGCGGAGCACCCCGAACAGGGAGACTCGTTCCGTCGGGTCATGGATTCCGGACAGACGGTGGTGGCCGGGCCCTGGGAACTGGAGCAGGGCGGGGTCGGCCTGCTGGTACGCAGCCCGGTTGGAGTACCGGGCTCCGTTGACGGGGTGACGAACGGTTCGCCGTCTGCCCCCTTGTTCACGATGTCCAGCGTTGCCCTCGATTTCGAGGCGATTCTGGAGCGGGCGGGTTTCGGGCAGGGCAGCGGTCTCGTGCAGCTTGCCATAAAGGGCAGGGACGGGACTGGCGCGCGTGGTGAGGTGTTCCATGATCCGCAGGAGATCGCGGCCGGTCCCATTGAATGGCGCCAGACGGTCAGTTTTGCCGGTGGCGAATGGGTGCTGCTGGCGCGCCCGGCGGAGGATGCCATTCCCACCGCCCGGCCACCGGCCTGGTGGGCCTTCGGGATCGTCGGTACGCTGGCCCTGGGCGGTCTCAGCTGGCGCGTGACGGGATACGTCCGCGACCGTCGTCGCCTTCTGGCGCAATATCATGCACTGGTCAGCAACCTGGAAGATGCCACGCTGGTGGTGCGGGGAACACGGTTGCTCTGGACCAATCCGGCGTTTCGCCGCGCTACCGGGCGCACCCCCGGTGTGCTCGGTACGGTTGAAGACCTTGCTCTGTTTCATCCGGACGATATCGAAGGTCTGCCGGCCGATCTCGACTTCTCCGAAGAAGACCCGGAGCCATCCGGCCGTCAGGTCCGTGTCCGCATGGCGGATGGTCACTGGCGCTTCCATCTGCTGCGCTGGGTGCCGATCCCATGGGAGCAGGGGCAGGCCATGCTCCTCATCCTCGTGGACGTGCACGAAAACCGGATGCTGTTCGAGGCCCTTGCCCAGGCGCGCGACCTGCAGGATGCCCTGTTCGAGGCCATGCCCGGGCACGCGCTGGTCATTGGCGAAGAGGGGAGGGTATATCGCTCCTTCGGAGATGCCTGGGCACGGGGGGAAGTCGACGCTGAGGGGCCCGGGGCGATCGTGGGCCATTGCGTGGAGGAGTTGCTGCCCGAGCCCGTGGCCCGGCAGTTTCTCGCGGTTGTAAGGCGTGCGCTCTCCGAGGGAGCCCTGCAGGAAACCGAATATCTTCTGGACCCGGGCGTTCTGCATCCGGCCGGATCGGCGGAGGGATATGCCCCGGGCGAATGCCGCGAGGACGGGCAACGCTGGTTCGAGGCCCGCGTGCGTCCCATTGCCGCGCATTTCGAAGGCCGGGCGGCGGTGGTCTGGCATGCGCTGGATGTCACGGCCCGCCGCCACCTGGAAGAGCGGCTCCAGACGCTCGCGTGGCAGGATCCACTGACCGAGGCGGCCAATCGTGCGGCGCTGGAACGCGCGTTTCCCCGCATGTCTTCCCGTGCCCGACGCCAGGGCGAGCAGCTGGCCATGATTTTCATCGATCTGGACCGTTTCAAGCCGATCAATGACCAGTACGGACATGCGGTGGGTGACCAGCTACTGCGCAGGTTGTCCGCGGCTCTCGCGGACCAGCTGCGGGCCGAAGACCTGCTCGTGCGTCTGGGTGGCGACGAATTCCTGATACTGACGGGATCCCTCGCCTCACGGGATGAAGTGCCCCCCCTCATCGAGAGGCTCCGCGGCGTCTTCGAAACCCGATGGGAGCTGACACTGGATGACGGTGCGCTGGTTTCGGTCGTCGTCACGGCCAGCATTGGCGTTGCGTTTCATCCGGAGCACGGCGAGAGCCTGTCCGAACTGATCGCGTCCGCCGACCGGGCGATGTACCGGGTGAAGGGGCGGGGACGCAATGCGGTGGCGTGGGTGGAGGGGGACGACGTCCGTTAAGGAAACACTGATCGGGATTGGCACTCCCGGTTCCCCGATCCTGCGTTGCGTCGCTTGCAGGCGGAGTCACTACCCGCTGCGCGACGCGCCTTGTCTCGGAAAACCCGGGGAACCACCGCCAGCGTGCACATGGATCAGCGTTTCCTTAACCCGGACCCTTGTCCAGGCGCCGCGGTGAAAGGCGCCGCGCCACGGCCTTTTCAACGGGTTCCGGCAGGTCCACCAGCCGGTCGGCGGCCAGTTCACCGCTGATCGGGGCATACAGCAGCCCACGGGAGCCGTGCCCGAGCGTCAGCATCACCCGGCCGCGCGCGTCCACGCTGGATGCTCCCACTAGCGGCAGACGGTCCCGGTAGACGGCGCGGATCCCGGTCCAGCGTTCCATGATGCGGGCATCCTCCGGAGACGGCATCCCCGGTACCCATGCCAGGTGCCTCAGGTTGTGATGGTCGTCTTCGATAGTCGGTTCGGGCGGGAGGGACGGATCATCGGGCAGGCCGTCATGGCGATAGGTTGCGCCGATCCAGTGGTCGTCCGTGTCCTGGCGTATCCAGTAGCCCTGGCCGGTGCGCACCCGGAAATCGCGACTTGCCAGCGGGTAACGCAGACGGGTCATCTGTCCGCCAACGGTGTCGAGCCGTGCCTGTTCGGGACAAAGGGGCACGCCAGCCGTGGCGATGACGACGGCGTGGAAGGTCGTGCTTGTTGCCGGATCCCCGTCGAACTCCAGCAGCACTTCGTCGGGTCCGGGCCGGACCTCCCTGACCCGGTAGCGTTCCACTGCCGGAAGAGCGCCGGCCAGGCCGCGACAGAGGGCGCTCATGTTGACCGCTCGTCCGCCGGGGTAGTCCAGAACCGGGCCCGGGGCGCCGGCAGGGGTGGTGGCGGCGGGATCGAACAGATACCCGCTCTCGGCCGGATCGCGCGCACGCAGGCGCTGCACGCGCTTGCGCGCATGCCCCGAAATACCATGGAAGGCGACGCTGTCTCCCAGCAGGACCTCGGATTCATCGCCGTTCAGCCCTTCGGCGGCACGCTTGATCAGCGCATGCGTATGCCGCATCCCGGTCAGGGCGAGGGCATTGAGCCCGGCGTCGTCGGGCAGCAGGTGGGGCAGAAGCACCGCGGCGGGGTTACCGGAGGCTCCGCCGCCGGGACCGGCGGGATCGAACAGGTGGACGTTGCAGCCGCGGTCCTGCAGGGCGAGGGCGGCCGAGAGCCCGGCAATACCCGCGCCGATGACCGCCACGCGCTCGGGCCGCGGGCGATCTTCCGGGTCGCTTGCGGGTTTGCTGTCGCCGAAATGACCGCACAGCCGTTCGCGTTTCCGGCCATGGCCGGGTTCCCGCCGCACGGTGAAGCCCGCCGCTTCCAGGTCCCGCCGCACCTGTCCGGCCGCTGCATAGGTTCCAAAGGTGGTGCCGGGCCGGGAGATACGCGCCATTTGACGGAACACGCCAATATTCCACAGGCCGGGGTTGCGACGCGGTGCAAATCCGTCCAGGTACCAGGCATCCACGCCGGCATTCAGCTGCGGGAGGGTGACGGCCGCATCACCGAACACCAGGGTCAGGACTGCTCGTGCCTGCGGGAAATGGATCCGGTGCAGGCCGGTTACCGGAGGTGGGTAACCGCTGCGCAGACGCTCGGCGTCAGGTCCGTCCAGCCCCAGCATCCGATGTGCGCGGTCGAGGTCGTCGGGGTGCAGGGGGCGTGATTCAAAGCCGATCAGGGACAGGAAGCCGTCGGGCTGCGCCCGCGAGCGCCACTCCCGCAGTGTCAGAAGGGCGTTGAGACCGGTGCCGAAGCCGGTCTCGGCGACCGCAAGTCGGGCGCCGGGCCGGGCAAAACGCCGCGGAAGGTCGTTGGCCTCGAGAAAGACTTCGTGCGCTTCCTCGAGCGGCGCGTCCGAGCCGAAATAGCCGTCGCCGAACTCGGGAGAGACGGGCTGTCCGTCCCTCCATTCGAGACGTGCAAAGGCCAGTGCTTCGGGCAACGGCGGGAGCGGCGGGCTGGTTCTTACTGCCCGGCGAGTTCGCTGAACGGCCGCAGAGCGACCTGTTCGCCGCGCTGCCCGTTCTCCAGCTGCGCGAACAGGACTTCGCCGATCTCGCGAAACTGCTCGAGGTCTTCGCCTTCGAGCGAGTCGCTCTCGGGCAACGCCACTCGCATCGGATCCTTCGGCCGTCCCTTTACGTGCACCTCGTAGTGCAGGTGCGGGCCGGTACTGCGTCCGGTGTTGCCCGACAGGGCGATGCGATCGCCCCGCTCGACATCATCCCCCGGGCTGACCAGGGCACGGTCCAGATGGAGATAGCGCGTGGAGTAGCCCTGCCCGTGCGCGATCACGATGAAGCGACCGGCATACCGGTCGTGCTCGACGCGCGTGACTCGACCATCCGCCGGTGCCTGAATGGGGGTCCCCACCGGCATGGCGAAGTCCGTCCCGTGGTGCGGCGCGACCCGCCCGGTGACCGGATGCCGTCGCTGCGGATCGAAGCCCGAGCTGATGCGGTAGTTGCCGGAGAAGGGGCGGCGGTCGAACGGCGGCAGCAGGCTTTCGCCGTCCGGGCGATAGAAGCGTCCGTTGACGTTGCGCGCGGCTTCCTCCTGAATCCGCTCGCCGTTGTAGTCGAACGCCAGCAGTCTAAGGTTTTGCGGCGTGTCCTCGCCGACGACGGTCTCCTGTTCCACCAGCAGGGTGAATTCATCGCCGGCGCGTGCGTTCAGGCGCACCGGCAGGTGGCGGTCCATCAGCACGGCGATCGCCGCGGCCGCCCGCGAGGACAGTTCGGTCTGGCGAGAAAGGGCCGCGGAAATCGAGCCGTCGATCTCGGCGCTGATGATCAGGTGCGAGGTCTCGCGGGCATTCTCGACCTCATGGCGGTCAAAGTCCCAGCCGTCCTCCTCGCGGACCCATTCGTAGCCCGAGGCGCTGTCGGTCCACAGCCGCATCCGGGTCAGGTAGCCTTCGTCGTCCACTTGCCACTCGATCTCCTGGCCCGGGCGAACACGGTTCAGGATGTCGGCATTTTCGTCGTCGTCCAGCAGGCGATAAAGCGTGGCCAGCGGCAGATCCCATTCCTGTTCCCACAGCCCGGAGAGGCGCTCGTTGCGATCCAGGGTGTGCGAATTCCAGTCCGAGTGGCCGAGTTCGGCCGTTGCGGAGGGCTCGTCGTCATCCAGGTCAAAGGTTTCGTACGAAGTGGCCCCGGTCGTCGGCTCGCTGGCCGACGGCGGCTCTCCGGCATCCCGCTCCGGTTCGAACGCGAATGCCACCGTGCGGGTGTCCCCCGGCGGAACCGCGCCGCCCACCGCGGGCACCGGTTCGGCCACCGAGGCCTGGCTCCAGTCGGCACGGGTCCCCGTGTCCCGAGACCCGGAACCGTTGTACGGCGACCCGGAGTCCGCGGTCGAGAGTGGCGCGATCTGCAGGGGCTGTTCCGTTTCCTGTGGCTTGGAGGCGAGGACCAGGCCGGAACCCACTGCGAGGGCGAGGCCGGCGGTTCCCACGATGACCGAAGACGTGATCCTGCGCTGACCGTTCATGGAAGTGGTTCCGTTGGGCGTTGCCGATTTATACCACGTTTGGCCGCGATGTGAACCACCCTCACGGATGCGCCGATTCTCGCGGTGCCGTCGCTTGAATGTCTTCATGAGCGGATGCCCGTTCCCCGATTCAGAAGCCACAGTGCCAGACCATAGAGCACAATGATGAACATCGCGATGATGGCAAAGGATGCGATCACGGGAAAGTCACTGGTTCCCAGACTGCCGTAACGAAAGGCGTCCACCATGTAAAAGATCGGGTTCAGCATGGACGCGCCCTGCCAGAAATCGGGCAGCAGGCTGATTGAATAGAAGACGCCTCCGAGGTAGGTCAGAGGGGTTAGAACGAACGTTGGAATCAGCGCGATATCGTCGAAAGTTCGTGCGAAGACTCCATTGATCAGCCCGGCCAGTGCGAACAGGATGGAAGTCAAAAGGACGACCAGCAGCATCACGATCGGGTTGTGCACGCTCAGGGGCGAAAAGAACAGCGAGACAATCAGAACGGCCACGCCCACGGTGAGCCCGCGTGCTACGCCGCCGAATATGAAGCCCAGGATGATGACGCTGTTGGGGATCGGCGAGACCAACAGCTCCTCGATATGACGCTGAAACTTTGAACCAAAAAATGATGATACGACGTTGGAATAGCTGTTGGTGATCACCGCCAGCATGATCAGCCCGGGAACGATGAAGTCCATGTAGCGAAAGCCTTCCATTTCGCCAATGCGTTCGCCGATCAGGCCGCCGAAGATGATGAAGTACAGCGCGGTGGTGACGACCGGGGGCAGAATGGTCTGCACCCAGATTCTGGCAAAACGCAGTATTTCCTTGATTGCGATGGTGCGCAGGGCGGTGCCCCACAACCGGAGATCCGCGCGGGTCATGCCTGGCCCTCCTGCTGCTCGGTGGCTCCGTCGCCGCCGGGTGTCAGCGGGCTGCGGGTGGCCTCGTTCTGGGTCATGCGGACAAAGAGCTCTTCCAGACGATTCGCCTTGTTCCGCATGCTCTGGACCCGGATCCCCTGGTTATCAAGGAGCTGGAACAGATCGTTCAGGTTCTGGTTGGAGTGGATTTCGGCCTCCAGGGTCAGCTCGTCGATGCGTCGCAGCGGGATCGGGCCGCCCTCCGGTACCGCCAGCGGGGGTTCCACCAGGTCCAGGACCATGGTCTCGGTCTCGAGCTTGGCCAGCAGCTGCTTCATCGTGGTGTTCTCGATGATGCGCCCGTCGTCGATGATCGCGATGTTGCGGCAGAGCGATTCGGCTTCCTCGAGATAGTGGGTGGTCAGGATGATGCTCCGGCCGTCGTCGTTGATCTTCTGCAGGAAGTCCCACATGGAGCGCCGCAATTCGATGTCGACCCCGGCGGTGGGTTCGTCGAGGATCAGCAGCCGCGGTTCGTGCACCAGGGCGCGGGCGATCATCAGGCGGCGTTTCATGCCGCCGGAGAGCGTGCGGGCCATGTTCTCGCGCTTGTCCCACAGGCCCAGTTCGTTGAGATAGTGGCCGGCGCGGTCCCAGGCCTCGCGGCGGGGAATGCCGTAGTAGCCGGCCTGGTTGACGATGATTTCGCCCACCGGTTCGAACTGGTTGAAATTGAACTCCTGCGGGACCAGACCGATCGAGCGCTTTACGCCCCGGGGATCCCGGTCGAGGTCGTGGCCGAACACCCGGACTTCCCCGGCCGTCTTGTTCACGAGCGAGGTGATGATGCCGATGGTGGTGGACTTGCCGGCGCCATTGGGCCCGAGCAGGGCGAAAAAGCTGCCGGGGGAGACCTCGAGATCGATTCCCTTGAGGGCTTCGAAGCCGTTGTTGTAGGTCTTGCGCAGCCCGCGGATTTCCAGTGCTGGCGTCATGGCACGTTCCCTGTCGGTCGGTGGGGGCCGGGCGTCCCGGCCGCAGGTGGCGTTATTATGGGGCCTTTGCCGTGCTGATGAGGAAGCCCCCAGTGGAATCCGTTTTTGTTGATGAGTCGCCCGCCGCCGTTGAACTGATCCCGGTGACGCCGGAGTCCCTGCATGCCGCGCTGGAGGGGCGGCCCGCGCGCTATGCGCGCTGGGCGCGGGCGACGGGTTTTACCGGCGAGGCCGGAGGCGTTCTGCAGATCGCCGGGGACCAGGGTGAGCTGGAAGCGGTCCTGGTCGGCTACGACGTCGACCAGCCCCTGTGGATGCTGGCCGCGGCGGCGGGGTCCCTGCCGGGGGGAGATTATCGCCTGCAGGAGGCGGGACTGACAGCGGAGGCGATCGAACGGGCGGCGGTCGGCTGGGGGCTGGGAAGTTATCGCTTTCGCCGATATCGCAGCGAGCCACCGACCGACGACACGCCGGTGCGGCTGATCTGGCCGGACGGGGTGAATCGGGAGCGGGTCACATCCATGGTGGCGGCGATCGGCCACACCCGCGATCTGATCAATACGGCCCCGGCCGATCTGATGCCGGGCGAACTGGCGGCGGAGGCCGAGGATCTGGCCGAACGTCACGGCGGAGCCGCCCGGGTGGTGGCGGATCCCGATGAGGTGGCCCGGGACTGGCCATGCATCCATGCCGTAGGGCGCGCCAGCGAACACCACCCGCGGGTGATCGAGCTGACCTGGGGGCCGGAGGATGCCCCGCCGGTGGTACTGGTGGGCAAGGGGGTCTGTTTCGATTCGGGCGGTCTGAACATCAAGCCCGACAGTGCGATGCGGCAGATGAAGAAGGACATGGGCGGTGCGGCCACGGCGCTGGGGCTGGCCGGCCTGATCATGCGGGCCGGACTTGCAGTCCGCCTGACGGTCCTGATCGGGGCGGTGGAGAATGCGGTGGGTTCGCGTTCCTTCCGTCCGGGCGATGTCCTGAGCACGCGCAGCGGGCGTACCGTGGAGATCGACAATACCGATGCCGAGGGCCGCCTGGTGCTGGCCGATCTGCTGGACCGCGCGGGCGAACTGGAGCCGGCCCTGGTGGTGGATTTCGCGACCCTGACCGGTGCGGCGCGGGTGGCCGTGGGGCACGAGATCGCCGCGTTCTTCGCCAGCGACGACGCCTGGGCCGCCGCCCTGGAAGAGCCGGCACGGGCGTGGGACGATCCGGTCTGGCGGCTGCCACTGCATGCGCCGTACCGGCACATGCTGGAGAGCGACGTGGCCGACGTGGTCAACGCCAGTTCGGGCGGGCAGGCCGGGGCGATCACCGCGGCGCTGTTCCTGCAGGATTTCGTGCCGGCCGAAACGCCCTGGCTGCATTTCGACATCATGGCCTTCAACACCCGCGCACGCCCGGGCCGGCCGAAGGGTGGCGAGGCGATGGGGCTGCGGGCGGTGTTCGCGGCGCTGGAGGCCCGTTTCGGTCGGGTCAGATGACCTTCAGGTCGGGACGGGCGCGGATGATCTTGCGCAGGGCGATCAGGTACGCCGCGGTACGGTAGTCGAGGACCTCACCGTTGCTTTCCACCTCGCGCACTTCCTGCATCTCGCTGAAGGCCTCGCGCATGGTGTCGTCCAGGCCCGAGCGCACCAGATCGATCTCCTCGGCACCACGCACGATGGAGTCGCGCAGCCACTCGGGCACATCCTGGTTGGTCATCATCTCGATGGCGCTGACGATGTGCTGGCCCTGGGCCTGGTCGTAGCGGCGTTCCATGCGGCCAAAGCGGATGTGCTGGATGTTGCGCACCCATTCGAAATAGGAGACCACCACGCCGCCGGCATTGACGAACACGTCGGGCAGCACCGTGATTCCGCGCTGCTGCAGGATGCGGTCGCCCTCGAAGGTGCAGGGGCCGTTGGCGGCCTCGACCACCAGGCGGGCGCGGATGCGCGGCGCGTTGTCCTCGTGGATCGCGCCTTCCAGCGCGGCCGGGACCAGCACGTCACAGTCTTCTTCCATCAGGCGGTTGCCATCGCGTTCGAAACGCACGCCCGGATAGCCTTCCAGGGTGCCCGTGCGGTTCATGTAGTCATGTACCGCGTTGACATCAAGGCCCTGCTCGGCGTAGATGCCGCCATCGCTCTTGATGATCCCGACAATGCGGACGTTGTTGTCCTGCTGCAGGAAATGGGCGAGGTGATAGCCCACGTTGCCGAAGCCCTGGACGATGACCCGCTGCTGACTCAGGCCGCCCTCGAGGCCCGCCTCCGCGACGGCCGCCTTCGAACGGAAGAAGGCCTGCAGGGCGTACTGCACGCCGCGGCCGGTGGCTTCCAGCCGGCCACGCATGCCGCCCAGATCCACCGGTTTGCCGGTCACCGCGGCGACGTGGTTGATATCGTCCGGACGGTGCTGGCGATAGGTGTCCGCCATCCAGGCCATTTCCCGCTGGGAGGTGCCGACGTCGGGGGCCGGGACGTTCTGCGCCGGCGAGATGTAATCGCGCTGGATCAGTTCGTGGGCGAACCGGCGGGTGATGCGTTCCAGTTCCCATTCATTGTACTGGCGCGGGTCGATGCGCAGACCGCCCTTGGAACCGCCGAACGGGATGTCGATGATTGCGCACTTGTAGGACATCAGTGCCGCGAGGGCCTCGGCGTGGGCCTGGTCCATGTTGGGTGCGAAACGCATGCCGCCCTTGACCGGAAGCCGGTGCGCGGAATGCACGGCTCGCCAGCCATGAAAGACCTCCACGCGGTCCCGGAACTGGATGGGGAAGGACACCTGGATGACCGAATCGCAGGTTTGCAGCGCCTCGCACGCCCCGTCGGGGATCTCGAGGTAGCGCATCGCGCGTTCCACCATGCGCGAAACGTTCTGCTGGAAATCGTTGGTCTGCGGGGTTGCGGGAGACGTCATCCGGCGATTCCGTGACTGAATTCGCATCGGATTGTACATGCGCAGGCCCGCATGCAGGCAAAAAGACGCCGAAGGGCCCGCAGGACCGCTTCGGCGTGTGCAGGGGAGGGCGCGTTACCAGTCCGGAGCGCCGTCGTCTTCGTCGTCGTCTTCGTCTTCTTCTGCACCCATGGGCGCGCCACCGGCATCGGCACCCCCGGCAGCACCCTCGTCTGCCGGCGGCGCACCGCCCTGAGCCCCTCCGGCGTCAGGCGCACCACCGGCCTCCGGGGGAGCCCCCGCTTCCGGTGCCCCTTCCTCGGCCGGCGGGGCACCGCCCTGTTCGGCACCGCCGCCGCCCATGGCGCCGGCGGTAGCCATGGAGCCAATGGTGAACAGGGAGGAGAGGGCAAAAGCGATGGCAGTCTTGCGATATTTCATGGATCTGCGCTCCTTGGGGTCTGTAAAAAGATCTCGGCAGACTCCGGAGGCCGAAGATAGCGGCGAAGCCGGCGTCTGCACCCGAAGGGAAAGCAGGGACCGTGCCAGGTGAGGGAGAGGGTGTCTGGAAGCCCAAAGGATCAGTGGGTTACGGTGGATTCTGTGAAATGGTTCCAGAGATAGCCCGGCGGCGGGCGGTTGAGTCGGTCGGACACAGCGGGTCAGGCTGACCCGTGTCGCATTGGCACAGGCAGAGTCGGGCGTTGCTGGACGTCGGGGGCGCGCCGGGACACCATGGGCGGCCCATTTATGGTTCAGCCCGGAATGTCCGATCCGCCTTCTGCCAACCCCATCGTGTGCGCGCCGCAATCCGGCTCGCCGACGGCCTGCGTGCCATCGCTCGCGGGCCGGCCGGAGCGCTTTTCCGTCGCGCCGATGATGGACTGGACGGACCGCTGGTGCCGACGCTTCCACCGGCTTCTGACGCGGCATGCGCTGCTGTACACCGAAATGCTGCATGCCAACGCGGTGGTGCGGGGCGATCGCGCGCATCTTCTCGGCTACGCGGAGGTCGAGCATCCGCTGGCGCTGCAGCTGGGGGGATCCGAGCCCGACACGCTGGCGGAGGCCGCGCGCATTGGCGAGGACTTCGGCTACGACGAGATCAATCTCAACGTGGGCTGTCCGTCGGACCGGGTACAGTCGGGTGATTTCGGAGCCAGCCTGATGGCGACACCCGACCGGGTCGCGCGCGCGGTGGAGGCCATGCAGGCGGCGGTCGACATCCCGGTGACGGTCAAGCATCGCATCGGTATCGACGAGCAGGATTCGGATGCGGATTTGCATGCCTTCGTGCGTACCGTGTCGGATGCCGGTTGCCGGCATTTCATCGTGCATGCGCGCAAGGCGTGGCTGCAGGGACTGAGCCCGAAGGACAACCGCGACGTCCCGCCGCTGGACTACGCGCGGGTACACCGGCTGAAGGCCGAATTCCCGGGGTGCGTGATCGTGCTGAACGGAGGGCTGGATGACGTGGAGGCCGCGCGCGAACATCTGACCACCCTGGACGGGGTCATGTTCGGCCGTCATGCCTATCATCACCCCTGGAGTCTGGCGGAGGTCGACCGGCTGTATTTCGGCGAGGCCCGGCGGCCCGAGCGTGCCGAGGTGGTCCGCAAGCTGCAGGACATGGCCGAAGGGATGCGCCGTGACGGCGTGCCGCTGGCGCGGCTGACCCGCCACATACTGGGGCTTTTCCACGGCGAACCCGGGGCCCGGCAGTGGCGGCGGATCCTGACCGAAGGGGCCCATCGTCCCGATGCCGGCCCCGAACTGATCGAACGGGCGGCGGCCGCCTGTCCGGCGGCGCAGGTCGACGCGGTGGCCCCGGCCGGCTGAAATCCGCTGCAGGGCTGGCCCCGGGCGGTACCGCCGCTCAGTGTTTCCCTCAGTCGTCGGGCTCCAGCCACCCCTCGCGCAGGCCATCTTCCAGCACCTGATGGATCGACGGAAAGCCGGCTTCCCAGTCTGCCGCGGCGAGGCTCTCCACGGTACAAAAGATCTCCAGCTGTTCCGGTTCCAGCGCCGGCGTGGGGTGATCATGCCCGGCGATGCACAGCACCGGGCCGTCCGGACCGTGGAACCAGGCCCGACGGATGCCCGGATGGATGCGGTAACGCACACCCGGCTGCGGGGCCGGGGGCGGGGCGTCCTCGTCCGGGGCAGCGAGCCCGATGCCTGCCGTGGGACGGGTCAGAAAGCGGCCGAGATAGGCGTCCAGATCGGCATCGTCCGCCGCCAGCAGGGCCCGCAGGGCGTCGCGCAGTTCGCGCCGGTCGCCGGCCGGAAGCTCCCCCGGCCACTGGTCGGCGGGGCGCCCCGGGTCCTCGAAGCGGGCCTGATCCCCGATCACGTTCGCGCGTTCTTCCAGGAACCCGGTGAGCACGTCGAGGATGGCCGGGGCGCGGAAGCCGACGGACCAGGTCATGCATTCGCGATCCAGGGATTCACCGTAATGCGGGACGCCCGGCGGCAGGTACAGCATGTCGCCCGGTTCCAGATCCCAGGAGTCGGTGGGCCGGAAGTCCCGCAGGATCGCCAGCGGCAAATCCTCGAAGCATTCCGGGTTCCCGGGCGGATCCTGGATCTGCCAGCGGCGGCGGCCCGCCGCCTGAAACAGGAAGACGTCGTACTGATCCACGTGCGGGCCCACCGAGCCGCCGGGCGGGGCGTACGAGATCATCAGGTCGTCGCGCCGCCAGCGCGGGATGAAATCGAACTGCGCGAGGAATCCGGGGCCATCGGGCCAGAACCGTTCGATATCACTGACCAGCAGGGTCCAGTCGCGTTCCGGCAGCCGGGCCAGGCGGTCCGGCTCGAACGGGCCGTATTCCACGTCCCAGTCGTTGCGCTCGCGGTGGCCGAGGACCAGCCGGCTGCCGGCCTCGGGATCGGTCGCCAGACCGGCCAGGTCGTCGGCTTCGATGGGGTTCTGGAACCCGGGGATCGCGCCGCGGATCAGCAGGGGTTTCTGCTGCCAGTAATCCCGCAGGAACGCGGCCGGCGTGAGTCCGCCCAGCAGGGTCAGCGGGGTATCCGGATCGGGCGCTGCCATGGTCGACTCAGACGTCGCGGGCCAGGCGGTCCGCCAGACCGGTGTAACGCCCGGGGGTCAGCTCGCGCAGGCGCGCGCGGGCCTCCTCGGGGATGTCCTGCGCGTCGATGAACTCGTGCAGGGCCTCGGGGGTGATCCGGCGGCCGCGGGTGAAGTCCTTGAGTTTCTCGTAGGGCGAATCGATGCCGTAGCGGCGCATCACCGTCTGCACCGCTTCGCCGAGGACCTCCCAGTTGGCATCCAGATCCTCCTCCATGCGAGAGGATTCGATCTCCAGCTTGCCCAGTCCGCGGGCGAAGGCCTTCCAGGCGATCAGCGACCACGCGAAGCCCATGCCGATGTTGCGCAGCACGGTGGAGTCGGTGAGGTCGCGCTGGAAGCGCGAGACCGGCAGCTTGCCGGCGAGGTGATCGAACACCGCGTTGGCCAGGCCGAGGTTGCCTTCGGCGTTCTCGAAGTCGATCGGGTTGACCTTGTGCGGCATGGTCGAGGAGCCGACTTCGCCGGCCACGACCTTCTGCTTGAAATAGCCCAGCGAGATGTAGCCCCAGATGTCGCGCGAGGCATCCAGCAGGATGGTGTTGGCGCGCATGAAGGCATGGAACATCTCGGCGAGGTAGTCGTGCGGCTCGATCTGGGTGGTGTGCGAACTGGGCTCGAGGCCCAGGTCACTGACCACGCGCCGCGCCAGTGCCGGCCAGTCGACCTCGGGGTAGGCCACCACGTGGGCATTAAAGTTGCCCACCGCGCCGTTGATCTTGCCGCGGCAGACCACGCCGGCCAGCTGCTCGCGCTGGGCCTGCAGGCGGTGCACTACGTTGGCGATCTCCTTGCCCATGGTGCTGGGCGAGGCGGGCTGACCGTGGGTGCGCGAGAGCATCGGCTGGTCGGCGAACTCCCCGCTCAACTGGCGCAGGGTATCCACGATGCCGTCCAGCGCCGGCAGCATCACCTCGTTGCGCGCCTCGCGCACCATCACGCCGTAGGCGAGGTTGTTGATGTCCTCGGAGGTGCAGGCGAAATGCACGAACTCCATGCGTGCGGCGAGTTCGGGATGGTCCTGCATCTGTTCCTTGATGTAGTACTCGATCGCCTTGACGTCATGATTGGTGGTCGCCTCGATGGCCTTCACGCGTTCGCCGGCGGCGTTGTCGAACTCGGCCGCGATGCGCTCCAGCGCGGCGGTGCCTTCGGCGGAGAGCGCCGGGACCTCGGTGATCGCGGGCTCGGCGGCCAGCGCCTTGAGCCAGGCGATCTCGACGCGCACGCGGGCCTGCATCAGGCCCTGCTCGCTGAACCAGGGAGCAAGGTCGCGGGTGTGACGGGCATAACGGCCATCGACCGGGGCGATGGCGGTGAGGGCGTTCAGGGACATGGTCGGCCTTGTGATGGGGCTTGCTTGTGCGGCGCAGTATAATACAACGATCAAGTCGACCGCCGGAGCCAGGAATGACCCGATCAGGCCATCGCCAGGAACACGACAGCCTGGGCACCGTGGAGGTGCCCGAACATGCCCTGTGGGGCGCGCAGACCCAGCGTGCAATCGACAACTTCGCCATCGCCGGACGCCCGCTGCCGGGCGCCTTCATCCGTGCCCTGGCGCAGGTCAAGGCGGCCTGTGCCGAGGCCAATCAAGGTCTGGGCCAGCTGGACGGAGAGGCCGCGCAGGCCATCGTGCAGGCGGCCGAGGCGGTGGCGCTGGGCGAGCATGCCGATGCCTTCCCGGTGGACGTGTACCAGACGGGCTCGGGCACCAGCAGCAACATGAACATGAACGAGGTGCTGGCGCATCTGGCCTCGACCGGCGCCACCGGGGCGGTCCACCCCAATGATCACGTGAACCGCTCGCAGAGCTCGAACGACGTGATCCCCACGGCGCTGCACGTGGCCGCACTCAACCAGCTGGAACACGAGCTGCTTCCGGCGATGCGGCGCCTGATCGCGACCATCGCACGGCGCGAAGCCGGGGCAAAGACCCTGGTCAAGACCGGGCGTACTCATCTGATGGATGCCATGCCGGTACGCCTGGACCAGGAACTGTCCGGCTGGCGCACGCAGCTGGAGCAGGCGGTGGAGCGCCTCGAGGCGACCCGCGACCGGCTGGGGCGGCTGGCCATCGGCGCGACCGCGGTGGGTACCGGGGTCAATGCCCCGGAAGGGTTCGGCGAGCGGGTGGCGGAGCGCCTGTCCGAACGCACCGGGCTGGCATTCCGGCGCGAGCCGAACGGGTTCGCCGCGCTGGCCAGCCAGGACACCGCAGTGGAATATTCGGGTCAGCTGCGGACCATGGCCACCGCGCTGATCAAGATCGCCGAGGACCTGCGCTGGATGAACTCGGGCCCGCTCGCCGGACTCGGCGAGATTGCGCTGCCGGCGTTGCAGCCGGGCAGTTCGATCATGCCCGGCAAGGTGAATCCGGTTATTCCTGAAGCGGTGCTGATGGCGGCGCGCCAGGTGATCGGACTGGACGCTGCGGTCACGGCCGCCGGCGCCGCCGGCAATTTCCAGCTCAACGTGGGCCTGCCGCTGATCGCCGACAACCTGTTGCAGATGACGGGGCTGCTGGCGCGCGCCGCCGACCATCTGGGCGAGCGCGCGGTGGCGGGCTTCAGCGTCAACGAGGAGGTGATGCGCGCGGCCCTGGATCGCAACCCGATCCTGGTGACCGCGCTCAACGCCGAGATCGGTTATGAGGCGGGGGCCCGCATCGCCAAGGAGGCCTACGCCTCCGGGCGGCCGATCATCGAAGTGGCGGCGGAGCACACCGGCATGGACCGCGATCGCCTGCGCGGCCTGCTGGATCCGCTGCGTCTGACCGGAGGAGCGGACGGCGGCGCCTGAACCGGCCGTTCGGCGCGGTTCGGTGTTCGCGTTATTCGGACTCGGGCAGCATGCGCACGTCGTTGACGATCATCTCCCGCAATTCGTCGAAGGCGACCGGCCGGGAATAGCGAAACCCCTGGGCGTAATCGCAGCCGAATTCCCGCAGCAAGTGGATCTGCGCGTCGGTTTCCACTCCTTCGGCCACCAGCTGCATGTCCAGGCTGCGCGCCATGACCACGATCGCACGCACGATCTTGGCGTCCTCGTGGCTCTTCTCCAGATCCATCACGAAGGAGCGGTCGATCTTGAGGGTGTCGGCCGGAAGCTGCTTGAGCTGGGTCAGCGATGCATGTCCGGTACCGAAGTCGTCCACTGCCAGTGACATGCCGACTTCGCGCAGGCGCTGGAACACGCGCGCGGCGGTGTCGGCGTCATCCATGATCACGCTCTCGGTGAGCTCCAGCTCGATGCGGTCGGCGGGGATCCCGTGTTCCTCGGTGATCGCGAAGAATTCCTCCGCAAGATTGGGCTGGCGCAGCTGGCGCGCGGAGACGTTGATGGCGATATGCGGAAGCGCCTGCGCGGTTCCGGGCAGGGAGGCGAGATCGCGGCAGGCCTGTTGCAGAACCCATTCTCCGATCTGTTCGATCAGGGTCATGTCTTCCGCGATTTCCATGAACTGACCGGGGGGCAGCATCCCCAGACGCGGGTGGTCCCAGCGGATCAGGGCCTCGGCACCCACGACACGGCCGGTCGCCAGCTCGATCTTGGGCTGATAGTGCAGCCGCAGCTGGTCATCCTCGATGGCGCCGCCAAGGTCGGTTTCCAGGCGGAAGTGCCGGAAGGTTCGCGAATTGAGGTCCTGGGTGTAGAAGCGGAAGCCGTTGCGGCCGCGTTCCTTGGCATCGTACATCGCGGCGTCGGCGTTGCTGAGCAGGGCGTCGGGTTCGTCGCCGTCGTAGGGGAACACTGCGATCCCGGCCGAGCAGGAGGTCAGCACCGGATGGTCGGCCACCGTCCGTTCCACCGCCGTGGTCCGCACGATTTCGGTCACCAGACGGACGACGCCCTCGAGCCCCTGGATCCCCTCCACCAGGATGCCGAATTCGTCGCCACCCAGCCGCGATAGCGTCGGGCTGGGGCCCTGGCCACCCGTTGATCCGCGGGGGGTCTCCAGGAGGACGGAAAGATCGGTGGCTACCTTGCGGATCAGTTCGTCCCCCGCGCGATGACCCAGCGCGTCATTCAGCCGCTTGAAATTGTCCAGGTCGAGCAGGATCAGCGCGACATGGCTGGAGCCGTTGGCATGACGCTCCATGGCCTGGGCGAGACGGTCACTGAACAGCATGCGGTTGGGCAGGTTGGTCAACGAGTCGTGCGACATGTGATGCAGGAGCTCGCGCGATTGCCGTTCGGTGATGCGTTGCAGGGCCTGCTGGCGCCGTTCCATCAGGTGGTAGAGATCGGCCGATTCGAGCGCGTAGGCCGCGTTGAACAGCACCAGGGTCAGGGCGGACATGACCAGTTCGTGACGCGGGGCTTCGTCCTGGCCCGGCCGGGCGGCGAACATCCCGCGCACCCGGGTACGGGTGGATATGACGTGCAGCAGCACCATCCCGCCATCTTCGCCGGCGGGCAGGAACACCGGGTGGTTTTCGTGCAGGGCCCAGGAGAAGGTCCCCTGCTGGATCAGCTGTTCCACACGGTCGGGCAGGTCACCGGGGGTATCGTCTTCCGCGTCGTGCTGGGCCAGATTGAACGAGGCGTCGCCGTCGAGCAGATAGATGGCCGACTCCGGAAGCGCCAGCAGGCGGCGCACGGCTTCGAGGGTGTTGCGCACGATCACTTCGGGGCGGCGGTTGCCCTCGGTATCGCCAAAGATTGCCGTCGTCGAGGACAGCACGTCCATCACGTAGGCGTTGCCCTCGAGGCTCTGCTCCAGGTAGCGAATTCGCTCCTGCAGCTGCTCGAATTCTTCCGGCGTCCGGTACGAAGGGCTCATGGCGGGGTCAGTCCAGGAGGATTCGGGCCAGCTGATCGAGCTGTTCGCGTGCCGTATCGGCGATATCTTCACAGGCGGCGGTCTCCAGTCCTATCCGTTCAAAAGCCTCGGCCCGGACCGGCGGCACCATGCGCTCCCCGGAGGAACCCAGGCGCAGGGCGTTGGCCAGCGAATCGGCGACGTGCACGATGCCGGCCTCGACCGGGAAGGCGGGCGCGGCCAGCGGGTCGTGGTGATAGCGGGTGGCTTCCACGTGAGCGGGCGTCATGCCCCATTGCTCCAGCAGGCCGCTGCCGATGGTCGTATGGTCGAATCCGAGAAAACGCTGTTCCGTGACGAACAGCAGCTCACCGTCGCGTTCGCGCAGGTTGATCAGCTCCTCGGTATCGCGGCCGAGGCGCAGGAACAGAATCAGACGGCCGATGTCGTGCAGCAGCCCGAACAGGTACAGCCGGTCAACGTTGGCTTCGCGACGGAAACGGGCGATCCCGCGGGCGATGATCGCGGTCGCCAGACTGTGTCGCCAGAACGAACTCATGTCCACGCCGATCACCGGCAGGCCGCGGAAATGTTCGATCACCACAGTGGACAGTACGATCTGCCGGATCTGCTGCAGGCCGATGATGGCCACTGCCCGATGCAGGGTCTCGATCTCCTGCGGGAACCCGTACAACGACGAATTGGCCAGGCGCAGGGTCTTGGCCGCGACCGTGGGGTCCAGTTCGATCGCCTCGGTGATGTCGGCGACGCTCGCGGTTGGATCGTTGATGCGTTCGACGATGGCATTGAACGCACCGGAGAAGCTGCACAGCGCGTCATCCGCCTGCAGGAAATCTTCCAACCGCATAGTCATCGCGAGCCCGCACCCCTGGACTGCCGAAGTTCGTCGATCATCGCACGTCGCGCGATGCGGTAGATCCCGTCCATCGGAAAGCGCTCGATGTCGCAGTGCTGGAAGCGTTCCGCCAGCGCTTCGTCCGCAGTGGCGCCAAGGCGCGCCTCGGCGGCATCCGGATCCTCTTCGCCGGCGGTCGGCTGCGTACCCTCGGCCGCATCCGGGACGGGTTCGGTCGCGGGCGGGTCCCCGTCCTGGATCCGCACCTCGCTGACGCCCCAGGCCCGCAGGACCCGCAGATGCTTGTCCTGCAGGGTCATGCCCGCGGGGATCAGCAGGCGACCGGAACGGTCATGCACCGGGGCGGCCAGCGTCATCCCGGCACGCAGTTCCGCAGTGGGGGCGATTCGCGACATGATGCGATTCAGCCTTCGCCCGCAAGTTGACGCAGGACGTACGGCAATATTCCACCGTGACGGTAGTAGTCGATCTCCTGCGGGGTGTCCAGCCGTACGCGCACGCGGAACTCCTTCCGTGAGCCATCATCGGCGGTGGCGGTCACCGTCGCTTCCTTCGCCTCGCCACTCCGGATGCCGGTGATGGTATAGGTCTCCTCGCCGGTCAGGCCCAGCGATTCGGCGTTCTCGCCGTCGTGGAACTGCAGCGGAAGCACGCCCATGCCCACCAGGTTGGAGCGGTGGATGCGTTCGTAGCTTTCCACGATGACCGCCTTCACGCCCAGCAGCAGGGTCCCCTTGGCGGCCCAGTCGCGCGAGGAGCCAGTGCCGTATTCCTTGCCCGCGATGACGACCAGCGGGGTCCCCTCGGCCTGATAGCGCATGGAGGCGTCGTAGATGGACATCTGCTCGCCGTCCGGCAGGTGCCGCGTTACGCCGCCCTGGGTGCCCGGTGCGAGCAGGTTGCGCAGGCGCACGTTGGCGAAGGTGCCGCGCATCATCACCTCGTGGTTGCCGCGCCGCGAGCCATAGGAGTTGAAGTCGGCGGGCTTGACCCCCTGTTCTTCCAGGTAACGGGCGGCGGGGCTGTCCGATGCGATGGAGCCCGCCGGCGAAATATGGTCGGTGGTCACCGAATCGCCCAGCAGGGCCAGGACCCGCGCGCCCTCGATGTCCGGGGTCTCGGCGGGCGTCATGCCCATGCCGTCGAAGTAGGGCGGCTTGCGCACGTAGGTGGAGTCTTCCTGCCAATCGAAGCGGTCGCCTGACGGGGCCTCGAGATTGCGCCAGCGGTCCTCGCCGGTATAGAGGTCGCCGTAGGCGGTGGTGAAGCTGCCGGCGCCGACATGGCGGGCCACCTCGTCACGCACCTCCTGAGAAGTCGGCCAGATGTCCTTGAGATAGACGGGATTGCCATCGGCATCATCGCCCAGCGGATCGTTGTAGAGATCCAGGTTCGAGCGTCCGGCCAGGGCGTAGGCCACCACCAGCGGCGGTGAGGCGAGGAAGTTCATCTGCACCTCGGAATGGATGCGGCCCTCGAAATTGCGGTTGCCGGAGAGCACCGAGGAGACCACAAGGTCGTCCTTCACGATGGCCTCGCTGATCGCTTCCGGCAGCGGACCGGAGTTGCCGATGCAGGTGGTGCAGCCGTAGCCGACCACATAGAAGCCCAGGTCTTCCAGGTCCTCGAGCAGGCCAGCGTTCTGCAGATAATCGGTCACCACGCGCGAGCCGGGGGCCAGCGAGGTCTTGACCCACGGCTTGACCTTCAGGCCGCGCTCGCGCGCTTTGCGAGCCACCAGGCCGGCCCCCAGCATCACCGACGGGTTCGAGGTGTTGGTGCAGGAGGTGATCGCGGCGATCACCACGTCGCCGTGGTCCAGGGTAAAGGTCTCGCCGCCCATCTCGATGGCTGTGTGATGCGGTTCTTCCGCCTGATGCTCTACGCCCACTGCGGTATGGCCGCCTTCGGTGGCGAAGCGTTCGGCCTCCGACGGCTCGTCCTTGCCGGAAACGCGTTCCTTCAGGACCGTGTCCAGGTGGCGACTGATCTCGGCACCCGCCTGGCTCAGCGGGATCCGGTCCTGCGGACGCTTGGGTCCGGCGAGGCTCGGCTCGACGGTGGACAGGTCCAGCTCCAGCAGGTCGGAGTAGCGCGCCACCGGGGCGCTGTCGTCGCGCCACAGGCCCTGCCCGCGGGCATAGGCCTCGATGAACTGGATGTGGCTTTCCTCGCGGCCGGTCAGACGCAGGTATTCCAGAGTCTCGTCGTCGATCGGGAAGATGCCGCAGGTCGCGCCGTATTCGGGCGCCATGTTGGCGATGGTGGCGCGGTCGGCCAGCGGCAGGTCGGCGAGGCCGTCGCCGAAGAATTCGACGAACTTGCCGACCACGCCGTGTTTGCGCAGCTGTTCGACGATCACCAGCACCAGGTCGGTGGCGGTGGCGCCCTCGGCCAGCTTGCCGGTCAGGCGGAAGCCGACCACCTGCGGGATCAGCATGGAGATCGGCTGGCCCAGCATGGCGGCCTCGGCCTCGATCCCGCCCACGCCCCAGCCCAGCACGCCCAGGCCGTTGATCATGGTGGTGTGGGAGTCGGTGCCGACGAGCGTGTCGGGATAGGCCATGCAGCTGCCGTCGGCGCGGTCCTCGAGGAACACGGTGCGCGCCAGGTACTCCAGGTTGACCTGGTGCACGATGCCGGTATCCGGGGGCACGACCTTGAAAGTCTCGAACGCCTGCTGGCCCCATTTGAGGAAGCTGTAGCGTTCGCGGTTGCGCGAATATTCCAGCTCGGCGTTCAGGTTCATGGAATTGGCCTCGCCGTAGGAATCGACCTGCACGGAGTGGTCGATCACCAGCTCCGCCGGCTGCAGGGGCGCGATCTTCGCTGGATCGCCGCCGAGGTCTTCCATGGCGTCACGCATCGCGGCGAGGTCGACCACCGCGGGGACGCCGGTGAAGTCCTGCAGCAGCACGCGCGCCGGCCGGAAGGCGATCTCGCGCGAGGGTTCCGCCGCCGGGTCCCAGTCCAGCAGGCCCTCGATGTCGTCGCGGGTCACCGTACGCCCGTCCTCGTGGCGCATCAGGTTTTCCAGCAGCACCTTGAGCGCGAAGGGCAGGGTCTGCGCGCGTCGGTCGTCGGCGATCGGGACGTACTGGCACTCGTGTCCGCCGGCGGACAGGGTGCGGGTGTTCCGGGGCATAGCGTCGCTCATGATGCGTCCATCCGAAGTCAGGTGTTGAGACGTTGAAGAATGTGGCCGGCCTCGTTCATCAGGCGCTTGCGCCCGAACAGGAGCTTCCAGCGCGAGCCGCCGGCCTGGCGCCACAGCACGGCGCCGCGGATGCCGGCCAGCAGCAGCGCGCGAATACGGGCCGCGGTATCCGGGTTGGAGAGATTGTTCTGTTCGCCCTGGACGATGATGCGCGGGCCGAGCTCGGAAATGGTCTCCTTGTAGATCTCGCCCAGCCGCGAGATCACGCTCTCGTGGGTCAGGGTGAAGTAGTCCACCTGCCGCTGGGCGCCCTGCAGGCCGTCGGCCAGCTGCTGCATCATGTCGCCGCGCTTCTGCAGCTTGCGTTCGAGGAAGATCAGCCCCACCGCGTAGCGGGTGATCTCCATGTCCGGCGGCTTGCCACCGCTTTCCAGCTGGGTGCGCACGCGTTCCAGCCCGGTACGCAGGCTGACTTCGCCGCGATAGATCTCCTCGGGCGTGGTCGAGTCGAAGGCGAACAGGCTTCCGATCAGGACCTCCAGCTCGTATTCGTCGCAGGAGCCTCGCCAGGCCAGGTCCTTGACCAGGCTCGCGGCCTGAAAGATGGCCGCCAGTGCCAGGGTGCGGTTGTGGTCGCTGCGCTCCAAGCCGTGTCCGTCCGGGTCTGGGTATCAGGGGAGGCACTATACCGGAAACCGCCCTCCGGACTCATGCCCCGGCGGCAACCGGGGTGTCCGCGGACAGGGTGTGGCGTGTGGCGATCACGCCGCCCCCCAGGCAGGTGCCGTCGCGATAGAACACGATGGACTGGCCGGGCGTGGCCGCACGCTGCGGCTGTTCGAAGACCACGCGCGCGCGTCCGTCCGCCTCCGGACAGACCCGACAGTCCTGCAGCGGCTGGCGATGACGCAGACGCGCCTGCAGGGTTTCCCCGTCGGCCGGAAAGCGGTGGATCCAGTGCACGGGTTCGGTCGTCAGCTCCGGGCTCATCAGCAGCGGATGGGCCGAATTCTGCGCCACGATCAGTCGGTTGCCCGCGAGGTCCTTGTCGACCACGTACCAGGGGGCATCGGCCGCGCCTTCGACCCCGCCGATGCCCAGTCCCTGACGCTGCCCCAGGGTGTAGAACATCAGGCCGTGATGGCGGGCGACCACGCGACCGTCCGGGGTGCAGATGTCGCCCTCGCTGCCCTCGAGATAACGGGCGAGGAATTCGCGGAACGGGCGTTCGCCGATGAAACAGATGCCGGTGGAATCCTTGCGCGCGTGATTGGGCAGGCCGTGCTCGTATGCCAGTTCGCGCACCCGTTCCTTGGGCAGGTCCCCCAGCGGGAAACGGGCCGGGCGCAGCTGTGCCTGATCCAGGGCGTGCAGGAAATAGGTCTGGTCCTTGTTGGCGTCCTCGGCGAGTCGCAGTTCGCTGTGGTCGGGGCCGTGCCAGGCGCGGGCATAGTGGCCGGTGGCGATGGCGTCGGCGCCCAGTGCCTGGGCCTGCTCGAGAAAGGCGCGGAACTTGATCTCGCGGTTGCACAGGATGTCCGGGTTGGGGGTGCGGCCGGCGCGGTACTCGTGGAGAAAGTGGGCGAAGACCCGCTGGCGGTAATCCTCGGCGAAGTTCGCCTTGTGCAACGGGATCTCCAGGGTGGCCGCGACCTCGCGGGCCATCGCGTAGTCGTCTTCCGCGGCACAGTGGCCGTCCGCGTCATCGTCTTCCCAGTTCTTCATGAACAGGCCTTCGACGCGGTGTCCCGTCTGCAGGAGGCGCAGGGCGGCGACCGCCGAATCCACGCCGCCGGAGAGCCCGACGATGATGCGTTCACTGGTGGCCATGCGGCTCATTCCTCGGGGCGTGCGGGGGCGGGCCGCACGTTGTCGACGAGTTCGCCGGCAGATTCCAGCGGCAGGCGCAGACCCGATTCCCAGCGTCGCAGGCTGCGGGCCACCAGCGGGCTGCGCAGGCGATGACCGTTCAGCGCGGTGGCGGCATCCAGCCAGTGGGTGGCAAGGATTGCGGGGTCGCGGCGGATCGGCTGCGCCGGTGCCGACACCGTACCGGTGAAGGCCACGCGCAGGATGACCGCGCCGTCGGCCAGACGCAGCAGGTCGCAGCCCAGCGAGTGCTGCGGGGCGAATTCGAGGGCCGTCTCTTCGCGGACCTCGCGCCGCACTGCGGCGATCAGGTCCTCGTCCGGGTCCAGGTGGCCCGCGGGCTGATTGAGAACGCGCAGGCCCGCATCCTCTTCCTCGACAAACAGGAAGCGGCCTCGATCCTCGATGACCGCAGCGACGGTGATATGGCAGCGCAGGCGTTCATTCATGGCGCAATGATACCCGCCGCCCGGCGGCGAAGGCCACGGAGGCCATGTATAATCGCCGGCATCCAAATCCCAATGACACGGCGCTGCAAAAGGAGTCTTCATGGCGTACCAGCACATTCGCATCCCGGAGAAAGGCCAACCCATCGAGGTGGGCAAGGACGGCGGCCTGGTGGTGCCGGATCGTCCGGTGATCCCCTATATCGAGGGGGACGGCATCGGCGCGGACATCACCCCGGTGATGCGCCGGGTCACGGATGCGGCGGTGGAGAAGGCCTATGGCGGCCAGAAGGCGATCGAGTGGATGGAAGTCTATGCCGGCGAGAAGGCCACGCAGGTCTACGACGATGACTCCGGCCTCCCCGATGAGACGCTGGATGCAGTGCGCGAATACAAGGTGTCGATCAAGGGCCCGCTGACCACCCCGGTGGGCGGCGGCTTCCGTTCGCTGAACGTGGCGCTGCGGCAGAAGCTGGATCTGTATGTCTGCCTGCGTCCGGTGCGCTACTACCAGGGTACGCCCAGCCCGCTGAAAGAACCGGAAAAAACCGACATGGTGATCTTCCGCGAGAACTCGGAGGATATTTACGCCGGCATCGAGTTCGAATCCGGCACGCCCGAGGCGAAAAAGCTCATCGACTTCCTGCAGGACGAGATGGGCGTGCGCGAGATCCGCTTCCCGGATACCGCGGGGATCGGCGTGAAGCCGGTCTCCAGCGAGGGTACGAAGCGGCTGGTGCGCAAGGCCATACAGTACGCGATCGACAATGACCGCCCGTCGGTGACCCTGGTGCACAAGGGCAACATCATGAAATTCACCGAGGGCTCCTTCAAGGCCTGGGGCTACGAGCTGGCGCGCGAGGAATTCGGTGCCGAGGACCTCGACGGTGGCCCGTGGCAGGTGTTCAGGAACCCGAAGACCGGTCGCGAGATCGTGATCAAGGACGTCATCGCGGATGCCTTCCTGCAGCAGATCCTGCTGCGCCCGGAGGACTACTCGGTGATCGCCACCCTGAACCTGAACGGGGACTATATCTCCGACGCCCTGGCCGCCCAGGTCGGCGGGATCGGCATCGCGCCCGGGGCCAACATCTCCGACACCACCGCGATGTTCGAGGCCACGCACGGTACCGCGCCCAAGTATGCCGGTCAGGACAAGGTCAATCCGGGCTCGCTGGTGCTGTCGGCCGAGATGATGCTGCGCCACCTGGGCTGGACCGAGGCGGCGGATCTCGTGGTGCGCGGCATGGAGGGCGCGATCGCCGCCGGCGAGGTGACGTATGACTTTGCGCGGCTGATGGACGGAGTGGAACCGATCGCCTGCTCCGCCTTCGGCGAGGCGATGATCCGCCACATGGACGGCTGAACGACCCGGGCGCAGGCAGCCAGTGGAGATACAGCCTGTGGGAGGCCAGCCCCCTGGCCGATCGGCCATGCCTGATCGCGCAGAGGGCTGCGCTCCCACCACCGGCGGGCTGGCCTCCCGCGCCATGCGGACACTTGGCAAGCGCCGGGAACCGTTCGATGATGTCAGGACTCTACAGAAATGAACACGCGGTGCCCGAGGGCGCCACGAGTGCGAGCTGGACCGAAAGATGAGTGACGACAAGCCCCGCCAACCCGATCACGACGATTCCGTTGCGGTCGATGAATCGAGGCCGGAACTCAAGCCGCCACGGCAGTACAAGGTCGTGTTGAACAACGACGACTACACGCCGATGGAATTCGTGGTGGAGGTCCTGGAGACCTTCTTCGGCATGGATCGCGAGAAGGCCACCCGGGTGATGCTGCAGGTGCATACCCGGGGCAAGGGCGTGTGCGGCATCTACACTCGAGATGTCGCCGAGACCAAGGTGGCCCAGGTGAATGAATACGCCCGGAGCCATCAGCACCCACTGCTATGCTCGATGGAGGAGGCCTGACCCCCATGCTCGACAAGGAACTCGAATTCAGTCTGAACCTGGTCTTCAAGGAGGCCCGCGAGAAACGCCACGAGTTCGTGACCGTGGAGCACTTGCTGATGGCCCTGGCCCAGAACCCCAGTGCAGCCACCGTACTGCGTGCCTGCGGTGCGGATCTTGACCGGATCCGCGACGAACTGGAGGCCTACATCGACGAAAACACCCCGCGGATCCCGCCGAACGACACGCGCGAGACCCAGCCGACCCTCGGTTTTCAGCGGGTCCTGCAGCGCGCGGTGTTCCACGTGCAGTCCAGTGGTCGCAAGGAGGTCTCCGGGGCCAACGTCCTGGTGGCGCTGTTCGGCGAGCAGGACAGTCAGGCACTGTACGTGCTGGGCCAGCAGAACATCTCGCGTCTGGACGTGGTCAACTTCATTTCCCACGGTATCTCGAAGGTCGGCGAGGACGAGCTCGGCCAGATTCACCAGGAGCAGGCGGAGGAATCCTCCGAGCAGCAGGGCGAGACGGTGACCGAAGAAAAGACCAACGCGCTGCAGCTGTACGCGACCAACCTCAACGAGAAGGCGCGCAATGACGAGATCGACCCGCTGATCGGGCGGGACCACGAGATCGAGCGCACCATCCAGATCCTCTGCCGGCGGCGCAAGAACAACCCGCTGCTGGTCGGCGAGGCCGGGGTCGGCAAGACCGCGATCGCCGAGGGGCTGGCGCGGCGCGTGGTGGATGGCCAGGTGCCGGAAGCGATCGAGGAAGCCACGGTCTATGCCCTGGACCTGGGCGCGCTGGTGGCCGGAACCAAGTATCGCGGCGACTTCGAAAAACGCCTGAAAGGGGTGCTGGCCCAGCTCAAGAAGGAACCCGCCGCGGTCCTGTTCATCGACGAGATCCATACCATCATCGGGGCCGGTGCCGCGTCCGGCGGGGTAATGGATGCCTCGAACCTGATCAAGCCGATGCTGGCCTCCGGTGAGCTCAAGTGCATCGGTTCGACCACCTATCAGGAGTATCGCGGGATCTTCGAAAAGGACCGCGCACTGGCGCGGCGTTTCCAGAAGATCGAGGTACCCGAGCCCACGGTGGATGAAACCTATCAGATCCTGCGAGGGCTCAAGTCGCGTTTCGAGTCGCACCACAACGTGCGCTTTACCAAGCCGGCGCTGCAGGCTGCGGCGGAGCTGTCGGACCGCTACATCACCGATCGCTTCCTGCCGGACAAGGCGATCGACCTGATCGACGAGGCCGGTGCCAGTCGCCAGCTGCTGCCGGTGAGCCAGCGCAAGAAGACCATCGGCGTGCAGGACATCGAGAACATCGTGGCCAAGATCGCGCGCATCCCGCCGAAATCGGTGTCCAGCACCGACAAGGAGACCCTGCGCAACCTGGAACGCAACCTGAAGATGACGGTGTTCGGTCAGGACGAGGCGATCGGCACCCTGAGCACGGCCATCAAGATGTCGCGTTCCGGCCTGGGTGACCAGGACAAGCCGATCGGTTCCTTCCTGTTCGCCGGTCCGACCGGTGTCGGCAAGACCGAGGTCACGCGTCAGCTGGCCCAGCAGATGGGTATCCATCTGGCCCGCTTCGACATGTCCGAATACATGGAGCGCCACACGGTCTCGCGGCTGATCGGTGCGCCGCCGGGTTATGTCGGCTACGACGAGGGCGGCCTGCTGACGGATGCCATCCTCAAGCATCCGCATTCGGTGCTGTTGCTGGACGAGATCGAAAAGGCGCACCCGGACGTGTTCAACGTGCTGCTGCAGGTGATGGACCACGGCACGCTGACCGACGCCAACGGGCGGGAAGTGGATTTCCGCAACGTGATCCTGGTGATGACCACCAACGCCGGTGCCGAAGCGGCTTCGCGGCCGTCGGTGGGCTTCACGCGCAAGGATCACTCCACCGACGCGATGGAGGCCATCAAGCGGACGTTCACCCCGGAATTCCGCAACCGTCTGGATGCCACCATCCAGTTCGGCCCGCTGGACGAGGCGACCATCCTGAACGTGGTCGACAAGTTCCTCACCCAGCTCCAGGCCCAGCTGGACGAGAAGAAGGTGACCCTGACGGTGGAATCCGAGGCGCGCGCCTGGCTGGCCGAGCACGGCTACGACGCGCAGATGGGTGCGCGGCCGATGGGACGGACCATCCAGGAGCACATCAAGAAGTCGCTGGCGGACGAACTCCTGTTCGGCAAGCTGGCGCAGGGTGGCGAAGTGACCGTGCGCCTGGGCGAGGACGGTCTCGAGATGGATATCCACGAACCCGCCGTCTCTTCCTGATCCGACCACGAACGGGACACCACGAGCCTGTGGTGTCCCTCACGAAAAAGGCCGGCACCCCTCGGGGCGCCGGCCTTTTGCATGCCGGGGAGACTGTGGCGCGCTTATTTGTTGCGGTAGACGATGCGACCCTTGCTCAGGTCGTAGGGCGTCATCTGCACGATGACCTTGTCGCCGCGCAGGATCCGGATATAGTGCTTGCGCATCTTCCCGGAGATGTGCGCGGTGATCGTGTGCCCGTTCTCGAGCTCCACCCGGAAGGTGGTGTTGGGGAGCGTCTCGACGACGGTTCCTTCGAGCTCGATTTCGTCTTCCTTCGCCATGCAGTTCCTCGCGTAATGAATCAGGGTTGCGACATTATGCGGATGCATGGATGGAACTCAAGGGAAACTCCCGGTTTTTCGTTCGATGGACACGAAACCGGTCGCGTTTCGGGGTTTGCCGGGGCCGGCGTCAGCGCCTAAACTACGCCCGCTTTCTCATCCAGTGAATTTCGGACACGAACCATGACAGTTTCCTGGGCAGCGGTTTTTCCGGGACAGGGGTCCCAGTCGGTGGGCATGCTCGCCGATGTCGGTGATGAATTCGCCGTGGTACGCGATACCTTTCAGGAAGCCTCGGACTGCCTGGACGCCGACCTGTGGAGCCTGGTTCAGCACGGACCGGCGGAACAGCTTGACGAGACCCGCTGGACCCAGCCCGTGATGCTGGCGGCTGGCGTGGCCTGCTGGCGGATGCTGCGTGAACAGGGGGTTCCGGAGCCCATGGCGCTGGCCGGACACAGCCTGGGCGAATACAGCGCCCTGGTGGCGGCCGGGGCCCTGCGGTTTCCGGATGCCGTTAGTCTGGTCGCGGAGCGCGCCCGGGCCATGCAGGAGGCCGTGCCGGCAGGCGAGGGGGCCATGGCCGCGATCCTTGGCCTGGAGGATGCCGACGTGATCGCCCTGTGCGAGGCACAGGCCGAGGGCGACACCCTGGAGGCAGTGAACTTCAATGCACCGGGACAGGTGGTGATCGCCGGCACGGCCGGGGCCGTGGACCGCGCGGTGTCGGCGGCTCGCGATGCGGGCGCCAAACGGGCGCTGAAGCTGCCGGTGTCGGTCCCTTCCCACTGTGCGTTGATGCGCCCGGCGGCCGAACGTCTGCAGGCGGCGCTGGACACCGTCGAATTCCGTGTCCCGCAGATTCCCGTGTGGCAGAACGTGACCGCCGCACCGGCGAGCGACGTGGACAGCCTGAAGACCCGACTGGCGGAGCAGCTCTACCGCCCGGTCCGCTGGGTCGAAACCGTTCAGGGGCTGCGCGATGCCGGCGCCGGGGTGCAGGTGGAATGTGGCCCCGGTCGGGTGCTGACCGGGCTGGCGAAACGCATCGACCGTTCGATTGATCATCCGGACGTGGCCGATCGGGCCACCCTGGAAAGCGTCCGTGACCGGCTGACCGCCGGCTGACGCCCATTTCCCAACAGCAAGGAAACCGTTGATGTCGGAAAACCAACGAATCGCTCTCGTGACCGGGGCGAGCCGCGGCATTGGCGCGGCCATCGCCCGCCGTCTGGCGGAACAGGGCATGCAGGTGGTGGGCACCGCCACCAGCGACGCCGGCGCCGGCCGGATCTCGGAGGCCCTGGCCCCCTGGGGCGGCCGCGGTGTCGCCATGGACGTCACCGATGCCGAATCGGTCAGGACCGCGCTGGAGGACATTCAGGCGACCGAGGGCGGCATCGAGGTGCTGGTGAACAACGCGGGCATCACCCGCGACAACCTTTTTATGCGCCTGAAGGACGAGGACTGGGATGCGGTGATCGACACCAATCTGACCGCGGCCGCTCGACTCACGCAGAAGGTCATCAAGGGCATGATGAAGGCCCGCCGCGGGCGGGTTGTGCTGATCGGCTCGGTGGTCGGGACGGCCGGGAATGCGGGACAGACCAACTACGCCGCCGCCAAGGCCGGGCTGGCCGGCTTCGCCCGCTCCCTGGCGCGCGAGGTGGGCGCCCGCAATATCACGGTCAACACGGTGGCCCCCGGATTCATCGACACTGACATGACGCGCGAGCTGGACGAGGCGACGCGCGAACGGCTGCTGGGCGAGATCCCGCTGGGCCGTCTGGGTGACGCCGAGGAAGTGGCGGCGGCGGTGGGCTTTCTGGCGTCCGACGAGGCCGGTTACATTACCGGCGAGACCCTGCACGTCAACGGCGGCATGTTCATGCACTGATTCATGCACTGAGCCGCGGGCCCGTTACGCGGAGTCCTCCGCCGGGGTTGTGGATCACGGCGGTGCTTTTCAATAGAATGGCGGACCTTTACCGGACCCGCCTCATATCCAAGGGGATGTTTCAACCATGAGCAGCATTGAAGAACGCGTCAAGAAAATCGTTGTCGAGCAGCTGGGAGTCAAGGAAGAGGATGTCACGAACGCCGCCGCTTTCGTCGACGATCTGGGCGCGGATTCGCTTGACACCGTCGAACTCGTGATGGCGCTCGAGGAGGAATTCGAAACGGAAATCCCCGACGAGCAGGCCGAAAAGATCACCACCGTGCAGCAGGCGATCGACTACATCAACGAGCACGCCAAGGACTGATCGGGTCCATGGTCGCGGCGAGGGGCGCGCCAACACGGCGCGTCCCCCTCTTCGCCGTCCGCGTGCAGCCGTCTTTCGAGGGAGAAAATCATTGGCTAAGCGACGTGTTGTGGTCACCGGCCTCGGCATCGTGTCCCCGGTCGGATCCACTATCGACCAGGCCTGGTCCAGCATCAAGGCCGGGAAGAGCGGGATCACGCCCATCGACGTGTTCGATGCCTCGGACATGCCGGTCAAGATTTCCGGCGCGGTGCGGGACTTCAATGCCAATGACTATGTCCCGGTCAAGGACCAGAAGAAGATGGACACCTTTGTCATCTATGGTCTGGCGGCGGGACTCCAGGCCCTGGATGATGCCGGGCTGTCCGCGGACAGTTCCGATCCGGAGCGGATCGGGGTCGCGATTGGCTCCGGCATCGGGGGGCTGCCCTACATCGAGCGTTCCTACGGTGCCTACCTGAAGGGCGGGGCCCGCAAGATCTCTCCGTTCTTCGTCCCCAGCGCCATCATCAACATGGTGGCGGGGAATCTCTCCATCATGCGGGGACTGGAGGGGCCGAACATCTCCATCGTCTCCGCCTGTGCCACCGGCACCCACAACATCGGTGACGCCGCGCGCATGATCGCCTATGGCGATGCCGACGCGATGGTTGCGGGCGGGGCCGAGATGGCCACCACGCCGCTGGGCATCGGCGGCTTTGCCGCGGCGCGCGCGCTGTCGACCCGCAACGACGATCCCGCCCGCGCCTCGCGGCCATGGGACGCCGACCGGGACGGTTTCGTACTCAGTGACGGGGCCGGGGTGATGGTCCTGGAGGAGTACGAACACGCGAAGGCCCGCGGCGCGAACATCTACTGCGAGATCGGCGGCTTCGCCTGGAATTCCGATGCCCATCACATGACCCAGCCGGTCGAGGATGGCAGCGGGGCATCCAAGTGCATGGTCCGGGCCATGAAAGACGCGGGCGTTGAGCCGGAGGAAGTGGGGTACGTGAACGCCCACGGAACCTCTACCCCGGCCGGGGATCTGGCCGAGACCGAGGGGCTCAAGCGGACCTTCGGCGATCATGCGAAGAACCTTCTGGTCAATTCGACCAAGTCCATGACCGGGCACCTGCTGGGTGCCGCGGGCGGGATCGAGGCTGTGTTTACCGCGCTGGCCCTGCGTGATCAGGTCTCGCCGCCAACCATCAACCTGGACAATCCGGGTGAGGGCTGCGATCTGGATTATGTCGCCAACGAGGCCCGTGACATGAACACCCGCGTGGCCCTGTCCAACTCCTTTGGATTCGGCGGCACCAACGGAACCCTGGTGTTCCGCGCCATCTGACGCCGGCCTCGCGCGGGCATGGCCGTCGAAAGGCTGCCCTCGGGGATCGATCTGGCGGTCCTCGCAGGGCGTTTCCCCCAGCGTTATCCGCATCTGCTGGAGTCGGCCCTGATCGGGCAGGCGCCGGCGCGCTTTTCCATCCTGTTTGCGTTCCCCGGGCGCACGCTGGATGCCGGCGATGGTGACGCATTGCTGGCGGCGGCCGATGTCGATCTGGGGTGTCCGCCGACCGCGTGCATGCCAGCCCCCGAACATGCCCATCTGCCGTTCTTCGGTGGCTGGTTCCTGTATGTGGGCTACGAATTCGCCTGGCACCTGGAGCCCGCGCTGGGGCGCTTTGCACCGGATCCATGGTTGCCGACGGCCGTTGCGACGCGGTTTCCTGCCGCGCTGATCCGCGATCATCACGAAGGAGTCACCTGGTGGGTGGATTCCGAGGCTGATCGCGCGCGGCGCGAGCAGCTGGAGGCCGATCTGGCGGCGGTGGCAACGGACGCGGCGGCGGGCCCGGGGGGCGGCGACCTGCCGATGCTGCAGATCGAGGAGGACGATCCCGAATATTACCGCGCGGCGGTGCGCGGGGCGCTGGAGTACATCCGCGCCGGGGATACCTTCCAGGCCAACCTGTCACGCGAATGGCACGCTCGTGCCGACCGGTCCCTGGATACCGGCGAGCTCTATCGGCGCCTGCGGGGTGCCAACGCTGCGCCGTTTGCGGCCTGGTTGCGGCTGCCGGGAGCGGAGGTGATCAGCTCCTCGCCGGAACGCCTGGTGTCGGCTCAGGAAGGCGTCGCCGAAACCCGGCCGATCGCCGGCACCCGTCGGCGCGACCCGGATGCGCACGCCGACCGTGAGCTTTATGGCGAACTGGAGGTCAACCTCAAGGAACGCGCCGAGCACATCATGCTGGTGGACCTGGAACGCAACGATCTTGGCCGCGTGGCATGTACCGGCAGCGTGCGGGTCGCCGAGCTGATGACCATTGAGAGCTACCGCCGGGTCCACCACATCGTGTCCAGCATCACGGCACGGCTGCGGCCGGGGACGCGCGCGGAAGAACTGCTGCGCGCGACCTTCCCGGGCGGGACCATCACCGGATGCCCCAAGATCCGCTCCATGCAGGTGATCCAGGAACTGGAGGGCCGAGTGCCGCGCGGGGCCTACACCGGATCCTGTGGTTATGTCAGTGATCACGGTCGCATGGATACCAATATCCTGATCCGTACCCTGGTGGTGCGGGACCGGGAACTGCGGTTTCGCGCCGGCGCCGGGATCGTCGCCGATTCGGATCCCGACCAGGAGCTCGAGGAGACCCGGCACAAGGCGCGCGGTCTGCTGGATGCGCTGGGTACGGATGTGGAGCGGGGGGGGTGAGTCGGGCGAACGATGGCTCCGGATCGGAGGTGACGGCCGACGATCGGGGCCTGCTGCTGGGCGACGGGCTGTTCGAGACGGTACTGGTACGCCAGCGGCATGCCTGCCTGTGGGCGTGGCATCGGGCGCGCCTCGAGCTGGGGCTGCAGCGCCTGGGGTTCCCCGCGCAGGACCCGGAGTGGCTGCGCGGGGAGATCGAGGCGGCGGCGGGGCCGGGCGAACGGCTGGTGCGTCTTACCCTGACCCGGGGCCGCGGCCCGCGAGGCTATGCGCCTCCGGCGGAGCCAGCGGTCACCCGGCTGGTCAGTGCCGGGCCGGAGATGTCGCGGCCGGACCCGGCAGGGGCGACGCCGCTGCGCATCGGGTTTTCGACGATACCGGCCAGCGTCAATCCGGCCCTCGGCGGGATCAAGCACCTGGGACGCCTGGATAACGTGCTGGCGCGCATGCACTGGCGCGAGGGAGAGGATGAGGCGATCCTGCGGGACGCCGCCGGTCGGATTACCTGTGCCACGCAGGGGAACCTGTGGTTGCGCGAGGGGACTCACCTCGTGACACCGCCGGTTGACGAGGCCGGAATCGCCGGCACGCGACGTGCCTGGGTGCTGGAGAAGGCCGAGGAATTTGGTGTCAGCACCGAGGTCGCCTGGCCGACGTACGAGCGTCTGCAGGCCGCCGACGGACTGTATGTGAGCAACGCGCGGCTGGGGCTGGCCGCGGGCGTGTTGATCGGGGGCGGGGCGGCGAGGACCGAGCCTGCTGCCTTGCAGGCGCTCAGGAGGGCACTGCATGAAGCGGATTAGGAAGATCATGGCATTGGCGGGCGTACTGACGCTCTTGGCGGTTGCGGCCGGGGCGCTGTGGCTGGCCGACTGGTATCGGGCCCAGCTGGAACGCCCGCTGGCCCTGGAGGAGCCGCAGCGCTTCGAGCTGCAGCCGGGGACCGGTCTGCGCAGCCTCAGCCGGGAGTTCGAACGCCGCGGCTGGGTGGAGTCGGCGCGGGTGGTCGAGGTGTATGCCCGGCGACAGGGTGTGGCGGGCCGGCTCCAGGCCGGCGAGTACGCGGTGGATGCCGGGATGACCCCGGCGGACCTGGTGCAGGCCATGGCACGTGGCGACGTGGTGCGGCACCGTCTGACACTGCCGGAAGGCTGGACCGTGCGCCAGGCACTCGCCGCGGTGCGCCGGCATGATGAACTGGACCCGCCGGCGGAATCGGTGGGTGTCCACAATCTGCCGGATGTCCTGGGCCTCGACGACATCGAGCACCCCGAAGGCTGGTTCCTGCCGGATACGTATTTCTTCGGCTCCGGGACCGACTCGCTGGACGTCCTGCGGCGGGCCCACGAGGCGATGCGGGCCACGCTGGATGCGGCCTGGGCGGGGCGTTCCGAGGATCTGCCGCTGGAGGAGCCGTACGAGTTGCTGATCCTGGCCTCGATCGTGGAACGCGAGACCGGGCGCGGCGACGAGCGTGACCGGGTGGCCGCCGTGTTCGTGAATCGCCTGCGCGAGGGGATGCGGCTGCAGACCGATCCCACGCTGCTGTATGTGCAGGAGACCGGCGTGCAACGACTGACGGGCGCGGAGCTGGAGCGGGATCATCCGTACAACACCTATACCCGGGCAGGGCTTCCGCCGACGCCCATCGCACTGCCGGGCCGGGCCGCCATCGAAGCGGCCGCGCGGCCGGCGGACACCCGGGAGTTCTTTTTTGTCTCGCGCAATGATGGCAGCCACCATTTTTCCGAGACCTATCGCGAACATCGCGAGGCCGTGATTCGCTATCAGCTGGATGGCGACGCGAGCCGCTACGGCCGAAGGGGACGTTGATGACCGGGCGATTTTTGACCCTCGAGGGCATAGAAGGGGCCGGCAAGACCACCCAGATGGAAACCCTGGTCGCGGCGCTGGAGGCGGCCGGCCACCGAGTATGCGCGACCCGCGAACCCGGGGGCACCGGGCTGGGCGAACGCCTCCGCGGCCTGTTGCTGGATCCGGACCTGCCGCAGATGATCCCGGAGGCGGAGCTGCTGCTGATGTTCGCGGCGCGCGCGCAGCATCTCGCCGAAGTGATCCGTCCGGCCCTGGATGCGGGACAGTGGGTGGTGAGCGACCGTTTTACCGATGCGAGCTTTGCCTATCAGGGCGGAGGACGCGGGTTGGGCGACACCCGGGTTGCGGCAGTGGAGGACTGGGTGCAGGGCGATCTGCGACCGGATCTGGTGATCCTGCTGGACATCGACCCGACAACCGGGCTGGAGCGGGCCGTGCAGCGGGGACGACGGGACCGCATCGAGCGCGAGGCGATGGATTTCTTCGAACGTGCCCGCGCGGCTTACCGGCGCCGGGCCAATGCCGAACCGCAGCGCTATCTGATGGTGGATGCCTCGGCGGATGCCGCCACCGTGGGGCAGCGGATGCTCGATGGACTGCGCTCCCGCGGTTTGCTGGAGGCGTCTACGTGAACGAGCCGGGCGCGGTGCCGCCGTGGCTCGCGCAGCCCTGGCAGGCGCTGGTGCTGCGCGCGGCGGCCGGGCATTTGCCCGGTGGCCTGCTGGTCACCGGCGCCGAGGGCGTGGGCAAGGGCCTGCTGGTCTCGGCCCTGCTGCAGCGCCTGTTCTGCGAAAGGGCCACGGGCACGCAGCCGGCCTGCGGGGAATGTGGCGGGTGTCGCGGTTTTCTCGGGGGCGTGCATCCGGAGCTGCACGACGTGATGCCGCCGGAGCCGGGCAAGGATATCCCGGTGGATGCCGTGCGCGAAGCCGGTGAATTCCTGGCGCTCAGCGGCTCCGGTGACTGGCGAGTGCTCCGGCTGCATCCGGCGGACGCCATGAACGCCAGTGCGGCCAATGCGCTGCTCAAGACCCTGGAAGAGCCCCCGGCGGGCGGGCTGATCGTTCTCGAGAGCGCGCGACCCTCGGCCCTGCCGGCCACCATTCGCAGCCGGTGCGAGGATCTGCATCTTCCGGCGCCGGATCTCGAGGCCGCACGTGACTGGCTGGCCGCCGGCGCGCCGGATTCTTCGGCGGTGGATGAGGCCTGGGCGGCCAGCCTCGGACGCCCGGTGGTCGCGGCCGAACTCCTGGCGGATCCCGAGCGTCACGCCGCCTGGCGACAGGAACGTGAGGCTCTGGCGGAACTGTTGCAGACACGCGAGCTGCATTCGGCGGTCACGCACCTGGCGCGCTGCAACCTGGAGACCCTGCTGCCGCGCTGGCAGGCCCTGCTGTTGTCGGCCCAGCGCTGGCTGGTGAGCGGCGAGGTGGATCGATTCGCCGCGCAGTTCCCGCCGGATCGGCTGCAGGCCTTTGCCCGTGAGCGCGGGGCGCGGGGACTGGCCTCGCTGGTCCAGGAATCGCGGCGCTGGCAGCGTCAGGCGCGCGCGCAGCTGAACCCGCAGCTGCGGCTGGAAGACATGGCGGCGGCCATGCTGCCGCAGGCGACGGCCAGTCGGCTGGCATCGCGGGGGCGCTCCGGGGCATACTGAGCGCCGCTGCAAAAACCACTGTGGAAATTGGGGAGGGCTCATGGCCGGGCAAGGGATGCTGACCTTGGCAATCAAGGAAAAACCCGCGCTGTATGCGGCGTACATGCCCTTTGTGAGCAACGGGGGGCTGTTCATTCCCACCGACAAGTCGTACAAGCTGGGTGATCAGGTCTTCCTGCTGCTGTCGCTGCTGGAGGACGGTGATCGCCTGCCAACGCCCTGTACGGTGGTTTGGATCACCCCGCCACGGGCCCAGGGCAATCGCCTGCGCGGTATCGGAGTCCAGTTCAACACCTCCGACAAGGGGCAGACCCGCCGCCGGATCGAGGATCACCTGGGCGGCATGCTCAATTCGGATCGCAAAACCCACACCTTCTGAACGGCCTTACCCGCCCGGCAGGGCCTCGCGCAGCCCCTCCACCGCGCGGTCCAGATCCGCGGTCTCGTGGTAGAAATGCGGGGAGAAACGGATCCCGCCGCCGCGCATGGCGCACAGGATGCCGTCCGCCTGCAGCCGGTGGTAGACGGTCTCCAGCGGGGTATCCCCCAGCAGGCCCGCGGAGGGGCGGAAGGTCAGGATGCCGGCGCGGCGGTGGCGGGCACTGAGGATCTCGCAGCCCAGTCCGCGCAGGCGATCCTCGAGATGCAGCCAGTGCTCCCGGATCTCTTCGTCCACCCGGTCCATGCCGGTTTCCAGCAACAGCGACAGACTGCCATGGAGCGCCTGGATGCCCAGCATGTTGGGGCTGCCGGGCTCGAAACGCCGGGCGCCGGGCGAGGGCGTCAGCGCGGGATTGTCGAAGTCGCCGGCGTGCTCGAGCATGTGCCAGCCGTATTCGTTCAGCTGCAGGCGATCACGGACCTCCGGATTGACGTAGAACAGACCGATGCCTTCCGGAGCCAGCATCCACTTGTGCGCGTCGGCCATCACAAAATCCGCACGGCATCCCGGGGCGTCAAAGGGCAGGGCGCCCAGATGCTGGATGGCATCCACGCAGAACAGGATGCCGCGCCCGTGCAGCTCGTTGCCGAGGAACTGAACGTCCATGCGCAGGCCCGAGTCATAGCGCACCGCACTCGCGGACACCAGGGCCGTGGCTTGGTCGCAGGCCCGCAGCAGATCCAGCTCGGGCTCCTCGCCGATGGCGACCTCCCGGACTTCCAGGTCGTAACGTTGGGCAGCGGCGTGCCATACCACGCGGTTGGAGGGAAACTCCCCCTCGGGAATCACGATGTTCTGCCCCGGTTGCCAGGGCAGACCGAAGGCCACCATGGACAGCGCCTCCGAGGTGTTCTTCACGAAGGCCACGTCTTCCGCCTCGGGTGCACCGATCAGTTGCCGCGCCAGCTCCCGTGTGGCGGCGATGGTTTCCAGCCAGCGTCCATAACCCCGCGAGCCGTAATGCAGGTTCTCGCGGGCGAAGGCCTCGACCGCTTCGGCGGTGCGCCGGGGCCACGGTCCGACCGCGGCATGGTTGAGGTGGATGATGTCCTTGTGGGGGAATTCCGGGTGCATGACGCCCTCCTTTCAGGTTCGGCGAGGGTAACCCACACTGCCGCAGGGGTGGTAACCTGAGGATCACGCGGAATCTCTTGTCCGTCCGCGAGGTGCTTGATAACGTACGCGTCGCTGTTTCCCTGACGCCGCTCACCACCGAGGCGGCAGCCCTCGCCCCGAAGGCCCGCCGTGTGACCGCCTCGGTCCCGAAGTAACCGTAATTCCCACGATCGCGACGGCCCGGGGGCCGGAGCGGGCGCATCGACCGTCGACAGGAGGCACGGATGAATTCCGTTCTCAAGTTCTACCAGGACCCGGAAGCCGGCTCGATCGAGCCACGTGACTTCAAGGTCTACAACGATCGCAACCTGGACCGGATCGAAGCCCTCGAGCGTGTCCCCGAGGCCATGCGTTTCGACATGCGCGTGGTGGCCAGCGTGCTGCCATTCCGGATCAACGAGTACGTGATCGACGAGCTGATCGACTGGGACAATATCCCGGACGACCCGATGTTCCAGCTCACCTTCCCGCAGCGGGAGATGCTGTCCCCGGAGGCCTACGAGCGGATGGCTGCGCTGCATCGCCGCGGGGCCGAGCGCAAGGAGATCGCGGCCCTGGCGAAGGAGCTGCGGGATGAGCTGAACCCGCATCCGGCCGGCCAGATGGAACTGAACCGGCCCAGCGAGGATGACGGCGAGGTCATGAACGGCCTGCAGCACAAGTATCGCGAGACGGTGCTGTTCTTCCCCAGTCAGGGGCAGACCTGCCATTCGTACTGCACCTTCTGCTTCCGCTGGGCCCAGTTCGTGGGGGACAAGGAACTGCGCATCGCCTCCACCGATGCCGATCTGCTGCACCAGTACTTGCGCCAGCACCCGGCGATCTCCGATCTGCTGATGACCGGTGGCGATCCGATGGTCATGAAAACCAGGAACCTGCGCGGCTATCTCGAAGCTCTGCTGGAACCCGGGCTGGAGCATGTCCAGACGGTGCGGATCGGGACCAAGGCGCTCTCCTTCTGGCCCTACCGTTTCGTGACCGAAAGTGATGCCGATGACCTGCTGCGGCTGCTGGAACAGCTGGTCGAGGGCGGCAAGCACGTGGCGCTGATGGCGCATTACAACCATCTCAACGAGCTGCGCACGCCGATCGCCCGCGAGGCGATTCGCCGGGTGCGTGACACCGGCGCCGAGATCCGTGCTCAGGGGCCGCTGCTGCGCCACATCAACGACGACCCGCAGGCCTGGGCCGATCTGTGGCGCGAACAGGTGCGCCTCGGGATCATCCCGTACTACATGTTCGTGGAGCGCGACACCGGCGCGCGGCGCTATTTCGAGGTACCGCTGGCGCGCGCCTGGGAGATCTACCGCGAGGCGATGCAGCAGGTCTCGGGGCTGGCGCGCACCGCGCGCGGGCCGTCCATGAGCGCCGATCCGGGCAAGGTCGAGATCCAGGGGGTCACCGAGATCCACGGGGAGAAGGTCTTCGTGCTGCGCTTCATCCAGGGTCGCAACCCGGACTGGGTGCAGCGTCCGTTCTTTGCCCGCTACGACGAGAACGCCACCTGGCTGAATCAGCTGAAACCGGCTTTCGGTGAAGAGAAATTCTTCTTCGAGGACGAATTCGAGGCGATGAAGGCCGGCCACGGGGTCTGATCCATGAGCAACGAAGACGTACGCCGGCGGGACCTGCGTGCCCTGTGGCATCCCTGTACCCAGATGAAGGATTACGGGGAGGAGGGCACGCTTCCCCTGCTGCCGATCGAGCGGGGCGAGGGCGTGTGGCTGTACGATTTCGACGGCAACCGTTACCTCGACGCGATCAGCTCGTGGTGGGTGAACCTGTTCGGCCACGCCAATCCGCGCATCAACGACGCGCTAAAGGACCAGGTCGACCGCCTGGAGCACGTCATCCTGGCCGGCTGCACCCATGAACCGGTGGTGGAGCTGAGCGAACGCCTGATCGACATAACGCCGGCGGGCCTCGATCGGGTGTTCCTGGCCGACAACGGCTCGGCCGGCGTGGAAGCGGCGCTCAAAATGAGCTTCCACTACTGGCGCAATGTCGGCCAGCCGCAGAAAACCCGCTTCATCGGGCTCTCCAACGCCTATCACGGGGAGACCATCGGGGCCCTCTCGGTCAGTGACGTGCCGCTGTACCGGCACACCTACGAGCCGCTGATGCTGGACGTGATCAATGTCCCGGGCCCCGACTGCTTTCACCGCGAGCCGGGCGAGGACTGCGCCGATGTGGCGCGCCGCCAGTTCGCGCACATGGAACAGGCGCTGGAACGCCACGCCCACGAGGTCGCCGCGGTCATCGTCGAGCCGCTGGTGCAGTGCGCCGGTCACATGCGCATGTTCGACCCGGAATACCTGCGCCTGCTGCGCGAGGCTTGCGACCGCCATGGCGTGCACCTGATCGCCGACGAGATCGCGGTGGGCTTCGGCCGTACCGGGACCCTGTTCGCCTGCGAGCAGGGGCCGATCACGCCCGACTTCCTGTGCCTGTCCAAGGGGCTGACCGGCGGTTATCTGCCGATGGCCGCGCTGCTGACCACCGATACGGTCTACCAGGCGTTCTACGACGATTACGAAAAGCTCAACATGTTCCTGCATTCGCATTCCTACACCGGAAACCCGCTGGCCTGCCGGGCCGCGCTGGCGACGCTGGACATCTTCGACTCCGAACCGGTACTGGAACGCAATCGCGAGCTGGCAGCGCACATCGCACGGCGCCTGGGACCGCTCAACGATCACCCGCACGTGGCCGACGTGCGCCAGCACGGCATGATCGCCGCGGTCGAGCTGGTGCAGGACAAGGCCAGCCGGACCCCGTATCCGTGGCAGGAACGGCGGGGGCTCTCCATCTACCGGCACGGTCTGACCCGGGGAGCGCTGCTGCGCCCGCTGGGCAATGTCTCCTATCTCATGCCCCCCTACGTGATCACCGAGGAGCAGATCGACTTCCTCGTGGACGTCATGGGCGAGGGCATCGACATCGCCACCCGCGACTGACGACACGGCGCGTAATCAGCGTATCGCGTCAACCGATTCCTTCCTGTGTCCATGTAATGTCGCATAATGAATATTATGTTAAATCGTGTAGATGGACGGAGAAGCACGCTCGTCTGCGTGCACCCCTTCAGTCGAGACTCGCGATCACGCGAGCAAGAAGACGTTTGACCTGCTCCATCCCGGTTTCCAGATTGCGCCCGATCTCGTCCATGGTGATCTCGCCCTTGCTGCGCCCGGCGGCACGGTTGGCAATCACCGCACAGGCCGCATAACTGAGGCCCAGCTCCCGAGCCAGAGCCGTTTCCGGCATGCCGGTCATCCCCACCAGGTCACAGCCGTCTCGTTCCATGCGGTCGATCTCCGCCGCGGTTTCGAGCCTCGGTCCCTGGGTAGCACCGTAGGTCCCCTGCTCGCAGACAGGTAGTTCCAGCTCGCCGGCTGCGTTCAGAAGTTTTTCGCGAACCTCGGGACAGTACGGCCAGGTCATGTCTACATGGGTGACCTCGTCCAGGTGGCCACCTTCGAAATAGGTGTTCGCGCGCGACCAGGTGTAGTCGATGATCTGGTCGGGGATTGCCAGCTGCCCCGGCTGCATGCATTCGGTTATGCCGCCGACCGCCGCCACCGCGATGGCGGCCTCGACCCCGGTGTTGTGCAGGGCCCAGACATTGGCGCGATAGTTCACCTGATGTGGCGGGATGGTGTGACGCGCCCCGTGCCGCGGCAGGAACACCGTCTCAATGCCGTTGAGGTGTCCGAACACCAGCGGGCCGGAGGGTTCGCCATACGGCGTGTGCATCACCCGACGGTGGGTGATCTCCAGGTCCTTCAGTCGGGTCAGTCCGGTGCCGCCAATGATGGCCAGTCGGGGTGCGGTCATCGCGCGCTCTCGTGATTCGCTGGTCGGGTATGGTGTCTCAGTTTTCGGCCACGGCAAATATGCCGGGCGCGTTGCGCAGATAGTCCTGGTAGTCCATCCCGTAGCCGAACAGATAGCGGTTCGGCGCTTCGAGGGCGGCATGGTCGGCCGTAATCGACGGGTCCCGCTCGGGGTTGGCCTTGTCCACCAGCACGATGGTGACCAGGCGACGGGCGCCCTGCTCCCGGCAGAAGTTCTGGATGCCGGCCAGGGTGATGCCGCCGTCGAGGATGTCGTCGACGATCACGACGGTGCGTCCCTGCATGGACTGGTGCGGCAGGGACAGCCAGTGCAGCTGTTCCTCGCCGCGCGTGGCGCCGCGATAGCGGGTAGCGTGCAGGTAATCGACCTGCATGGGGAAGGACCAGCGGGTGAGCAGCCCGCCCAGCAGGACCACTCCGCCGTTCATCACGCCCAGCACCAGCGGGTTCTCGTCCGCCAGTTGATGCGCGGTGCGTTCGGCCAGTCGGTCGATGGCGGTTTCCACCGCGTCACGGCTGTACAGACAGTCGGCGTCGCGGAGCGTGGCACGTGCCTGTTCGGGATTCATGCGGGTCCCCGGTCGTCTGGGGCCGGAAGCGGAGTCCCGGCCTGCGGGCGTGGCGAATGCCCCGCCCCGAAACAGGACCGGCCGACGCTGGGGCCGGCCGGTCACTCGACGGATTCCGTCGCTTCGCCTCAGTAGGTGAAGGTGACGGTGTCGTCGTCCATCGCCTCGGAGATCACGTAGGCGCCGCCCACGGTTTCCTCGACTTCGTCGATCAGGTCGTTGCCCCACAGGTCCAGCGTCGGGGTGCAGACCTTCAGCACGACGCCGGCTTCGTGGGCGTCCTTGATGAAGTCGTAGACGCTCTTGCTGCTGCCTTCCTGCACGAACAGGTTCTCGGCCACGCCCTTCTTGGCCAGTTCGCCGGCACGGCCGGTCATCACGACCTCGACGTCGTATTCCATGGCGGCGGCCACGGTGGCCTGGAAGAACGGGGCGCCGAGTTCGGACGGATTGTTCGGGTCGGTGTTGACCATGACGATCATGAGCTTATCGGCCATGACGATTCTCCATCATTGTGGGATTGGTTAAGTATATTATTAGCAGCTCAGTGTCGAACCGGTGGCGCATTATAGGCGGGTCGGTAGCCCGGCGCCAACGGGGCGGCAAACGCTGCGGTCAGGAACCCTTCGTCGGGCTTGCATGGCCCGCTTCCAGCCAGGCGTGCAGCTGGACGCGCAGGGCCTCGCGACGGCGCGGATCGCTCTCCACGGCCCGGGCGTGCATGCGCCGCAGGCGCGCCCGGGTGTCGGCATTCTGCTGGTGTTCGCGCAGGTGATCGAGGATTGTATCGGCCTCCTGCGGGCGATTGCAGATCAGGATCATGTCGCAGCCCGCCTCCAGGGCTGCGTCCGCCCGCTCGGCGGGCGAGCCCATGGTTTCGGCGCCGGCCATCGCGAGGTCGTCGGAGAAGATCGCCCCCTGGAAGCCCGTCTCACGGCGCAGGATGGCCTGAAGCCAGGTACGGGAGAATCCGGCGGGCCGTGCATCCACAGCGGAATACACTACATGCGCCGGCATCATCCCTTCCAGATGCCCTGTCAGTGGCCGGAATGCCTCGATATCTCCGGCCTCGATCTCGGCCAGCGGGCGCGGATCCTCCGGCACGGCCACGTGCGAGTCTGCGGCCACGGCCCCGTGTCCGGGGAAATGCTTGCCCACCGAGGCCATGCCGGCGGCGGTCAGACCGCGTACGAATGCCAGCCCGAGTTCCGCGATCACCGCGGGATCGTCATGAAATGCACGGTCGCCGATGACTTCGCTGATCTCCAGATCCCGGTCCAGCACTGGCGTAAAGCTGAAATCGATGCCCACCGACTGCAGCTCCAGGGCAAGCAGTTCGCCGGCGGCACGGGCCAGTTCGCGCGCCCGTGTCGGCACCTGGTCATGCAGCTCCCCGAGGCTGCGCATCGGCGGGAAGCGGGTGAAGCCCTCGCGCAGGCGCTGTACCCGCCCTCCTTCCTGATCCACCGCGATCAGCAGTTCGGGGCGCTCACGGCGGATCGCGCCGGTCAGGGCGCGCACCTGTTCGGGCCCGCCGACATTGCGGTCGAACAGGATCACCCCGCCGGTCGCGGGGTGCTGAAGGCGTTCGCGGTCTTCGGTGGTCAGTTCGGTGCCGACGAGGTCGAGCATGACCACGCCGGGCGGGCGGGGATCCTGTGTGCGCATGGGCGGGTCCGGGGTGTCAGGGGCGCATCAGGATAGCGAGGCCTCGGGCAGGAAAGCGAGGGCCTTGAGCTTCTCGATGCGGTCGCGCAGACGCGCCGCCTCCTCGAACTCCAGGTCGCGCGCCTTCTGGAACATCTCCTGTTCCAGACGCTCGATCTCGCGCGCCGCATTCTGTGGCGCGTCGACGTAGTCGGCGGCCTCCTCGGCCACCTTCTTGTCCGCGCCCTTGCGCTCGCCGGACTTGCGCCGTGTGCCGGGCGCGGCCTGCCCGGCCTCGAGGATATCCGCCACGCTCTTGTGGATGCCTTCGGGCGTGATTCCGTGGGCCTCGTTGTGCTCGATCTGGCGGGCGCGGCGGCGTTCGGTCTCGTCGATTGCCCGGCGCATGGATCCGGTCACCGTGTCGGCATACAGGATGGCCTTGCCATGCACGTTGCGTGCGGCGCGCCCGATGGTCTGGATCAGCGAGCGGTCGGAGCGCAGGAAGCCCTCCTTGTCGGCATCGAAGATCGCCACCAGCGAGACCTCGGGCATGTCCAGGCCCTCGCGCAGCAGGTTGATCCCCACCAGCACGTCGAATTCGCCCAGACGCAGGTCGCGGATAATCTCCATGCGCTCGACCGTGTCGATATCCGAGTGCAGGTAACGCACGCGCACGCCGTGCTCCGACAGGTAGTCGGTCAGATCCTCGGCCATGCGCTTGGTCAGCGTGGTGATCAGGGTGCGTTCGTCGCGCTCCACCCGGTCGCGGATCTCGGACAGGCAGTCGTCCACCTGGGAAGCTACCGGGCGCACCTCCAGTTCCGGGTCCAGCAGCCCGGTGGGCCGTACCACCTGGTCGATGATGGCGCCGGCGTGCTCGCGCTCGTACGGCCCCGGCGTGGCCGAGACGTGGATGGTCTGCGGCATCAGCTGCTCGAATTCCTCGAAGCGCATCGGCCGGTTGTCCAGCGCCGACGGCAGGCGGAAGCCGTACTCCACCAGGGTCTCCTTGCGCGAACGGTCGCCCTTGAACATCCCGCCTACCTGCGGCACCGACACGTGCGACTCGTCGATCACCAGCAAGGCGTCTTCGGGCAGGTAGTCGAAGAAGGTCGGCGGCGGCTCGCCCGGCGCGCGTCCGGAGAGATAGCGCGAGTAGTTCTCGATCCCGTTGCAGTAGCCGATCTCCAGGATCATCTCCAGATCGAACTGGGTGCGCTGTTCCAGGCGCTGGGCCTCCACCAGCCGGTTCTCCTGGCGCAGAAAATCCAGGCGTTCCTTCAGCTCGTCGCGGATCTTGTCCACCGCCTCCAGCAGGGTCTCGCGGGGGGTGACGTAGTGGGTCTTGGGGTAGATCGTCAGGCGCGGCACCGTGCCCGACACCTCGCCGGTCAGCGGGTCGAAGTACGACAGCCGCTCGATCTCGTCATCGAACAGCTCAATGCGTACCGCCTCGCGTTCGGATTCCGCCGGATGGATGTCGATCACCTCGCCGCGCACCCGGTAGGTCGCGCGGCGCAGTTCGGTGTCGTTGCGGGTGTACTGCAGTTCGGCCAGGCGCCGCAGCAGGTCGCGCTGGTCGATGCGCTCGCCGCGCTTGAGGTGCAGCACCATGGACAGATACTTGCGCGGGTCGCCCAGGCCGTAGATGGCCGAGACCGAGGCGACGATGATGGCATCGCGGCGTTCCAGCAGCGCGCGCGTGGCCGACAGGCGCATCTGCTCGATGTGGTCGTTGATCGACGCGTCCTTCTCGATATACGTATCCGAGGACGGGACGTAGGCCTCCGGCTGGTAGTAGTCGTAATACGAAACGAAATACTCCACCGCGTTGTTGGGGAAGAACTCCTTGAACTCGCCGTAGAGCTGCGCGGCCAGCGTCTTGTTGGGCGCCAGCACGATCGTCGGGCGCTGCAGGTTCTCCACCACGTTGGCGACGGTGAAGGTCTTGCCCGAACCCGTCACGCCCAGCAGGACCTGGTGCGCCAGGCCGTCTTCGATGCCCCGGGTCAGTTCGCGAATGGCCTGGGGCTGGTCCCCCGCCGGCTGGTATTTCGATACCACCCGGAACGTTCCATCTTCATGTTCCGCCAACCGCTTATCCTCCGCGTCTGATTTCAGTATCATTTCGGGCCGCGAGCCGGTCGGCCTCTCCGCCTGCTCGACCCCATCCACATCGAGGCAGTCCCTTGGAAATCCAGCTATCCGATCGTGTACAGCGCATCCAGCCCTCCCCCACCCTGGCCGTTACGGCCCTGGCCGCCCGGCTGCGCGCCGAAGGCCGCGACATCGTGGGGCTGGGGGCCGGCGAGCCGGACTTCGATACGCCGGAGCATATCAAGCAGGCGGCGATTGATGCGCTTGCCCGCGGTGAGACCAAGTACACCGCGGTCGACGGCACGGCCGGTCTGAAGGACGCCATCATCCGCAAGTTTGAACGTGATAACGAGCTCACGTTCACTCCCGGGCAAATCCTGGTCTCCTCCGGCGGCAAGCAGAGCATCTTCAACCTGTGCCAGGCCCTGCTCAATCCGGGTGACGAAGTGATCGTGCCGGCCCCCTACTGGGTCTCCTACCCCGACATCGCGATGCTGGCCGGCGCGCGGCCCGTCATCGTGAGCGCCTCGCAGGAAGAAGGCTTCAAGCTGCGACCGGAGACCCTCGAAGCCGCGATCACCGGCAACACCCGGCTGATCTTCCTGAACAGCCCCTCCAACCCCACCGGCGCCGCCTACTCGCGCGGTGAACTGGAGGCCCTCGCCGAGGTGCTGCGGCGCCATCCGCAGATCGTCATCGCCACCGACGACATGTACGAACACATCCGCTTCGGCGAAACCGAGTTCGTGAACATCGTCAACGCAGCCCCCGACCTGCTGGAGCGCACTGTCGTCCTCAATGGCGTGTCCAAGGCGTACGCCATGACCGGCTGGCGCATCGGCTACGCCGGCGGCCCCGCCGAGCTGATCGGCGCGATGAAGAAGATCCAGTCGCAGAGCACCTCCAACCCGACCTCCATCGCCCAGGCGGCCGCCGAAGCCGCCCTCAACGGCGACCAGACCTGCGTACGCCAGATGTGCTCGGCGTTCGCCCAGCGCGCGCGGCACGTGGTGGACGGCCTCAACGCCATCGACGGCATCGAATGCCGCATGCCCGACGGTACCTTCTACTGCTTCCCGCGGGTCACCGGCCTGATGGAACGTGCCGGGGTCGACAGCGACGTGGCCCTCGGCGAGCGACTGCTGGACGAGGCCGGCGTGGCCCTGGTCCCGGGCAGCGCGTTCGGGGCCCCCGGGCATCTGCGCGTGTCCTTCGCCACCAGCCTGGAGATGCTGGACAAGGCACTGGAACGCCTGCGCGAGTTCGCCTCCCGAAACGCTTGACGGACCCCGGATCGAGCTATACGATACGCGGCTAATTCCCCGGTAGCTCAGTCGGTAGAGCGGGTGACTGTTAATCACTAGGTCGGCGGTTCGAGCCCGTCCCGGGGAGCCAGACAAAACAACGACTTAGGCCAGCCTTCGGGCTGGCCTTTTTCGTTTGTGTACCCGGATTTGTACCACTTGGGGCCGCATGTACCCGCTACATGCCCGGTATCGCCTCGGAGTACAGCCATTGGCGACTTCCCCAGATGAGGTTTGAGCGTCACCAGAGATGCCCGGATGGCTCAGATCCCCTCCACTTCGATACCGTGTTCGGCGAGCCAGCGCTTGCGCTGGTCGTAGTCGGGCATGGCGCGTTCGAGGCGGCGCCAGAACTCGGGCGTGTGGTGGGGCTCGTGCAGGTGGATCAGCTCGTGGACCGCGACGTATTCGGCGATATTGCGGGGCAGCAGGATCGTCTTCCAGTGGAAGTAGAGCCAGTCGCCCCGGCCGCAGGAGCCCCAGCGGAACCCGAGATCCTGCACCCGGACGCCCGCGGGCGACAGGCCGAGGCGCTGCGCGTGGGCATCCACCTGGCGGCCCAGCCAGTCGTTCGCGCGCGCGGTGTACCACTGGATGAAATGCCGCTGGGCATCGCTCAGGACATCTTCGCGGATCCGGAAACGCCCGCCATCGAGCTTCAGGGGAACGGCCTGCGCGGCCGCCGGGACCGTCTTCAGGCGATGGCTGCGCCCGAGGTACAGGAAGCCCTCGCCATCCACGTATTCTTTCCTTGGCAGTGGCCGGTGGCGCTGGGCCTTTTCCGCCAGTTTCCGGTAGATCCACCCGCGTTTCTCGACCACGAAGGTTCGGATCTGCTCCGGGTCGGTCCCCGCCGGTGCCGCGATGAACAGCCCGCCATCCCGGTCCACGGTGATCTCCAGTGTCTTGCGGCGCCGGCTCTCCCGCACCCGGAAGGTCAGGTCTTCTACCTGTAGCTCCGTCATGCGCTGACCAGGCGGTCGTGGTTGGCCCGCGCCAGATCGAACAGGCGCTCCACCAGCGGCTCGACTTCCTCCACCGGCACCACGTCCCGCTCCACCAGGTGCTGGAACAGCTGGCCCTTCAGCCGCTCCTGGTCCGGGATATGGGACGGTTTCCAGAAATCGGGCACGTCGATCTCGTCCTGGATCACCCCAAGCAGCCCCTCGGTGACGTGGATCAGCCGCCCCGCTTCGGTGTCCCCCGTCGGAGCGCCGTCCGCACCGGTGCTCTGCACCAGTTCACGCCAGAACGGGACGGCGTGGGCCGGCAGGCCGGGCAGCGCCTCGCCGTCCACGGGCTCATCCTCCCGCAGCTGCCGGATCAGCCCCTCCAGTGCATCGACCTGCTCCGCCCACTGGCCATCCAGCTGCTGCAGCAGTTCCTCCAGCCGCTCGCTCAGCCGCCCGTACTTCACCGGGTCTTCGTCCAGGTGCTTTCGGATATGGGAGCGGACCGCGTGCTCCATCTCGGAGGCCTTGGCGCGATCGCCCACCTGACGGTTCACGTGCTTGTCGAACTCGGCATCCGTGAGCTGAACCGGCGGAATGCGCGGGTCCATGCCCAGCGAGATCACGTACTCGTCGATCAGCTTGCGCACCTTGTTGCCCACGTCATGCCCCAGCGACGGCACATCCTTGTAGCGGTTGCGGGCCAGCGCGTGGATATAGGCTAATTGCTTCGCGTCGTTTACGAACTCCAGCCCTTCCGGGCGTGGCAGCACGTCATCCAGGCTCTGGCTGAACTCCTTCAGCTTCACCGTGAACTCGGCCCGCACCCGCTCGTCCGCAAGAGCCTGCACCGCCTCTTCCACGTCCTCCAGGCGCTCCACGCCCTGCTGGCGCAGCACGTCCACCGCGCGCAGATGACGATCGCGCAGCAACGGGATCTCGTCCTTCAGGCTCTGCAGGGCGCCCTCGATGTCCTCCTCGCTGTAGGCCGCCAGGGCCTCCTTGAGGTGATTGGCCACGCCGAAGTAGTCCACCACAATGCCGTGGGTCTTGCGGTGACCGGTGCGATTGACCCGGGCGATCGCCTGCAGCAACTCCGCCTCGCGGATCGAACGGTCCAGGTACATCACCCCCTCGATGGGCGCATCGAAGCCGGTGAGCAGCATGGATTTCACGATCAGGAAGGCCAGCGGGTCGGCCTTCTCGGGGTCGTCGTGCGTCAGCGGCTTCTTGAAGCGCTGGATGTGGTTCTCCACCGCGCCGCGGTCGGTCCAGCGCGCCCACGCCGCATCGTCGTTGTTGCCGCCGCTGATCACCACGGCAAACTCCAGACGCCGGAGCAGATCGCGATAGCGCCAGGCCTGGATCGCCGCCTTCACCCGCTCCGGCCGGGCCACCAGCTGCGTATCGTCGAGCTGCTTGTCCTCCACCGACAGCGCCATCGCCTCCTGCAACAGCTCGTCCCGGGCCTCGTTCAGGGCCTCGAAATAGCGCACCGCCGCCCGCCGGCTGTAGGCGACCAGCTGCGCCTTGTAGCCGTTCGGCAGGATGTGGGTCACGTAGTGGCGCAGCATGTCCGCGGCCTTCTCGCGGATGAGCTGTGGCGCCTCGAAGATCTGCCCCTTGGTGGCGTATTTCTTCTTGATCGCCTCCAGCTCCTCCTTGCTGTAGCTGCGGAACAGGTCCTCGAACAGGCCGTCCAGACTGGCCCCGTCCTTGATCGCGCCCTTCACCGTGCGCCCCTCGTACAGGATCGGCACGGTGGCGCCGTCCTGCTCCGCCTCCTTGATGGTGTAGCGGTCGATGTAGTCGCCGAAGATGTCGTGCGTGCGCTTCTTGTCGCCCATGATGATGGGCGTACCGGTGAAGCCGATGCGGGCCGCGTTGGGCAACGCGCGCATCATGTTGGCGTGCAGGTCGCCGGCCTGGGTCCGGTGCGCCTCGTCCACCAGCACCAGGATGTCCTCGCTGGTGTTCAGCACCTCGAAGGGTTCGGTACGCTTCGGGGCCGCCCGGGTCGCGTACTCGCCGGGCGATTCCGCCACCTCGCGCAGATCGTCCTGCGCCGCGTCCCCCGGCGCCTCGCCGGCGGCGCCCTCCCCCTCGGTGTCGGGGTCGCGATACTTCTGGATGGTGCCGAACACCAGCCCCGGCCCCTCCCGGGCCAGCAGCTGTTTCAGGCGCCCGGTATTCACTGCGGTCGCCACCGTCTCCCCGGTCAGCGCGGCCGTCTCCGAGAGCTGGGCCTGGAGGTCCTTGCGGTCGGTGATCACCACCACCTTGAAGCGGCGCAGCTCCGGGTCCGTGCGCAGCTTGCGCACCAGAAACACCATCGACAGGCTCTTCCCGCTGCCCTGGGTGTGCCAGATGATCCCGCCGCGCCGGTCCACCTCGCCGTCTTCGCGGCGGGTCGCCCCGGTCTTCAGCCGTTCGATCGCGCGGGTCACCCCGCGGTACTGCTGATAGCGACAGGCCAGCTTGATCGTCTGCCCGCCCGCGTTCATGAACAGCGTGTAGTGGCGCACGATATCCAGCAGCGTATCCGGCGCCAGCATCCCCGCCGCCAGGCGCTGCTGGGCGGAGAGCTCCGCCACGCCCAGCGCCTCGGCCACCTCCGATTCGCGCCGCGGCACCACCGTCTTCCAGCTCAGGTAGTGGGCAAACGCCGCCCCCACAGTGCCCGCGCGCGCCTCGTCGAAGTTGCTGGCGACCAGCAGCTGACTGGTCGCGAACAGCGCCGGCGCGCCCTCGTGCTCCTCGACCTCGAAATCCTGGAAGCGCTGGTCGTGATACCGGCGCAACTGGTCCACCGCCTGGCTGATGCCCTCCGGCACCGTGCGGCTCTTGCACTCCACCACCACCAGCGGGATGCCGTTCACGAACAGCACCAGATCCGGGATGATGTGCCCCTTGCCGACGTCGAACCCGGGCGGGCACTTCACCTTGAACTGGTTCACCACCAGAAAGTGGTTGTTCGCCGGTTCGTCCCAGTCGATCAGCCGGATGGTCTGGCCCCGGCCGCCGTCCCAGTCCGGCAGGCCCTCCACGCTCAGGCCGCCCAGCAGCAGCTCGGTCGCCTGCCGGTTCGCCTCCATCACCTTGCTGGCCGGGATGCGCGTAACCGCCGACACGACTTGGTCCAGGCGCCCCTCGTCCAGCCAGGGCTCGCCCGCGCGCAGGTTGATCGCCCGCACCCGCTCGCGCAGCACCGGTTCCATCACCACCTGCGCAAAGCTCTCGCGGTGGGTCACGCCCGGATCCTCGAGCGACCCGGCCAGGTGCGTCCACCCCAACCCGACCAGCTGATCGATCAGCGGCTTCTCAACGTCCGTGTATTCCGGCCCGGCCATACCGCGCTCCAGTGGTCTGTGGGATCAGCATAGCAACTGTGCCAACTTCGTCCTCCGTACCATGGGCAACGAGTTGGCCCAAAGCGTATAATCAGAACTGCACTGCGAGGAGTTCGCCATGAAAGCACCCCCCAAGAAAACATCCCGCAAACCGGTGAGCCGCGAGGCCATCATCCGGGCGGTCGCGACCTCGACGGCGGTTGAAACCGGCGAATCCAGCAAGGCCATTGAAGCCCGGCTGCGCAAACCCAACCCGCGCCTCAAATCGCTGCGGCTCGGCTGACCCGCTCGACCATGGGCTGGTAATCGCCGCCCAACCCGGCGTGAATCGCCGCGATATACTCGGCTTTGTTCGTATCCCAGTCGCTGTAGTCCATCGGCCCGATACCCGCCTGATACGCCATCGCATCAGCGAGAAGGCGTGCGATCCGCCCGTTCCCCTCCCGGAACGGGTGAATCAGGATCAACTCCACATGGATCTCCGCGATCACGAGGATCGCTTCGTCACGCGCCATGTCACAGCATGGGGTCCGCGTCTTCAGCCACTTCTCGTCCAGCTCCTTCAGCAGGTACGGGACTTGTGAAGCCGCGGCGAACATGAAGCCGTCCTTCTGCAGGTTGACCTGCCGCTCTTGACCGGCCCAGTCATAGAGGTTGCCCAACCAGCGGCGGTGCCAATGCTTGATCAGGGGCACATCCAGCGGCTGGTCTGGCTCCAGGTTCGCAAATACCTCCTCGTACAGCATTCGCAACAGCTGGGCCTCCGCCTCGTCCAGCTCGCGCTGATCGGTAATACCCATCTTGTTCGCCAACACCCGACCGTCAGAGCCGGGCTCAGCACTCCCCTCCGGCCCGGTCGCTCGATACCGGCTCATGTCCGCTCCGCTTCCATAGGGTTCACGCGTACCGTGCCTCTCACCGGGCCATCGCCTTCAGTCGGGGCCGAAAGGCGTTCACGTAGCGATTGAGCTGCTGGGCCAACCACTCCCGGCAGGCCTCGTCGGTCTCGAAATCGTTCAGGTCGGCGTAGATGGAAAATCCGGGCCGCTCAGGATCGTACGAGTAACGAGAGTGCGACACCCCAGGCAGCTCGGCCAGGATCGCCTCGCGCTCCTCGTTCAGCCGGTCGAGCGCCTGGTGGAGATCGGTCTTTCTGCCCGCAAGGAAGACCCCACACACCCCGTCGGACATCAACTTGAAGGCCGTGATCCAGACCCCTGGATACGGCATCGGCACCCGAACATGGTTGCGCGGACGGTAGGCGGGCGGTTCCTGCTCGGGATCATCAAAGCTGATCCGGGTCAGCGGCTCCCACCAGGCGCGTTCGTCGGCGCGTGATACCGGCTCCCCCTCCTCTTCCGTATCATCCGTCACTTCCTGAAGGCGCTCTCCCTCATCCCCCACGCGCAGGAAGGTGCGTTCGATGGTCTCCGTCCGCGCCACGACTCGAGGCTGCACCACCAGGCCCTGCTCGCCGAATTCGTAGAGGGCCACTTCCACCAGACCGAAGCTGAAGCCAAGCGCCGCGTTGCGGGTGATCAGCTCCGCCATGCCGCTGACCCCCTCGCGGATGCCGTCACCGGCGATCAGAAGCAGAAAGCGCCCCTCCCGCAACGCTTTGGCTGTGGCGTCGACGAAGGCCGCCTCGTCCAAGTCGGGCTGCACCTCACGGGCGGTCTCGAACGGTGCATTCCCCTTACGACCGGTGGCGGCCGCCACCCGGCGCTGCAGATCGGCGTAACTCCAACCGGAGACGGCCCGCGCATAGTCCAGGATCTGGGCGATCACCTTGCGCCTGGCTTCGGGGTTGCGCCACAGCTTGCACTCCACCAGCGTCAGCCGACCGGAGGGGCTTATGAACACCGCATCCACCGGGCCAGCCTCGGTTTGCAGCTCGGTACAAAGCGGGATCAGAGGTGCGAATGAGGGGTCGATCTCCTCGATAGGCAGCAGTTCCGGATTGCCGACCAGAACATCGCGCAGCCAGGCTTCGTCCCGGCCATCAGTGAACCCCAACGCGGAACGGCGAGCGGTCGTGAAAGCAACGCTCCCGTCCTGACGCAGAAGGATGTTTCCGTAGGTCGGCATTGGCAGCGCTCCGGTTTCTACCCGTTAAGAGAACTCTTCCGGTGCAATGGAATCTTCGTACGTGTCGATGCCTTCGTCAGTGCCCATGAGTACCTTCTTGCCCATCGCCTTCTCGATGATCTCCAGCAGGCGGCGCTTGCGCTGCTGGTAGAAGGCATCGAAGTCGTTCGCGCGCAGAGCGTCGACCGGGATGCGGTGGCCCTCAAGGATGGCATCCATATCCGCGTCGCCAAGCTGGACCTGCTCGTGGTTCTGCAGGCGTTGCAGATAGTCAGAGGGCGCATCGCCGCCGATCATCCGGTTCGCCTTGAACGAGATCGGCGTCTTGTTGACGATCGAATCGTACACCCGAGGCGGGATTTCCCGGCCATCGCACCAGGCCCGGGGGAAGATGTGGTGGATGTCCAGTTCGACGCCCTGCTGGTCCAGGGCCTGGATATCGCCCTTCCAGAAGAAGTCCCGGGCGCCTTCGCGCAGGATCAGCACGTTGATGCCCTTGTACGCCGCACTCAGGCGGGTGCGCAGGGTATCGAGGCGTGCCGGGTCGAACGAGGCGTCCACCACGGTGCGTGGCAGCGCGTCGTCGTCCTCGAACCAGTGCATCAGCTCCTCCAGGTCCAGGGCGATGCGGGTCTCCACGGCGCCGCCGTAGAGTTCGCCCAGCACGCCGCTCCAGAACCAGCGGGAGAGCTTGTTGTGGATGCGCGGCTCGCGCCAGCGGTTGCCCAGCAGGGTCATCACGGCGGCCAGCGGCACCAGCTGAGTGGCGTAGGGCAGCTCGCGGCGGCTGTAGAAACACTCGCCCTTGAGGAAATACGCCGCCTCGACGAAGCCCTGCTCCACCGCGTCGGCCCAGCGCTTGTAGGCCTCCAGCGGCAGGTCCAGCACCGAGGCACGCTTCGCGCTGACCGGCCGCACCTGCTTGCCCTGCTTTCCGGCGGCGATATCCTCCTGCTTGCGCTCGCGCGTGTGCAGTAACGTGATCGCCTGCAGCAGGTCCGTGTTCTCCACATCGGCCAGCAGTTCATGCTGCGCGAGCCGAGCCTGCCGGGAGGGGACATTGCGGATATCGGAGCCGTACCAGTCGTCGCGCAGGTTGTAGCCCTCGGCGGCGTAGCTGGCGGTGATCAGCTCGAACACCGAGAGCTGCACCCCACCGGTGTTCACCTTCTCGAACACCAGGCAGACCGCCTCCTTGGAGGTCTCCTTCTTCAGCTCGATCACGGGCAACTGATAGGAGGAAAAGGCACTGATGATCTGCTTCTGGAACTCCAGGAACTCGCCCATGGCCTCCTGGTTGTAGCGGAACAGGTCCTGCAGCCATTCGGAGGCGTCGAGGATCCGGTCGCAGGGGAAGCACAGCCGCTCGCACTCCAGCTGGCGGGTGGAGAGGTCGATTTCCACGTCGCGGCCGAAGTTCGTGCGCGTCTGGCGGTTCTCGTCCACCGCGAACACCGCCTCTTCCAGGCGGTCCTCCCCTTCCAGCGCCATGCGCACGTCGAAGTAGTAGTGACGCTTGATCGGCTTGCCCTTGGAGGTCCGGGTATCCACCGGCGTCTCCAGCCCCACCGCCTGGGTCAGACTGGTCAACCGTTGCTGACCGTCCAGGATCAACTGGTCGGGCTCACCGGCCGCACCGTTCGGATCGATCCCTTCCACCGGGCGCGTCTGGAACTGCACCTCGCCCCCGGTTTCCATCAGCATCACCGCACCCACCGGGAACGAGCGCGCAATGCTGACCAGCAGGCTCTGCACGTGGTCGTCGTCCCGCGCTGGAAGTCCGGCAGCTGGATCTTGCCGGTGGTGATGTCCCTGAGCAGCTCGGGCAGCGAGCGCTTGGTGCTGTCGAAGGTGGTCATGGCGGTTCCCTGTGCGATGTGGTCCTGGTGTTGTGATGTTGTTGCAAGAGCCCCGGTCTATGCCGGGGTGGTGGCCTGGGTTTGCTTGAGCAGCGGGGTGACGCGGATACGGCCGGTAAGGAGGTCATCCATTAGGCCAACCTTCAGCCGTTGAAGAGAGGTCAAGCCATCGTTTAGAGCATTAATGTTCTTTTGGGATGAATCAATTTTATCAACGATTAACTGTTGTTCATCTGGACTCGGCATTGGGAGTTCCATCCTCGACAGACTCCGCCAGTATATGGCTGCAACCGAAGTTGTTCCTGTGGCGAGACGACCTATACGCCTTCTTCCAATAGCTCCACCCATGTATGATGCGACAAAGTGGCCATTGAGATTCTCGGAAAAACGAAGACGCAATATATTGTTATCGAACGTAAAGAGAGATCCATCGCCTTTCCATGAGCAAGTTTTTCCAACCAGCTCAGGAGTGTTTCTTGTGTTAAAAAGAAGGTCCGCATCATTCAGGAAAAGGCCGTCCTGGACTTTGCTGGCCGAGATGCTCTCGACGTCAAGAATCGACAAGGTGTTTCCCCAATCAAGATTGCCCATCTTGATGAGCTTAGTTTTTCCCGCTGAATCCGCCCCCCTGTTTGCAGTGCCAAGGGTGGTAGAGGTAGCCGTCTCACCAATCGCAACACACGCCCACTCCCTCGGAATCAACCCCAGCGGCGACTCCTTGTAGAGCTCCGGCGCCTGCTCGGGGCTGGGGCGGAGCTGGCCGTTCTCGTCGATGCCGCGGGTCAGCAGGTCGTGTAGCAGGCCCTCCTTGACCTTCTCCAGCTTGGCGATCAGCGCTTCGGTTTTCTGGATCTGGGTGTCGAGGGTGTCGAGGATTCTCGCTATTACTTTCTGTTCGCTTTTAGTCGGGATCTTAAAGGGAAATGCAGATGCTTGCTTTAGGTTCAAGTGTAAGACAGTTGAGCCGGCGGAAGCGCCCTTCATGTGCTCGCGAGCATCATCAAGAAGCAGTCGATAACAAACAAAAGCTGGCGATGCTTTGTTTTTATCTACATCAAGGTGGGTGACATCCATCGAGAAAGCGATGTCACCATCTACTTCAGGGGCAATGATGGCCGACCCTATTATGTCAGCATTCCTTGTTACATCCGTATTTGCAATCAATAGGTCGCCCGGACTCACAGTGAAGTCGGCGTGATTTTTCCCAATATATTTTTTGAAGCCGGAAAAGTTGAATCCACCGCCTTTGTGGAAGTTTTTTATAGTTATAAATGGAATTCCGCTCGGCGTATCCTCTTTGACATCTGAGCCCGAATAAGATAGCCCACGCTTGAACGAGCAAACCTCATGTAAAGTCACTTGCTGCCACTCAGACATACCCCAGCCCCTCCAGATACTGCTGCAGCTCCCTGGCGGCGGCATCCCGCTCGGCCTCGATGTCGGCCAGCGTCACCCGGTACTTGTCCCACCAGGTCTCGAAGGCGGCGATCACCTGCTGGCGCTGCTGGCGGATGTGGCGTTCGAGGATGCCCTTGAGGTCGTTGTGCAGGATGGTGCCGACCAGCTCGGCGGCGGCGGGCTCGTCCAGGGCCTCCACGGCGGTGTTCAGGTGCGTCTCGAAGCTGGCGACTTTGGCCTTGTGCTGCTTCTTCACCTGGGTGCGTTCGCTCTTCCACCCCTTGATCTCGTCCGGGGTCGGGGCATCGTCGTCCTCGGTGGTGGCTTCGTCCCCACCGTCGTCGTCGCCTTCGGGCTTGACCTCGGCGGCCTTGATCCGGGCGTCCAGCTCGGCCTTGCGGGCGGTCAGCTCTTCGAGTTCGGCCACGTAGTCCTGCAGCAGGAAGTGCACCAGGCGGTGATCCAGCGGATTGGCCTTGCTCTGCTCGTCCTCCAGAAGGCTCACGATAGTGGTGCGCCAGGCGTCCACCACGCCGAGGCAGCCGCGGGTCTGCAGGGTGCGGAACTCGTTCTTGTTGTCGAACCAGAAGCCGGCAATGATGCCGCGCACCGCGAAGCGGTCGAGCATGCCGGTGGGCTCCAGGGCGGCGGAGAAGCTGCCCAGCAGCTCGTCGCGCAGCCGGGTCAGGCGGCCGCCGTTGCCGGAGAGCGCGGTGATGCTGGCGCCGTGCACGCCCCACCAGGCCTCGAAGGCGGCCAGCACGCGGGCCTCGCGTTCCTGCAGGCCGGCGTCGGCCTCGATGGCCGGCTTGAGGTCGCGCTTCTCGCTCAGGTGGTCGGCGAAGTCCACGTAGTCGGGATCGTCCGGACGGGGCGTGAAGAGGTGCATCGGGTCCAGGCCCTGGGCGTCGAACAGGGGGCGCCGGGCCTCGATCTCCTTCACCGGCACGCCGCCCTTGAGGTGGGCGCGCACGTCCTGGGGCTCGGGCGGCGGGGTGTTGTCGGCGTAGCGGCGGATATTCAGGTTGTAGTCGTTCTCGCGCAGCTCCTCGAGGGGCACGACCCGGGCGAAGCCGGGCACATCCTCGAAGGCATCCCAGGTGCTGACGATCTTCTCGATGTGTTCCGGCAGCAGGTGGTTCTGGGCGCGGCCCTCGTGGTACTCACGATCGGCGTTGATGAACAGCACGCGGCCCCGGCGCTCCTCGGGCTTGGCGCCCCTGGCGCGCAGCACGAGGATGCTGGCCGGGATGCCGGTGCCGTAGAACAGGTTGGGCGCCAGGCCGATCACCGCCTCCACCAGGTCGTCTTCCAGCAGGCCGGCGCGGATGCGCTTCTCGTCGCCGCCGCGGAACAGCACGCCGTGGGGCATTACGGTGGCCAGGCGGCCGTTGCCGTTCAGGCTGGCGACCATGTGCTGCAGGAACATCAGGTCGGCCTTCTTGGCGCCCTCGGGCACGCTGCCGTAGTGGAAGCGCTCCGGGAAGTGCGGGCTGGAGGTGTAGCCGATGGAGAACGGCGGGTTGGTGAGGATGCGGTCGAAGCGCTTGAGCTCGCCGCCCTCGACGTGCTGCGGGTCGGTGAGGGTGTCCTCGTTGCGCAGGTCGGCGCTGCTGATCCCGTGCAGCAACATGTTCATCTTGGCGATGGCCCAGACCGAGCCGGAGGCCTCCTGCCCGAACAGGTTGAGTTTGCGCGTGTCGCCGCCCTGCTCTTCCAGGTTCTCCTTGGACAGGATCAGCATCCCGCCCGATCCCATGCACGGGTCGTACACGCTGTGGCCCTCCTGCGGGTCCATCAGCCGCACCATCATGCGGACCACCGGGCGCGGGGTGTAGAACTCGCCGCCCTTCTTGCCGGCCGAGTCGGCGAAATCGCGGATCAGGTACTCGTAGGCGGCCCCCAGCAGGTCGGGGAACTCGAAGTCCTCGTTGCGCAGGCGGTACTCGCTGAAGTGGACGATCAGGTCGCGCAGCTTCTTGTCCGGCAGCGTGGTGGAGCCCACCTTGCGGGTGAAGTCGATGTGCTCCAGCACCCCGGCCAGGCTGGGGTTGTGCTCCTCCAGTCCGGCCAGGGCCTTGTTCAGCTCGTTGCCCACGCCCTGGTGAGCCTCGTGAAGCAGGTACTCCCAGCGCGCCTTGGGCGGGACGTAGAAGTCCGACTTGTACCAGCTGGGCATCTCGACGAGCCTGGCGATCTCTTCCTCGCTCTTGCCGCTGGCGCGCAGGTTGTCGCGCACCTCTTCCCGCCGCTGCTCGAAGACGTCGGAACAGCGCTTCAGGAACAGCATGCCGAAGATGTACTCCTTGAACTCCGAGGCGTCCATGCGCCCGCGGAGGATGTCCGCCGCCGCGAACAGGTGCCGTTCGAGCTGGTTCAGGGTGAGGATCATGCAGGGGCCATCCTTGAATCGCGTGAGGGGGTGTGTCGCATCCGCCGTTTGCCCGGCCATGCTCGCCCGACGTGACGACAACGCCCGTCGCCCGGCCGAGCGTCATGGTATCGATCCCGATTCCACCCCGCCACGGCCGGGCCATGCCCCGGCCGCTGGGCGCGCAAACACTCTCCTCCGTCAGGACACGGGCTCGCCACCATGCCGCCCCCGGAACCGATCCGGGAAGCCCAACCGCTATCCGTCGCCCCGTCTTGCGTGCAGCCGCCACCCCGATCATGCAAAGGCCCTCATGCCCTTGCACCGGGGCCGTACATCCTCATTTACAGCAACTCGCGGGGCCGCCCCGCATCCGCTTTCCCGTAACGAATCAGGCCTCCTGAGCAGCCTTTTGCTCAAGGTGACGATGCAGCAATGCGCCCGTCACTACCACGCCGAGGTCGAGCACCAGGAGTACCGTCCACACCGCCCAGGCGGGATTGAGCTCCCCGTGGATCATCTGTGTGATCAGCGGGATCAACAGGGGCAGAAGGAGGAAAATAACCAGCGGGAGCACGAATATCGCCAGCAAAATCCGCATGGTTGCAAACAGCGTCGAGGTCCATATGAAAGCTCCCCCGGTGCGTCGCCACTCGGCGATCTCGTGCGCGCTGGCGGCGGTCAGCCCGATGACGCCGGCGAGCATTGCCCAGACCAGACCGGTTTCGATGCTGTGTTGCCAGGTTTGCAGCGCCGCATCGGGCACGCGAGCGGCTGACAGGCCGTCCTCGCCCCAGGCCAGCCAGATCAGCGCTCCTCCGGCCACGGCCAGCGTCCAGAACAACGGGACAAGTCCGATTCCGTTGGCAGCGCGAAAGTCCGGGCAGTCGACCACGGTGCGCGAAATCACAAGGCCGAGCCACAGCATGAAAACGAACTCGAACACCAGCGGTATCAGCAGGTGGCTGGCGGGCAGCCCGTCGGCCACCGCCCGGGCAGCCAGCGCGTAGAACACCACCAGGGTGGCCAGCCGCACGCCCAGCGTCAGCCGGTCGGTCGCCAGCGACCGCCGCAGTGCGCCCTCCATCTCTTGCGCATCGTACGGCCCGTAATCGGTATCGTTGCCTTTTCCTGCACCCATATCTCCCCCGTGCCCGTCGTCTCTCGCGGTGATGTCGACCCGTATCCAGGGTCACCACAGAAGGGTCTGGCATTCCCGATTAAACCCTAAATACCAGGAGGGAATATCGCAATCGCGAGGATGCCAGAATTTCGGTGTATTCCGGGCGAAGGCGACCTTGCTCCGCCCGCTGGCGCGATGCGGCCCGGGTGGGGGAAACTGGCGGGCATTGGCGACTGTGGTGCGGGGATGGAGCATGGACGGATCCGGTGGCGGGCTGCGGGGAAACCGTGCGGGGGTGGCCCGGGCGCGCTGGTCGGGGCGGGTGCTGCGCGTGGCGGGCTACGCCGGGATCTGGTGGATCCTGACCGAGGGCGATCCGGGGGCCTGGTGGTGGGGCGTGCCGGCGATCCTGGCGGCGGCCTGGCTCAATCCCTTCGCGCCGGGATGGACGGGGGGCTGGCGAATCCGCGGGATCATCGCCTTCGTGCCGGTGTTTCTGTTCTTTTCGCTGCGCAGCGCGCTGGATGTGGCCTGGCGTGCGGTGCATCCCCGTTGCCCGCTGGAGCCGGCCCTGCTGGATTACCCCTGGGCGCTGCCGGCGGGGACCCCGCGCCTGATGTTCGCCAATCTGGTGAATCTGATGCCCGGGACCCTGTGCGTGCGCATCTCGGAACAGGCGATTACGCTGCACGTGCTGGCCCGTCCCCGCCGGACCCAGGACATGCTGGAGCGTCTGGAGGGGCATGTGATGAACATGTTTCAGCCGGAATCGCCCAATGACTGATCTGTTCCCGTTCCTGGTGATCCTGCTGATGCTCAACATCGTGGTGGGGCTGATGCGGGTGCTGCGCGGGCCAACGGCCGCCGACCGCATGCTGGCCGCGGAGATGTTCGCGACCTCGGCCATCGCCATCGCGCTGCTGCTGGCAGTGCTGACGCAGCGCGAGGCCCTGGTGGATCTGGCGCTGGTGTTTGCGCTGCTATCGGCGCTGGCGGTGGTCACGTTCGTGAACCGCGCCTGGTCCGGCCGCACCCGTTCCAGCGACGAGGAGCACCGGCCGTGAGCCTGACGGGCGTGATCGGGGGGATCCTGACGGTGGGCGGTGTGCTGTTCCTGCTGCTGGGTACGCTGGGGCTGCTGCGTTTTCCGGATGTGTATACCCGCCTGCATGCCCAGCCCAAGGCCGACAACATCGGCCTGGGCATGATCTGCCTGGGGCTGGGGGTGTATTCGGGCAGTCTGACCCTGACCCTGAAACTGCTGCTGGTGTGGCTGCTGATGCTGGTCGCCACGGCCGTGGGGGCGGGTCTGATCGCACGCGCCGCGTTGCGCCGCGGTATCCGGCCGTGGGGGCTGTGAATGGGCGCCCTGGGTCTGGCATTCGACGGGGTTCTGGCCACGGCCCTGCTGTGGACCGCCTGGCAGGCGATCCACGCGGCGGGGCTGTTCCGCGCGGTGGTCAGTTTCATGGTGTTCGGACTGCTGATGGCGCTGGCGTGGGTGCGCCTGGAGGCCCCGGACATCGCTCTGGCCGAAGCGGCAATCGGCGCGGGCATCACCGGTGCGCTGCTGCTGTCCGCGCTGGGGCGGCTGGACTGGGAGGCGGGGCGCGCGTCGGATGTGTGCCAGCGCGGGCGCGACCGGGCGTTCTGGCTGCCGATGGGGCTGTTGCTGCTGGCCGGCCTGGGCGGGGCGGCGTGGCTGCTCCCGGCCCCGGGGCTGGGCGAACCGGTGGCCGCGGAACTCGGGCGCTCCGGGGTGGAAAACCCGGTCACCGCCGTACTGCTCAACTTCCGCGCCTTCGACACCTTGCTGGAGATCGCCATTCTGCTGCTGGGCGTGGTCGTGCTGTGGTCGCTGGGTCCTACCCCCTGGCCTTCCTCGCCCGAACTGGTGTCGCCCGCCCTGCCCGCTCTGGGCCGCGTGCTGTTCCCGGCGTTCGTGCTGGTTTCGGCCTATCTGCTGTGGCGGGGCAGTCATGCGCCCGGGGGTGCCTTCCCGGCCGGTGCGGTGATGGGCGCCGGCGGCGTGCTGATGCTGCTGGCCGGCGCCCGGCCCTGGCTGTCGGGTGACGTCTACGGCCCGTGGCGCTGGGCGCTCGCGCTGGGGATGACCGCAATGCTGGGGGTGGCCTTCGCGGTGATGGTCGGGGGTCACGGGTTCTTCGAGTACCCGGTCGAGCTGGCCGGCTGGCTGATCCTGCTGCTGGAGCTTGCCGCGGGGCTCTCCATCGCGCTGCTGCTGTTCGCGCTGTATCTGGGTGGCGAGCCCCCGGCCGACTGGGACACCCGGAGGCCGGCATGACCCTGTACTTGCTGCTGGCGGTCGCGCTGCTGATCATTGGCCTGCACGGGCTGTTCGTCCGTGCGCAGCTGATGCGCAAGATCCTCGCGCTGAACGTCCTGACCACCGCGGTCTTCCTGCTGCTGGTGGCGCTGGCACATGCAGCCGAGGTGCTGGACCCCGTGCCCCACGCCATGGTGCTGACAGGCATCGTGGTGACGGTGTCCACCACCGCGGTGGCACTGGGGCTGATGGTCCGCCTGCTGGAACGCCGTGGCGGGCCGGTGAGCGGCCGCGACCAGGAGTCGCGCAACCCGTGAACACCGCGCTGGCTACGGCCGTGGTGGTGGGGCTGCCGCTGATGGCGGCGGCCGTCGCCTTCGCGCATCCGCGCCGGGGCCGCATGGCGACGCTGGGTACCGGACTGCTGCTGTTGCCGGTACTGGCCGTTCTGGTCCTCGAAAACCTGCGCACCGGCCCCTGGCGCCAGGATCTGGGGGGCTGGGCCGCGCCATTGGGAATCGGCTGGCAGATCGATGCCCTCGCCCTGACCCTGCTTGTCCTGACCACTGTGGTCGCGCTGGCCGCGGCGATCTATCGCCTTGCCGAGCGCCGTCTGGTGCCGGACAGTCGCCAGAGACGTTATTTCTGGCCGTTGTGGCTGTTCCTGTGGGGCGGGCTCAATGCCTTGTTCCTGTCCGCCGACCTGTTCAATCTCTACGTGATCCTGGAGATGGTGGCGCTGGCGGCGGTGGCCCTGATCGCCGCCGCCGGCGGGCCGGCGCTCGCCGCGGCATGGCGCTATTTCCTCGCAACGCTGCTGGGGTCCACGCTGTATCTTCTGGGCGTCGCCCTGCTCTACGGACAGTACGGCGCGCTGGATATCGCCCTGCTGACCGGCCGGGCCGCGGAGGAACCCGTCACCCTGGCGGCCGCGGTGATGATCACCCTGGGTCTGTTGCTCAAGGGGGCGATCTTCCCGCTGCATTTCTGGCTGCCCTCGGCCCATGGGCGAGCGCATGCGGCGGTCAGTGCGGTGCTTTCCGCTGTGGTGGTGACCGCGGCGTTCTATCTGCTGGTGCGTCTGTGGTTCGGTCCGTTTGTCGGAATGCTTCCGGGGTTGCCGGCACAGCTGCTGGGCCTGCTGGGGGCGGCGGCGGTGATCTGGGGCGGTGTGCTGGCCATGCTCCAGCGCCATCTGAAGATGGTGATCGCGTATTCGACCGTCTCGCAGCTGGGCTTCGGCCTGCTGGTGTTCCCGCTGGCGACCGCCGGGGCCCTGCCCGACCAGGCCCACGCGGGCATGCTGATGCTGCTGCTGGCCCATGGCCTGGCCAAGGGCAGCCTCTTCCTGGCAGCGGGCTGCCTGGCGTGGCAATGGGGCAGCGACCATCTGCGCCGTATCGGCCCGCCGATGGCCGGCGGCAGCCTGCTGGCCTGGATCGCGATCGCGCTGGCGGCGGCGAGTCTGGTGGGTCTGCCGCCCAGCGGGGGCTTCGTTGCCAAGTGGTGGCTGCTGGAATCGGCCCTGGCCGCGCGCGCCTGGCCCTGGGCGGCAGTGATCGTGCTCGGGACGTTCATCACCGCCGGATACCTGTGGCGCATCCTGCGTGATCCATTGCGTGCGGGAAGCGTTGATGCGGCCGTGGTGTCCGCACAGGGGCAACCGCTGCCCATTCCGCTCGCCATGCCCCGGGCCGCATTGCTGCTGGCCCTGGCGGCGATCGGGAGCGGCCTGTTCGCCACGGCGCTGCGCTCGGCCTTTGCGGCCGGGGGGCTGGCCGCATGAACGCCACGCAGCTCGCACTGCTGCTGGCCGTGCTGGCGCCATGGCTGGCCCTGACCGCGCTCGCGCTCCCCGCCCTGCGTCGCCGGGCCACCATCCTGCTGCCGCTGGCGGCCCTGCCGGCGCTCTTGCTGGCCCTGGCAGGCCCCGACCCCGATGCCGGGATCGTGCTGCCCGGGCTGCTGGATCAGGCCCGTCTGGCGCTGGATGGCACGGCCCGCGCCTTTCTGTTGCCCGGCGCCCTGTTGTGGCTGCTCGCCGGGGCGTACGCCCATCGACACCCGCTGACACACCCGCTGCGGTTTGCCGTGTTCTGGCTTCTGACCCTGGCCGGCTACCTGCTGCTGGTGCTGGCGGCGGATCTGCTCACCTTCTATGCCGGCTTCGCGCTGATGACCTTCGCGGCCTACGGTCTGGTCACCCACACCGGCGGCGTGACGGCCCTGCGGGCCGGACGGCTCTACCTCGGCCTGATGCTGATCGGCGAGGTCGCGCTGTTCACGGCGGTGGCCTGGACCACCATGCTCGCCGGTCCGGGGAATTCGCCGGATCTCGTCGGACTGGGTGCGGGCATGGAACCGGCCGCCGCCCTGCTGTTCGCGATCGGCTTCGGCCTGAAGCTGGGCGCGCCGGGGCTGCATGCCTGGCTGCCCCGGGCCCACGCGGTGGCGCCGGTGCCGGCCAGTGCGGTGCTGAGCGGGGTGATGATCAAGGTCGGCGCCCTGGGGGCATGGCGACTGCTGGAAGGCGGTCTTGAGATCCCCGGGCACGGCGCCCTGATCCTGACCGCGCTGGGCCTCACGGGCACCTTTTATGCCGTGGCCGCGGGTCTGCGCCAGTCCGAACCCAAGACCATCCTCGCCTGGTCCAGCGTCAGTCAGATGGGTCTGGTGGTCGCCCTGCTCGGGATGGCCGCGGCCGGGACGTCGCCGGCCGCGGTCTGGGCGGGCCTGGCGGTGATGCTCGCTCATCACGGTCTGGCCAAGGGGGCGCTGTTCCTCGGAACGGGGCTGCTGGCCACGGCGGCGGATCGGTGCACCCGGAGGGCGTTGCTGTTTGGCCTGGTGCTGGCCGGGGCCGCGCTCGCGGCCGCGCCGCTCTCCGGCGGCGCCCTGGCCAAGGCCGCCCTCACGACCGGAATGCCCGGCTGGCTGGCGGGGGTGACCGGCACCGCCACCGCCCTGCTGATGCTGCATTTCCTGCGCCGCGCGGCCAGCCATCCCCCGGAGCCCGACTTGAAGCCGACGACCGGCGGCGCCGTTGACACCAGGGGCATGACACCCTGGTTGCTGACCCTCGTTGCGGGGCTGCTGTTGCCCTGGTGGTTAGCGGATACCTCCCTGCGCGAATACGCCCTGACTTCAACGGCCCTCGGGGACGGCCTCTGGCCGCTGCTACTGGCCGGGGTGCTGGCAGGCGAGGCATGGTGGCTGCGATCCCGGTGGCCCGGGATCGGCGCGGTCGCGGCGCGGCAATCCGGACCGGACCGAAGCGCCCCGCGCCCCCTGCCCGGCATGGCCCGGCTGGCCCACTGGTGGACCCTGACCGAACGCCAGCTGCATCGCTGGCCGGTTATCGGGCGCGTGGCCACCACGATGATCCTGCTGCTGGCGCTCGCGCTGGCCGTTTCGGCGACTCCGGCTCGGTTCGCCTGCAAGCAGGCTCCTGCAGAGGTAGGAGCGGCCCTGGCCGCGAACGGACGGGTGCTTGCCCGGGGCGAACTCCCCGGAACCCTTGCGGCCGGATGCTCCGGGCGCGCCCGTCAGGCAGAATGCGCGGGACGGTTCCGGACGAAGGCAGGCGCATGAACGAGCAACAGTTGCGCGAGGCGGTGATCGACACGGCGCTGGAAACCAACCGGCGCGGCCTCAACCAGGGTACATCCGGTAACGTCAGTGTACGCTGCGGTCACGGCCTGCTGATCACCCCCTCCGGCGTGGCGTACGAGGACCTGGCGCCGGAGGATCTGGTGTACATGGATGCCGAGGGACGCTGGCCCGCGCACCAGAAGCCTTCCAGCGAATGGCATTTTCATCGCGCGATCCTGCGGGAACGCGAAGATATCCATGCGGTGGTGCACGTGCATTCGGTGTACGCCAGCGTGGTCGCGATCCAGCAGCGCGACATCCCGCCGCTGCATTACATGATCGCGGCCGCCGGCGGCGACTCCATCCGCTGTGCCCCGTATGCCACCTTCGGGACCCCGGAACTCTCGCGACATGCGCTTGCCGCACTGGATGACCGCTACGCCTGTCTGCTGGCGAACCACGGGATGATCGCCACCGGGCCGGACCTCGCACGCGCGCTGTGGCTCACCGAGGAGGTCGAACTGCTGGCGCAGCAGTACGTGCTGAGCCTGTCCATCGGCGGCCCCGCCCTGCTGGATGCCGCGGAGATGCAGCGCGTGCGGGAGGCTTTCAAGCAGTACGGCCCGCGGCGGGAGGCGGCCCCGAGCGGATCCGGACAGGAACCGGACGAACCCTGAGACGGCGTGACGCGCCCCGGGCTCGCCCGGTCTATTCTTTTGTTTTCACCCCTGCGAGCAGAGAGATTGCACCATGGCCAGCGGCACCCGTTTTTCGGTGGGCGAGATCGTCCATCACCTCAAGTATGATTACCGCGGCGTCATCGTGGATGTCGACCCGGTCTACAACGGCTCGGACGAATGGTACGAGACGGTCGCGAAGAGCCGGCCGCCCAAGGACCAACCGTGGTACCACGTGCTGGTGGATGGCTACACCCACAGCACCTATGTGGCCGAGCGCCATCTGGAAAGCGACACCTCGGGCGAACAGATCGATCACCCGGACCTGGGCAAGTTCTTCGACCGCTTCATGAACGGGCGTTACAGTCGCGAGAACCAGACCCGGACACACTGAGGACACCATGAGCCAGGACAACCGCCGCTCGCGCGTGGTCACCGAAGGGCCGCGCCGCACACCCAATCGCGCCATGCTGCGCGCCGTCGGGTTCGGAGACGACGATTTCCAGCGTCCGATCGTCGGGATTGCCAACGCGCACAGTACGATTACCCCCTGCAACACGGGAATCGGCGCGCTTGCCGAACGCGCGGAACGAGCGGTGCGTGAGGCCGGCGGCATGCCCCAGACCTTCGGCACCATCACCATCTCCGACGGCATCTCCATGGGCACGCCGGGGATGAAGTACTCGCTGGTCTCGCGCGAGGTGATCGCCGATGCGATCGAAACCGTGGTCAACGGGCAGAGCATGGACGGGGTGCTGGCCACCGGGGGCTGCGACAAGAACATGCCCGGGGCGATGATCGCCCTCGCCCGCCTCAACGTGCCGGGCATCTTCGTCTATGGCGGCACCATCAAGCCCGGGCATTACAAGGGCCAGGAACTGACCATCGTCAGTGCCTTCGAGGCCGTGGGGCAGCACGGCGCCGGTCGGCTGTCCGACGAGGACCTGCAGGGCGTGGAGCGCAACGCCTGTCCCGGCGCGGGTTCCTGCGGGGGCATGTACACCGCCAATACCATGTCCTCGGCCTTCGAGGCGCTGGGGATGAGCCTGCCGGGATCCTCGACCCAGGCTGCCGAGGATCCGGAAAAAGGCGAGTCCGCGGCGCGCTCCGGCGAGGTCCTGCTGGAGGCGATCCATGCCGATCGCAAGCCGCGCGACATCCTCACCCGGCCGGCGTTCGAGAATGCCCTCGCGGTGGTCATGGCCCTGGGCGGCTCCACCAACGCGGTGCTCCACCTGCTGGCGATCGCGCACGCCGCCGAGGCGCCCCTGGATCTGGACGATGTCGAACGGATTCGCCGTCGCACCCCGGTCCTGTGCGATCTCAAGCCCTCCGGGCGTTACGTCACCACCGCCTTCCACCAGGCCGGCGGCACACCGCTGGTCATGCGCCTGCTGCTGGACGCCGGCCTTTTGCACGGGGAGTGCCTGACGATCACCGGCGAAACCCTGGCGGAGACCCTTCGCGATGCGCCCGCCGCCCCGCCGGCGGAGGCCGCCGACATGGTCCGCACTCCGGCCGACCCGCTCTATCCACAGGGCCACCTGGCGATCCTCAAGGGCAGCCTGGCCCCCGAAGGTGGCGTGGCCAAGGTGACCGGCCTCAAGCGGCGCAGCATCCGGGGACCCGCCCGGGTATTTGATTCCGAGGAGGCCTGCCTCGACGCGATTCTCGCCGGCAAGATCCGCGAGGGCGACGTGATCGTCATTCGCCATGAAGGACCGCGCGGCGGGCCCGGGATGCGCGAGATGCTGGCTCCCACCGCGGCGCTGATCGGTGCCGGACTGGGGGACGCGGTGGGCCTGGTCACCGACGGACGGTTCTCCGGCGGCACCTACGGCATGGTCGTGGGTCATGTCGCGCCCGAGGCAGCCGCCGGTGGCCCTGTCGCGCTGGTGCAGGAAGGCGACCCGATCGTGATCGACGCCGACCGGAACCAGCTGGATCTGGACATCGATCCCGAGGAACTGGAACGCCGCCGGGCCGCCTGGAAGGCCCCCGAGCCACCCGCGGCCCGAGGGGTGCTGGCGAAGTATGCACGCTCCGTCGGCTCGGCCAGCCGCGGCGCCGTGACCGACGACTTCTGAGCCGGACCGGCGCACCCTCCGCATGACTCATCCTGACCCGCGCTCGCCACGCTTCAGCATGATGCCTCCGGTGATCGGCTTTCTGCTGGTCACCAACGTCCTGCTGTTCCTGGCCATGCCCGCCCTGGGCAACTGGCTGATGGCCCATTTCGCCCTGTGGCCGATTGGTACCCCGTCCACCATCATGCAGGACGGGTCGATGATGCGCGTGCCGGATTTCCAGATCTGGCAGCTGGTGACTTACGGCTTCCTGCATGGCGGGCCGCTGCACCTGTTCGTCAACATGTTCGTGGTGTGGATGCTGGGTGTTCAGGTCGAGAATTCATGGGGTTCGCGCATGTTCGCGACCTATTTCCTGATCTGCGTGATCGGGGCCGGTCTGGTGCAGCTGGTGGTTACAGCGGGGGGCAACGGTGATGCCATCTACCCCACGGTGGGGGCCTCCGGCGGGGTGTTCGGGGTGCTGCTGGCATTCGGGATGATGTTCCCCAACCAGCGCCTGTTCCTGATCTTCCTGCCGATTCCGATCAAGGCCAAGTACTTCGTGATCGGCTACGGCATCCTCGAGCTCTATCTGGGGGTGTCCGGGACCATGTCGGGGATCGCCCATTTCGCGCATCTGGGCGGCATGGTGGTCGGCCTGCTGATGATCCAGTACTGGCGCGGGCGGTTGCCGGTTCGGCCCCGGCATCGTCGGCTTTGGTGGTGAGCGCCGGGCCCGGACGCGTCAGCTGTCCGTCCGCGTGCGCAGGTAGTCGCGGAAATCGTCCTTGAGTTCGGGGTGCTTGAGCGCGAACTCGACTGTGGCTTTGAGGTAGCCGAGTTTGCTGCCGCAGTCGAAACGTCGCCCGGAAAACTCCCAGGCCGTCACGCGCTCCTCCTCGCGCAGGCGGTCGATGGCATCGGTCAGCTGGATCTCGCCGCCGGCCCCGGGTTCCTGCCGTTCCAGCAGATCGAAGATCCGCGGCGTCAGCACATAGCGCCCGACCACGGCCACGTTCGACGGCGCATCGGCCGGATCGGGTTTTTCCACGATGCCCTTCACGTCCCAGCTGCGGGGGGCTGTGCGTTCCGGATCGATGATGCCGTACTGATGGGTGCGGTCTTCGGGCACCTCTTCCACGCCCAGCACGCTGCAACCATGGCTGTTGTACTGTTCCACCATCTGCGCGGTGGCCCCGCCATCGACCGCCTCGATCAGGTCATCCGCCAGGATCACGGCGAACGGTTCTTCGCGCACCACGGGGCGCGCACACGCGACCGCATGCCCCAGCCCCAGGGCTTCGGCCTGGCGCAGATACACGCAGGTGACGCTCGATGGAACGATGTTGCGGATGCGTTCGAGGAGCTTGGTCTTGCCCCGTTCCTCCAGCTCGTTCTCCAGCTCGTACGCCTTGTCGAAGTGATCCGGAATGGCGCGCTTGTTACGTCCGGTGACGAACACCAGGGTATCGATCCCCGCCGCGACGGCCTCTTCGGCGGCATACTGGATCAGCGGCTTGTCCACCACCGGGAGCATTTCCTTGGGGTTGGCCTTGGTCGCCGGCAGAAAGCGCGTCCCCATGCCGGCCACGGGAAAGACCGCGGTACGGATTCGTTTGCTCTTTTCGGTCATGTGCCCTCCGGGCTGCGGGGCATGGCCGCACGATGGCGGTCATGCCCCGGCCGCTCTACCTATTCCAGTTCAATCCGATCCAGATTCATTTCCACCGTCCGTTCGCCAATGCCGGACACCTCGGTCAGGGCCTGCACGGATTCGAAATCACCGTGTTCTTCCCGGTGTTCGAGGATGGCACGCGCCGTGACCTCACCGACATTGCTCAGGGTGACCAGCTCCTCCAGCGGTGCCGAATTGACGTTGACGGGCACCTGTTCGCCGGCAGTGACCGGCGAGCCGAGGCTCAGCCCCAGCGCCATGGCGGGCAGCAACACCCGGGCAAAACGGAACATGGATACAGTACGGATCATGGTGAACCTCCTTGTTTTTTCAATGGTGGCGAGCGCCATCTTCCGTGCGCTCACCATGGATCCTAGCCCGATCACTGCGTCGGGGAAACCCCCTGCATGCGTCCCGCGATCGTCCGCATCGCCGCGGCGGGATCCTGCGCACGGGTGATCGGCCGGCCGACCACAATGGCACTGGCGCCGGCCTCCAGTGCCCGTTCCGGCGTCATCACCCGTTTCTGGTCGTCGCCCCCGGCCGTCTCCAGGCGAATCCCGGGTGTCACCAGTCTGGGCGCCGCTCCCAGCTCCCGGCGCAGCATCGCAGCTTCGCGCGCCGAGCAGACCAGCCCGTCCAGCCCCGCCTGCTCCACCGCCAGGCGCCCCAGGCGCATGACCTGGCCATCCGGGGTGTCCTGTACGCCGGTCTCCTCCAGGGTTGCGCGGTCACTGGAGGTCAGCACCGTTACGGCCAGCAGGGCCGTCCGTTCATTGACCTCGCGGACCGCGTCACGGGCCGCCCGCATCATCGCCAGGCCGCCGGAAGCGTGCAGGTTCACCAGCCACACATCCATGCGGGCAGCCGCGCGACAGGCGGCCGCAACCGTGTTGGGGATGTCGTGAAACTTGAGGTCCAGGAATACCCGGAAGCCGAGAGCGTGCAGGCGTTCGACCAGGTCCGGTCCGGCGACCATGAACAGCTCGAAACCCACCTTCAGCGCACACTGGCGGGGGTCCAGACCGCGGGCAAAGGCCAGCGCCTCGTCGCCGGAGGCGAAGTCCAGGGCGACGATCAGCCGCGGCTCCTGCAGGTTCGGGGTTTCCGTTACCGGGTCCATTCAGTGGCTCTCCTCGCGAATCAGCGCCGCTTCGGCGTCCTCGGTGGTCTGATCGATATCGAAATCCAGCCCGCGCAGGGTGTCCCAGCGCCGGCAGCTGGGGCATTGCCAGACATGGCCGCGGCCCTGGTAGCCGCAGTTGGTGCATTGATACAGGTGCTGACTGCGCAGCTGATCCGACAGCGCCTTCTCGAAGGCCGTAAATTCGCTCACGTAGCTCTGCACCGCGGGCAGTACCTTCATCCAGCGCACCGCCTCCAGCAGCCCCGACGTGGGCACCGGACGCTGGGCCAGGATGACCCCCAGCTCATGCAGCGCCCGGTCCATGCGTCCGGTCCGTCGATACAGCCGCATCAGTGCGATACGCGCCATGGTCACGCCGCGTTCCTCGGCCAGGTCGGTCAGTACTTGTTCCAGCGCCGCCAGACGATGCTCGCCCGGCAGGGCCTGATGCAACTGCTCCAGCCGCGGGACCAGCAACGGTGCCAGCCGCGGCGTCCGGGCGACTGCGTCGCTGCCGTGATCAATGGCCTCGCGAATGCGTCCCTCGCGTTCGGCGATTTCCGATTTCAGCAGCAGGGACCGCGACAGGCCCGGTACCAGGGCTTCGGCCTGGCCTGCCCGTTCGGAGGCCTCGGCCAGGTCATTGCGTTCCAGCGCCTCGCTCGCCAGTTCGCAATGGTAATGCGCAACCCGCAGGGGTTCCTGTGGCGAGCCCTCGGCGCGCAGCCGGTTGCCGACCTCGATCGCCTTGCCCCACTCGCGCTGCGTCTCGTACACGTGCCGCAAGCCTTCCAGTGCCTCGGAGGCCTGGTTCGGCGAATTCATGAGTTCGCGGAACACCCCCTCGGCCCGATCGAGCACCCCCGCCAGCAGGAAGTCCTGGCCCAGTTCGCACAGCGCCTGTGCCCGCTGGGCGTCGGTCAGCGCCGGGCGCGCCACCAGGTTCTGGTGAATGCGGATCGCGCGGTCCACCTCGCCCCGCCGCCGGAACAGGCGCCCCAGGATCACGTGCGTTTCAAAGGTTTCATGGTCGACTTCGACCATTTCGATGAAGGTCTGCAGGGCATCGTCGGTACGATCGTCCAGCAGATATCGTACGCCCTGGAGATAGCGGTCCAGCGCGGGATCGCGGGTTTCTTCCTCCTCGGGAACACCTCGGCGCGCGGCCCACCAGCCACTGGCGGCGGCAACCGGCAACAGCAGCCAGAACCAGTCCTCAATCATTCCGGTTCAGTAGAAATCCCGCATCGGCGCGGTCCGCAGCTGTTCCACTTCGACCCGCAGCGCACGGTTCTCATCCCGCAGCCGGTCGATCTTGCGTTGCAGACGCCGCAGCCTGAGCCAGAAGATCAGGGATGCAATCAGTACACCCGCCAGGGCGCTCAGGCCCAGGAGCACGATCAAGGGGGCCTCGAGGGTGAGACCGGGGAGATGAAGGGTGGCGGCGCCCTCGTTGAACACCACCAGGATCCCGATGCTCGAGGAGATCAGGATCAGGGCCACGAATGCGACCCAATGCCGCAGCCGGGACTTTCCGCGCTCGGCCATTCGTCGTATCCGCCTACTGGTCCTTTTGCGCGCCGTCATTGACGCGTTCCCGCAATTCCTTGCCGGGCTTGAAGTGAGGGACATATTTGCCGGGCAGGGCCACGCCCTCGCCGGTCTTGGGATTCCGACCCATGCGCGGGGGCCGGAAATGCAGCGCAAAGCTGCCGAATCCGCGAATTTCCACCCGTTCGCCACTGGCCAGTGCCTGACTCATCCGCTCCAGCAGGGCCTTGACGCTCAGCTCGACGTCGCGTGGCGGAAGGTGCGGTGATTTGCGGGCAAGATTGTCGATCAATTCCGATTTGGTCATCTGGCACTCGCAGCAAAGGGGGAGGAAAGACAAAAAAAGGCCCGCACCCGCGATTGCGACGCGGATGCGGGCGGTGGAACGGGGCTTAGTCGTTCTTGCCCATCTGTTCCTTCAGCAGGTCGCCCAGCGAGGTGGTGGCGCCGCCGCCCTGCCCGTATTCGGACACGGCTTCGGCCTCCTCGGCACGATCCTTCGCCTTGATGGAGAGGCTGATCGCACGGGTCTTCTTGTCCACACCCATGAACTTGGCCTCGACCTCGTCGCCCACGTTGAGCACCGTGCGCGCGTCTTCCACGCGGTCCTGGGAGATGTCGGCGGCGCGCAGGATCCCGTCGATGCCATCGGCCAGTTCGATCACGGCGGCCTTGGCGTCCACTTCCTTGACCGTACCCTTCACGATGCTGCCCTTGCTGTGTTCGGCCACGAAGTTGGCGAACGGGTCGCGGTCCAGCTGCTTCAGGCCCAGGGAGATGCGCTCGCGTTCCGGATCCACGGACAGGACCACGGCCTCGACCTCGTCACCCTTCTTGAAGTTGCGGATAGCCTCTTCGCCCGACTCGCTCCAGGAGAGATCCGACAGGTGGATCAGGCCGTCGATGCCGCCTTCCAGGCCCACGAACACGCCGAAATCGGTGATCGACTTGATCTGGCCACGGACCTTCTCGCCACGGTTGTGGTTGGCGGCGAAGTCGTCCCACGGGTTGGACTGGCACTGCTTCATGCCCAGCGAGATACGGCGACGCTCTTCGTCCAGGTCCAGGATCATCACCTCGACCTCGTCGCCAATGGCCACGACCTTGCCCGGGTTCACGTTCTTGTTGGTCCAGTCCATTTCGGAGACGTGCACCAGGCCTTCCACGCCGTCTTCGATCTCGACGAAGCAGCCGTAGTCGGTGATGTTGGTGACCTTGCCGAAGATGCGGGTGCCGGTCGGGTAACGGCGGGTGATGTTCTCCCACGGATCCTCGCCCAGCTGCTTCAGGCCCAGCGAGACACGCATGCGCTCGCGATCGAACTTGAGCACCTTGACTTCGACTTCCTGGCCGATTTCAACGACATCGGACGGATGCTTGACGCGCTTCCAGGCCATGTCGGTGATGTGGAGCAGGCCGTCGATGCCGCCCAGATCCAGGAACGCACCGTAGTCGGTGAGGTTCTTGACGATACCCTTGACCTGCGCACCTTCCTGCAGGTTCTTGAGCAGTTCCTCGCGCTCGGCGCTGTATTCCTGCTCGACCACGGCGCGACGCGACACGACCACGTTGTTGCGACGGCGATCCAGCTTGATGAGCTTGAACTCCAGCTCCTTGCCTTCCAGATACGCGGTATCGCGCACCGGACGGACATCCACGAGTGAACCCGGCAGGAATGCACGGATGTCGCCCAGTTCGACGGTGTAGCCGCCCTTGACCTTGCCGGAGATCTTGCCGGTGACGTATTCCTCGTCTTCCATCGCCCGTTCGAGGCGATCCCAGGCCTTGGCACGCTTGGCCTTCTCGCGAGACATGCGGGTCTCGCCGAAGCCGTCTTCCGGGGTTTCCAGGGCAACTTCCACGACATCGCCCACGGCGACTTCGAGTTCCCCTTCGTCGTTCATGAACTGCTCGGTGGGGATGACCCCCTCGGACTTCAGGCCCGCGTTCACCACGACGACTTCCGGGTTCACCTCAATGACGGTGGCACTGAGGATGGCACCCGGCTGCATCTGGGTGTAGGCCATGCTCTCTTCGAGCAGTTGCGCGAAACTTTCACTCATGGATTTAAAAACCTGTTAAATTAAATGCGGTTACAGAAACTTCCTGAAACCGGTTTCAAGTGTTGTCGATCCCGCTGCCGGGGGTTTCGTCGGCAGGGGGGCGGTCTTCCGGGAGTACGTCCCGCAGGCGCTCCAGGATGAGATCGACCACGGCGACGATGTCCAGATCCGTGGTATCCAGGACCCAGGCATCCTCGGCCGGCTTGAGCGGCGCCACGCTGCGTTCGCGGTCGCGACGGTCGCGTTCTTCCATCTCTTCCCGAAGATCTTCAAGGCTAGCACTAAGTCCTTGTTCCAGCAACTGCAGTTGGCGACGCCGCGCACGTTCCTCGGCACTGGCATCGAGAAAGATCTTCAGATCCGCTTCGGGGAACACGATGGTCCCCATGTCGCGCCCGTCGGCGACCAGGCCCGGCGGCACCGCGAAATCGCGCTGGCGCTGCAGCAGCGCCTCGCGTACGGCGGGAATGGCTGCTGCACGCGAGGCGTCGTTGCCCGCCTGCTCGGTGCGGAGCTCCTCGTCGACGGGGTCGCCTTCCAGCAGGGTCGTGACCCGTGTGGCATCGCGGTCGATTTCAAAGCGTACGTCCAGCGCCTGAGCCAGGTCGGGGACGGCCGCCGCGTCGTCCGGCTCCACACCCTGCCGGCGTGCGGCCAGGCCCACCAGGCGGTACAGCGCGCCGCTGTCGAGCAGGTGCCAGCCCATGGCCGCCGCGATGCGCATGCAGACGGTACCCTTGCCTGCGCCGCCGGGACCGTCGATGGTCAGTACCGGGGTCATTGGGCCTCCAGGTGCAGTCCGGTCTGCCGCGCCAGGTCGGCGAAGTCGGGGAACGACGTCGCGACGTTGCGGCAATCGTGAATGGTGACGGGCGCGTCGGCGCGGAGTGCGGCCATGGCGAAGGCCATGGCGATGCGGTGATCTCCGTGGCTCTGGATCTCGCCACCCTGAAAACCGTCGCCCCCCTGAATGCGGATGCCGTCCGGCCGAACCTCGCAGTCGACGCCGAGGGCCGCGAGGCCGTCGGCCATCACCTGGATGCGGTCGCTTTCCTTGACGCGCAATTCCTCGGCGCCGGTCAGCACGGTCTCGCCGTGGGCGCAGGCGGCGGCGATGAAGATGGCCGGGAATTCGTCAATGGCCAGCGGCACCTGATCCTCCGGGATCTCGATCCCGCGCAGCTCGTGCGACAGCACCTCGATGTCGGCCACCGGCTCGCCACTGACCTCGCGCAGATCCAGCAGACGAATATCGGCGCCCATGCGGCGGAGGATCTCGATCACGCCGGTCCGGGTCGGATTGACCCCGACGTGGCGCAGGATCACGTGGGAACCTGGCGCGATCGACGCCCCGACCATGAAGAAGGCGGCCGAAGAGATGTCCGCGGGTACGTCCACGTCGCCACCGCGCAGGCGCCCGCCGCCGGCCACACAGGCCGTGGCCCCGTCACGTTCCACTTCGACGCCGAAACCTTCCAGCATGCGTTCGGTGTGATCGCGGGTTGGCGCGGGTTCGGTCACGCAGGTGCGGCCCTCGGCCCACAGGCCGGCAAGGAGCAGTGCGGACTTGACCTGGGCGGAGGCGACCTCGAGGGCGTATTCCGTGCCCTGCAGCGGCTGTCCGCCCCGCACCCGCAACGGCGGGGTGCCGCCTTCGGCGGTGTCGATCTGCGCGCCCATGCGCGCCAGCGGCTCGGTGACCCGGCGCATGGGCCGACGCGACAGGGAGGTGTCGCCGGTGAGCTCGCTGTCGAACGCCTGCCCGGCGAGCACACCGCACAAAAGTCGCATGGCGGTACCCGAATTGCCCATGTCCAGCGGACCATCGGGCGCACGCAGGCCGTGCATCCCGACCCCCTCGATGATGACCTCGCCCGGCCCTTCGCGGCGGATGGGGACACCCATCGCGCGAAACGCCTCCAGGGTAGCGAGGCAGTCCTCCCCTTCGAGGAAGCCGGTCACGTGGGTGGCGCCTTCGGCCAGCGCCCCCAGCATGATCGCCCGATGCGAAATCGACTTGTCGCCGGCGACCCGCAGGGTCCCGCTGAGGACGCCGCCGGGTTGAACGGTCAGGGTATCCATCGGTTCAGGTATCCAGTTGAGCTCGGGCGGGATCACAGAAACGATCCCGCGTGGTCTTGGCGTGAGTGAATTCCTGCTCCAGGCGCTGCCCGTCGCCCTGCTCGATCGCCTGCCGCAGGGATTCGAGATCGGCCTGGTAACGTTCGATCACCTCCAGGATGGAGGGCCCGTTGGCAAGACAGATGTCGCGCCAGACGACCGGATCGCTGGAGGCAATGCGGGTGAAGTCGCGGAAACCGCCCGCCGCATAATGGAAGATCTCGTCGCGGTCGCTCATCTTCGACAGCGACGCCACCAGGGTAAAGGCCAGCACGTGCGGGAGGTGGCTGGTGGCTGCCAGCACGTGATCGTGATGCGCCGGCGTCATGAATTCGACCCGCGCGCCGGCGGTCTGCCACATCGCAGTCACGCGGTTGGTCGCCATTACGCTGGTGGCGTCGGCCGGCGTCAGGATCACCAGCCGTTCGCGGAACAGTTCGGGAAAGGCGGCCGCCACCCCGCTCTGCTCGGTGCCGGCGATCGGATGCCCGGGGACGAACTGCCGCGGAACCTCGCCGAACCCCCGCGCCAGGGCCTCCAGCACCGCCTGTTTGCTGCTGCCCACGTCGGTCAGCGGCGCATCCTCCGGCCAGATCCCGGCGAGCGATGCCGCCAGCCCTTCCATGGCCCCCAGGGGTACGGCCAGCACGCCCATGTCGGCCCCCCGGGCGGCCTCGGCCGGATCGGTGGTCCATTCGTCGATCACGCCGAGGCGTTCGGCCTCGCGCAGATTGTCCGGATTGCGCGAACAGCCCACGACCGTCCCCACCTCCCCGGCCTCGCGCAGCGCCAGGGCCAGCGAACCGCCGATGAGGCCGACTCCGAAAATGACCAGCCGGTCGATCATGCAAGGGCCTCGCGCAGGGCGGCCAGGAATCGTTCGTTATCCTCCGCGGTCGAGACCGTGACGCGCAGATGCCCGGGCAGCCCGTAGTTTTCCACAGGCCGGGCGATGACCCCACGCCGCTGCAGACGGTCATGCACCGCGTTGACGTCGGTGCCGGTGTCGAAGGTAATGAAATTGCCGACCGAAGGGATGACCCGCAGGCCCATGGCCCGGAGTTCGCGCCCCAGCTGCACCAGGCCTTCCCGGTTGACCGCCACCGAGTGCCGGATGTGGTCGCTGTCCTCGAGCGCGGCCAGACCGGCCGCCTGAGCGACCGCGTTCACGTTGAACGGCTGACGCACGCGGTTGAGCATGTCGGCCACCGGCGCCGAACTCACGGCATAGCCCAGGCGCAGCCCCGCCAGCCCCTGGATCTTGGAAAAGGTCCGGGTGACGACCGCGTTGGGATAGCGGTCCAGCCAGCGTGTGGCGTCCGGATAACCGTCTTCTTCCACGTATTCGGCATACGCCTCGTCGATCACGACGATGGTCTGCGGCGGCATCGCCGCCACGAAGGCCTCCAGCGCCTGCGCATCCAGCCAGGTACCGGTCGGGTTGTTCGGGTTCGCCACGAACACCACCGCGGTGTCGTCATCCACCCGGGCGCGCATCGCATCCAGATCGTGCCCGAACGGCTGGCGGGCATCGTCCGCCGACACGGCCGGGATCACGCGCGCCTCGGCCCCGGTGGCCTGCGTCACCAGCGGGTACACCGCGAAGGCGTGGGCGGAAAACACCGACGCCCGCCCCGGCGCCAGCCAGGTCCGCGCGATCAGCTCCAGCACTTCGTTGGAGCCGTTGCCTAGGGTGATCTGCGCCGGGTCCACTCCATGACGCACCGCCAGCGCCGCCTTCAGCTCGAACGCATTGCCGTCGGGGTAGACATGGGCTTCGCCCAGCACGCCCCGGGCCGCCTCCACGGCGCGCGGCGACGGGCCCAGCGGGTTTTCGTTGGAAGCGAGCTTGACCGCCTCGCTGATGCCCAGCTCGCGTTCCAGCTCGGACACCGGTTTGCCCGGCTGATACGGCTGCAGTCCCTGCACGCCGGACACGGCCCGGGCGGCCGGACCCGGCCCGGGGGCTTCGGATTCGGAAGGATTCGTTGCCATGGATGCCTCTCAGGTTGCGGCCTGGGGGTAGCTGCCCAGGATCTTCACCGTGTCGGCGGTCTCCCTCAGCTGTTCCAGGCACCCGGCGATTTCCGGGTCCTCCTGGTGTCCCAGCAGGTCGAGGAAGAACACGTAGGTCCACTGCGCACAGCGCGAGGGACGGGATTCGATGCGCGTGAGGCTGATGCCGGCCTCGGCGATCGGCTTCAGCAACGCGTACAGCGAGCCCGGCCGGTTGGCCGTGCTCAGCATGATCGACGTACGGTCCGCGCCGCTGGGACGGGTGGTGGCCGTGCCGATGATCAGGAACCGGGTGGTGTTGTCGGCGCGGTCCTCCACGTGCTCCACCTGCACCGGAACCCCGTAGTGCTCCGCCGCCACGCGCGACGCAATCGCCGCCGCGGACCCATCCCCGGCCGCCAGTTCCGCCGCGCGGGCGTTGCTGGCCACCGCATGGCGCTCGGCGTGCGGCAGCCAGGTATCCAGCCACTCCCGGCACTGCGCCAGCGCCTGAGCGTGGGCCAGTACCTGGCGGACCTCCCCGAGATCGGCACTTTGCGACAGCAGGTGATGGTGGATCGGCGTCACGACCTCGCCGCAGATCTGCAGCGACGAGTCCATGAAGCAGTCCACCGTATGCGTGACCACGCCCTCGGAACTGTTCTCGATCGGAACAACGCCGAACTGCGCCCGCCCGGTTTCCACCGCGCCGAACACGGCGTCGATGGACGCCAGCGGCGTGGTCGTGACCGCATGGCCGAAATGCTTGCGTGCGGCCAGGTGGGTGAAGGTCCCCTCCGGCCCCAGATAGGCTACCGTCAGCGGATGCTCCAGGGCCAGACATTCGGACATGATCTCCCGGAACAGCCGGACGATCACGTCATCCGCCAGCGGCCCCGGATTCTCCTCCCGCACCCGACGCAGGATCTCGGCTTCGCGTTCCGGCCGGTAGAACACCGGCTCCTCGCCGTTGTCGCGCTTGACCCGCGCGACCGATTCCGCGCAGCGGGCCCGCTCGCTGAGCAGGGCCAGCAACTCGCCGTCGATCGCATCGATCCGCGCGCGCAGCGATGCGAGGGACTCCCCTTCGCTCACGACCTAGAGCACCCGCGCCCGCAGTACACCGTCGATGCGATAGAGCGCATCCAGCGTGGTCGGACTGGGATGTCCGTCCACGTCCAGCACGGTGTAGGCGATGTCGCCACGCGAGTCGTTCATCAGATGCAGGATATTGATGTCCGATTCACCGATGACGTGCGAGATCTGCGCTACACGGTCCGGCAGGTTGCGGTTGATTACGGCGATGCGCGCCTGCCCCTTCCGCTCCAGTACCAGGGTTGGCAGGTTCACCGAATTGACGACGTTGCCGTTCTCGAGATAGTCCCGCATCTGGTCGGCGATCATCACCGCGCAGTTTTCTTCCGACTCGGTGGTCGACGCCCCCAGGTGCGGCAGAGTGATCACCCGCGGGTGATCCAGCAGGCCGGGGACCGGGAAATCGGTCACGTAGGCGTGCAGGTGGCCCTCGTTGAGGGCCTCGCCGGCCGCGGCGTCGTCGACGATCCCGTCGCGGGCCATGTTCAGCACCATCGCGCCGGGGTTCATCGAACGGATGCGCTCGGCATTGACCAGGTTCTGCGTGTTTTCGGTCAGGGGTACGTGAACCGTGACCGCATCCGCCCCTTCCAGCGCCGCATCCACCGAACGCGCGCGCTCGATGTCCGATGCCATCTGCCAGGCGCTCTCCACGGTGATCTTGGGGTCGAAGCCCACGACCTCCATCCCCATGGACCGGGCGGCGTTCGCCACCTTGACCCCGATCGCCCCCAGGCCGAGCACGGCCAGCCGCCGCCCCGGGAGTTCGAAGCCACTAAAGCGCTTTTTGCCCTGTTCTACTGCGGCCGTGAACCCTGAATCATCGGGATCCAGGGACTGCACATAACCGGCGGCCGGCACCAGATTTCGCGCTCCGAGAAGCAGCCCCGCGATCACCAGCTCCTTGACCGCGTTGGCGTTGGCCCCGGGGGCATTGAAGACCGCGACGCCGCGCTCGGTGAGATCCTGCACCGGGATGTTGTTCACCCCGCTGCCGGCGCGCCCCACGGCCAGCACCGAATCCGGGATGGTCTCCCCGTGCAGGTCATGCGAGCGCAGCATGATCGCATCCGGGTCTTCCAGACCGGAGGCGACTTCGTAGGTTTCGCGCGGGAAGCGTTCCAGCCCCCGCAGCGCAATGTTGTTGTAGGTCTTGACGCGGTACATCACGACCTCCTTTTCAGGCGTGGCGTTCCTCGAAATCCGCCATGAATTCGATCAGGGCGTCGACGGCCTCTTCAGGCACTGCGTTGTAGATGCTCGCGCGCATGCCGCCCACCGAGCGGTGGCCCTTCAGCGAGGACAGACCAGCCGCGTCGGCTTCCTTCAGGAACGGACCGTCGAGGCTGTCGTCGGCGAGGATGAACGGCACGTTCATCCACGAACGCGCACTGGGCTCCACCGGGTTGCGATAAAACGCCGAGTTGTCGATGAAACGATAGAGCTTGTCCGCCTTGCGCTGGTTGATCTCGGCCATCTTTTCCAGCCCGCCCTGCTCCAGCAGCCATTCGAAGACCAGGCCGGCGAAATACCAGCCGAAGGTCGGCGGGGTGTTGTACATGGAGTCGTTGTCGGCCTGCAGCTTCCAGTCCAGGACGGCGGGTACCTGGCCCTTCTCGCGTTCCAGCAGGTCCTTGCGCACGATCACCACGGTCACGCCGGCCGGACCGATGTTCTTCTGGGCGCCGGCGTAGATCACGCCGAACTTCGAGACATCGATCGGACGCGACAGGATGGTGGAGGACATGTCCGCCACCAGCGGCTTGTCGCCCACGTCGGGCACCTCGTGGAATTCCACGCCGCCGATGGTCTCGTTCGGCGTGTAGTGCACGTAGGCGGCGTTCGGATCGAGTTTCCAGGTCGAACGCTCGGGGATGGACGCATAGCCCTCGGCCTGGGAACTGGCGACGATGTTCACCGGCCCCACCTTCTGCGCTTCCTTGATCGCCTTTCCGGACCAGGCCCCGGTATCGATGTAGTCCATCGGCTGGCCACCCGGCTGCAGGTTCATCGGGATCGCGGAAAACTGCCCGGTCGCCCCGCCCTGCAGGAACAGCACCGCGTAGTCGTCGGGGATGCCCATCAGCTTGCGCAGATCGGCTTCCGCCTTTTCAGCGACTTCCATGAAGGGTTTGCCGCGATGACTCATCTCCATCACCGACATCCCGGTACCGTGGAAGTCCAGCATCTCGTCGCGTGCCCGTTCCAGCACCGCCTGCGGCAGGGCCGCGGGGCCGGCGCTGAAGTTCCAGATTCGGCTCATTCTTCATCTCCCTTTTCGCTGGGTTCGCGGCCGCCCTGCGCCTCGTCCTCGTGCGTTTCCGGGGCGGCCGACTGTTGATTCTCCGTGTCGGCTTCCGCGTCAGTGTCGTCCTCGTCGCCGGCGAAGCGCGCCACCCGTGCCAGTTCCACCAGCTGTTCGCCGGAATCCAGACGGATCAGGCGTACGCCCTGGGTGTTGCGGCCGATCAGCGGAATCTCTTCCACCGGCATGCGTACCAGCGTGCCGCCATTGGTGATCAGCATCGCCTCGTCGTCTTCCTGCACCCGGGCGGCTCCCACCAGGGCGCCGTTGCGCCCTTCGGTCTGGATCGCGATCACGCCCTGGCCGCCGCGCCGGTGAACCGGGAACTCGTCGAAGCGGGTGCGCTTGCCGTAGCCGTTCTCGGTGGCAAACAGCGCCGCGCCTTCGTCCACGTTGAGCAGTGCGATCACCCGCTGGTCGTCGTCCATGCGCACGCCGCGCACCCCGCAGGCCGTGCGGCCCATGGCGCGCACGTCGGTCTCGGAGAAGCGCACCGCCTTGCCCGCGGTGGTCACCAGCATCACGTCCTGGCTGCCGTCGGTCAGCGACACGTCCACCAGGTGGTCGCCCTCGCGCAGATCCACGGCGATGATGCCGCTGGCGCGCCGCCGCGAGAAGTCCGTCAGCGGGGTCTTCTTGACCGTGCCCTGGGCCGTGACCATGAACACGTAATGATCCGGATCGTAGCTGCGCACCGGGAGGATCGCATTGATGCGCTCGTCGGATTCGAGAGGCAACAGATTGACGATGGGCTTGCCCTTTGATGCGCGCGAGCCCTGTGGCAGCTCGTAGACCTTCAGCCAGTACACCCGGCCGCGGCTGGAGAAACACAGCACCGTATCGTGGGTGTTGGCCACCAGCAGGCGGTCGATGAAGTCCTCTTCCTTGAAGCTGGCCGCCGCCTTGCCGCGTCCGCCGCGGCGCTGTGCGCGGTAGTCCGCCACCGGCTGGTACTTCACGTAACCGGCGTGCGACAGCGTAACCACCACGTCCTCCTCGCCGATCAGGTCCTCCAGCGTCAGGTTGGCCTGCTGCTCGCGGATCTCGCTCATGCGCTCGTCGCCGAAGCGCTCGGCCACGCCCAGCAGCTCGCCCCGGATCTCCTGCTGCAGGCGTTCGGGCGAGCCGAGAATGTCCAGCAGGTCCTCGATGGTATCCAGCAGCTGGCGATATTCGTCGACGATCTTGTCCTGTTCCAGCCCGGTCAGGCGGTGCAGGCGCAGGTCGAGGATCGCCTGGGCCTGGGTCTCGGACAGGCGGTAGCCGTCCTCGCCCATGCCGAATTCGGCTTCCAGGTCTTCCGGGCGCGAGGCCGCGGCCCCGGCGCGGTCGAGCATCCCCTCCACCATGCCCGGCGGCCAGCTGCGCGCCAGCAGTCCGGCCTTCGCCTCGGCCGGATTGGGTGCGTTGCGGATCAGTTCGATCACCGGATCGATGTTGGCCAGCGCGATCGCCAGCCCTTCCAGTACATGGGCCCGCTCCCGTGCCTTGCGCAGGTCGTAGATGGTGCGGCGGGTCACCACCTCGCGGCGGTGGCGCAGGAACGCCTCGAGGATCTGCCGCAGGTTCAGCACCTTCGGCTGACCGTCGACCAGCGCCACCAGGTTGATGCCGAACACGTTCTGCATCTGGGTGTGCATGTACAGATGGTTGAGCACCACCTCGCTCATTTCGCCGCGCTTGAGCTCGATGACCAGGCGCATGCCGTCCTTGTCGGACTCGTCGCGCAGCTCGGAGATGCCCTCGATGCGCTTTTCCTTGACCAGCTCGGCGATCTTCTCGGTCAGGCGCGCCTTGTTCACCTGGTACGGCAGCTCGGTGACCACGATGGCCTCGCGCTGCCCGCCTTCCAGCGGCTCCACGTGCGAACGCGCACGGATCACCGCCCGACCGCGCCCGGTGCGGTAGGCCTCGCGGATCCCCTCGAGGCCGTTGATGATCCCGGCAGTGGGGAAATCCGGGCCCGGCAGGTACTGCATCAGGCCGTCGATGTCGATCTCGGGGTGGTCGATCAGCGCTACGCAGGCATTGATGACCTCGCGCAGATTGTGCGGCGGGATGTTGGTGGCCATGCCCACGGCGATCCCGGAGGAGCCGTTGACCAGCAGATTCGGGAATTTTGCCGGCAGGACCGAAGGTTCCTGTTCCGAACCGTCGTAGTTGTCGACAAAATCGACGGTTTCCTTGTCGATGTCGGCCAGCAGCTCGGTTGCGATCCGCGCCATGCGTACTTCGGTGTAACGCATCGCGGCCGGCGAGTCGCCGTCGATGGAACCGAAGTTGCCCTGCCCGTCGGCCAGCATGTAGCGCATCGAGAACGACTGCGCCATGCGGACGATGGCGTCGTATACGGCCGAGTCGCCGTGCGGGTGGTATTTACCGATCACGTCACCGACCACGCGGGCCGATTTCTTGTACGGTTTGTTCCAGTCGTTGCCCAGCTCGCGCATGGCGTAGAGCACACGACGATGGACGGGCTTGAGGCCGTCGCGCACATCGGGGAGCGCGCGTCCCACAATCACGCTCATCGCGTAATCGAGGTAGGACTGCTGCATCTCGTCTTCGAGATTGACCGGGAAGATTTCCTTGGCGAATTCAGCCATTGATGGGTCACGCCGTCCGTTAGAACAAGCCCGCGATCATACCATATTCCCCCGCCGGAGGAGCCCTGCCGGGGCGGTCAGGTTCCCTCGTGAACGCCTCGCGGTTCGGGGGTATCTCCGGGGTGCGGCCGCCACGCCGCCAGCCGTTCGGCGTCGGGGGTTTCGATCACTCCCCGCTCGGTCACGATGGCGTCGATCAGCCCGGCGGGGGTGACATCGAATGCCGGGTTGTAGGCGGCAGCCCCGGCGGCTGCCAGGGGCTGGCCCGCGAGCGTCAGTACTTCTCCGGCATCGCGCTGTTCGATCGGGATGGCATCGCCGGCGGGGGTTGCATAATCGATGGTGGCGACCGGGGCGGCGACCATGAAACGCACGCCGTGCGCGCGCGCCAGCAATGCCAGCCCGTAAGTGCCGATCTTGTTGGCGGTGTCGCCATTGGCCGCAATGCGATCCGCCCCCACCACCACGCAGCCGACCTCCCCGCTCTGCAGCAGCCGCGCCGCGGCGCCTTCGCACAGCAGGGTCACCGGAATCCCGTCATGCACCAGCTCCCAGGCCGTCAGCCGGCTGCCCTGCATCCAGGGACGGGTCTCGTCGGCGTAGACCCCGGTGATGCGCCCCTGGTCCCAGGCGGCGCGAATCACTCCCAGCGCGGTCCCGTAGCCCCCGGTCGCCAGAGAGCCGGTGTTGCAATGGGTCAGCACGGCGCGGCCCGGTTCGATCAGCGCGGCGCCATGGGCGCCGAGCTCGCGATTGCCGGCGATGTCGGCTTCCAGCATCGCCATGGCTGTCTCGCGCGTCGCGGTCAGCGCGGCCCGGGCGCTTCCGGCGGCCGCCACCACCGCCTGCATCCGGTCCAGCGCCCAGAACAGGTTCACGGCGGTGGGCCGCGCCGCCCGCAGGGTCGCGATGTCGGCGCCCACGCGCTCGCGCCAGTCCGCGGCCTGCAGCGCCCGATGACAGGCCAGCACCACGCCGAACGCCGCGGTGATGCCGATCGCGGGTGCCCCGCGTACCACCATTTCGCGGATCGCGTCTGCCACCGCCGGGGCATCATCCAGGGGCAGGAAGGTTTCCTCCGCGGGCAGACGGCGCTGGTCCAGAAGCCACAGACGGTCGTCGGCAAAGCGGACGGGGCGAATCGTATCGGAGACAAAATCGTTCATCCGCCCAGTTTATCGTGGAGTGACATGGATTGCCTCGGCCGTTCAGGGGTGCGGCCGTTGCCAGAACCGGCGACGTTCGTTCCGCCAACCCGCTCCCGCCTCCCAGGCAGTTCCGCCCCTCAGGCGCAGGGCCCCGTCCGTGGACGTGGCACGCAGGCCGCCAGCGCCCGACCCGACGGGCCCGTCGGGCATCGTGCCGGCTACCCAGCGGGTGGGTGCCCGCACCCCGGCCCGCCCCTCTCCGTCGTCGACGGCCTTCGCGGGTTCGGCGGTCACCAGCAGGCGTGCCTGCAGGTCCTCGTCGGGCGTTTCGTGGCCCAGCACCGCCGCACCGAGTCCGCGCAGCCCGCCGGTCAGCAACAATGCGCCACCGGCGGTCTCGATCCGCAGCACGCAACTGGCGGCGCGCGAGGCGTCCCAGCCGCGTGGTGGATGCAGGACGCGAAACACCACCCCGTCCCGTTGCCACTGCTGCCCGGCCCGGCAGGCCCGATAGACCGGACCGGACTCGCGGATCCGTCGGGGGTGTCGCTCGTCGCGGTGCAGCACCCGCTCCACCTTCACGGCCGCGGTCAGTGCCTGCAGTGCGGCGGCGCGCGACCCGCTGTCGTCAAGCCGCCCGTCGGCCACGATGACCCGGTCGATTCGGTTTCGCTGGCGTGCCCGCAGGGCAGGCAGCAAGGCCGATTCCACGTCGCGGGCACGCCCCGGGCCGTAGACCACCACGTGGTTGCGGGTCTCCAGCAGGACCACCGCCTCGCGCCCGGTATCCAGCAATTCCGCCCGCAGCTCGCCGTGGGACAGGTCCGGGCGCAGGGGTAAACCCAGCGGCAGGGCCGCCAGCAGCACCCAGGGGGCCATCCGGCGACGTCCGGGCAGGAGCAGAAAGATCACCGCCAGGCCGGCGAGCAGGGCCGCCGCAAGCGGAACGCCCCGTTCGGCCACCGCGGCCGGCAGGTCGGCCAGGGCCTGCAGCAGCGTGACCAGCAGCCCCAGCACCGCATCGCCGAGCCACAACGGCGGGCCGCCCAGGGGCGGCCACAGCATGGCCAGTCCGGCCCCTGTCAGCAGTGCCGGGAGTACCACAAAGGAGATCAACGGGACGGCCACGATGTTGGCCAGCGGCGCGATCCACGATCCCAGCTGGAACCATGCCAGCGCCAGCGGCAGCATGGCGAGCGCCAGCAGCACCTGGATCGCCATGGCTTCGCGCAGCCCGGGGCGAGCGCGGCGCCCCTGAAGCAGGCCGAGGATCACCGCCACGGCACCAAACGAGAACCAGAAGCCCGGCGCCAGTACGCCGGGCGGGTCACGGATCAGGATGATGAGCGCTGCGAGCACCAGCGCCCGCCACGGGGTCCCGCCCCGCCCCAGCAGCAACGCGGCCAGCACCGCCAGCAGCATCAGCAGAGCGCGCTGGGTGGGGATACTGAAACCCGCCAGCGCCGCATATCCCAGCGCGGCCAGGGCCGCCGCGGTGGCCGCCAGCACGCGGCGGGGCCAGCGTTCCCGTACGCCGGCCACATGACGCCAGAGCAGCGTGGCCAGCAGGGCCGCGAACCCCGCCACAAGGCCCACGTGCAACCCCGAGATCGCCATCAGGTGATTGGTGCCGGTCTGCAGGAAGGCAGTCCATTCGGCATCCGTCATGCCGCTGCGCTCGCCGATCACCAGCGCCTGCACCAGTCCCGGGTGGCGCAGTTCCGGAGCGGCGGCCTGCAGGCGGTCCCGGAGCGTGGCGCGCTGTCGGTGCAGGGCTCCGCGCAGGGCCCCCGGGGCCGTGTCATCGACCGCATGACGCAGGTCAGCGGCCGAGACGTTCAGGCGACCATGGAGGCCTGCGCGATAGAACCACGCCTCACGGTCGAAGCCGGCACGATTGGCACGGCCCTGCGGTGGATACAGGCGCCCCTTCAGGCGCAGCACGTCCCCGGCCTCAACATCCGCCCGCGGGGGATAGACCGAGACCTCCAGCCGGCGCGGTGGGTCGCCGTGCGTCGCCAGATGGAATCGCGAGCTGCGTTCGCCGTGGCGCGGCAGGTCCACGACCCGGCCACTCAGCGTGGCCTCCGGTTCGGCTTGCGTCACCACCCGGTCCAGCCAGGTCGTGGCATGAACGGTCCCCAGCAGCAGCCCTGCGAGGGTCCCCGCCAGGATCGCGGGCAGTGCCGCCGGATGGCGCGTTACCATGGAGGCGACGAGAGTGGTGGCGAGCGCCGCGAAGATCCACGGTGGCGGCAGGGCCGGCAGTTGGTGCACCAGCCACAGAGCGGCCACAAAACCCGCTGCGAAGGGAATCATGCCTGCCCCGGCATTGTCCGCGGGGCATCCACGGGGTAGGGTCCGCCTGCCCCAGGCGGTGACGCGCAAGGCCGGCAGGAGTCGAACCCGAGACCATGGCCCGACACATCATCAAGAAGCTGTTCCCCGGCATGGACCGCCTGCGGGGACACCGTGCGCTGGCCCCGCTGGGGCCCCGCCTGCGCTCGCCGGATCTGTGGCATCTCAACCGCCGCTCCGTGGCCGGTGCTTTTGCCGTGGGGCTGTTCGTGGCCTTCCTGCCACTCCCGATGCAGATGCTGATCGCGGGTGCGATCGCCATTCTGGCCCGGGTCAACCTGCCCATCTCGGTCATCCTGGTGTGGATTTCCAACCCGGTGACCATGCCCCCCATGTTGTATACGGCCTATACCGTGGGCCGCAAGCTCCTGGGCGAAGAACCGCGCCAATTCAGCACCGAGATCACCTGGGAATGGTTCGCCACCGAGATGCTGACGGTGTGGAAGCCGTTGATGACCGGGTCACTGGTACTGGGCGTGGCGGCAGGACTGGCCGGCTATCTGCTGGTGCGGGGTCTGTGGCGCCTGAACGTGATCCAGCGCGTGCGCCATCGGCGGTACCTCGCACGCCAGCGGCGCGAGCGCGAGGCCGAGCTGCGCGAGGTCTTCTCCCGCAGCCCGGTCGATCCGGAAGCGCCGCGGGAATCACGCGAGACGAAGGCCGTCGAACGGCAAGCGGACTCGCAGGCTTCCGGCACGCGTTCCGGCGACGACGACCGTTCGCGCCCGCATTGATCAGTGTTTCCCTCAGTCGCCGTTACCCTGCAGGTGGCCCTTGACCAGGTGAACCGAACGGTCCATCTGCGCGGCCAGCGTGGTGTCGTGGGTGACCAGGGCCAGCGCCGTGCCCGTGGCGCGGTTCATCTCCCGCAGCAGAGCGAAGACGTGCTGTGCCCGTTCCTGGTCGAGGTTGCCGGTTGGCTCGTCCGCGAGGATCGCCGAGGGGCGTGTCACCAGCGCGCGGGCAATGGCAACGCGCTGCCGCTCGCCACCGGAAAGCTCCGCGGGCTTGTGCTCCGCACGATCACCCAGCTCCACCTGTTCCAGCCAGTGCAGCGCCTCGCGGCGTGCCTGCGGCCCCGGGGTCCGGCGGATCAGCAGCGGCATGGCGACATTTTCGGCCGCCGTCAGCTCGGGCAGGAGATGGTGGAACTGGTACACGAAGCCCAGATGCCGGTTGCGCAGGCGCCCGCGCCGGGCCTCGCTCATCCCGGACCAGGGCGTGCCCAGCAGCCGGACTTCGCCGGCGGTCGGACGGTCCAGGCCGCCGAGCAGATGCAGGAGCGTGCTCTTGCCGCTGCCGGAGGCGCCGATGATCGCGACCAGCGCGCCGGGCTCCAGGGTGAAATCCACCCCGCCGAGCACGGTCACGTCCAGCTTGCCGTCGCGAAAGCGGCGTTCCAGACCCCGCGCCTCCAGTACCGTTGCATGCACGTCGTGATCAGTCATGGCGCAGCGCCTCCGCCGGCTGAGTCCGTGCCGCGCGCCAGGCCGGGAACAGGGTCGCCAGCACGGTCAGCAGGAACGCCACCCCGCCCACGCGCAGCACATCCGCCGGATCCAGTTCCGATGGCAAATCGCTGATGTAATAGACATCGGCGGACAGGAATTCGACCCCGGTCACCTGTTCGATGAACGGCACCACCACGTCGATGTTGAGCGCCAGCGCAACACCCGCCGCCGTCCCCAGAAGGATCCCGAACAGACCGATCACCATCCCCTGGACCACGAATACCGCCATGATGCCGGAGGGCGGCATCCCGAGGGTGCGCAGGATCGCGATATCGCCCTGTTTGTCGGTGACCAGCATGATCAACGTGGACACGATGTTGAAGGCCGCCACGGCGACGATCAGCGACAGGATGATGAACATCACCATCTTCTCGATCTGGATCGCCCGGAACAGATTCGCATGCTGCCGGGTCCAGTCGGAGATGAAATAGGCGCCGTTGAGTTCGCGCGTCAGGTCCTGAGCGATCCGGCCCGCCTGCATCATGTCGTCCACGCGCAGGCGCAGCCCGGAGACATCCTCGCCGGTGCGGAACACCGCGCGGGCGTCGTCCAGATGAATGAAGGCCGTACCCCGGTCGTATTCATACATGCCGACCTCGAATAGCCCGACCACCTCGAAGCGCCGCATGCGCGGCATTACCCCGGCGGGAGACACGCTCGCCTGCGGGGCCATCAGGATCAGCGATTCACCCACCCGCACCTGCAGTTCCGCGGCCAGTTCGCGGCCCAGAATGATGCGGTAGGCGCCGCCTTCGAGCTGTTCCAGCGCACCCTCCTCCATGTGCTCGCCAATCGGTGCCACTTCCAGTTCCAGTGCCGGATCCACTCCCCGGATCATGCCGCCGGAAATCCGGTTGCGTGCGCTCAGCATGGCCTCGCGCTGAACGTAGGGGGCCGCGGCCAGCACGCGTTCGTCGACGGCGAGCACGCGTTCCTTCACGCTTTCCCAGTCCGCCAGGGCCCGTCGGCTCTCCTCCAGCGTGGCGTGCGACGCCATGCCGAGGATCCGCTCGCGCAGCTCCTTCTCGAAGCCGTTCATCACCGACAGCACCGTGATCAGCGCCATCACGCCCAGGATCAGGCCAAGGATCGAGACCACGGAGATGAACGAAATAAAATGATTGCGACGTTTGGCGCGCGTATAGCGCAGGCCGATCGCAACGGACAGGGGTCGGAACATCCCGCAAGCATGCCAGAACTGCGAACGTCCGCCCATCCCCCGAAGAAACACCGATCGATGTACACGCTCTGGCCGGCACCCCGGGTTTTCCGAGACAAGGCGCGGTACGCAGCCGGTAGTGGTTCTACCGGCAAGGGCCGCAACGCGGATGCACAAAATCCCATATTCCCCTACTATAAGTGCGAGCCAGCCCGGTCCGACCCCGGGACCCACATCCAGACGGAGACATGGCCATGCCAGGGAAACGCGTTGCCTCCCGATCCCCGATCCACCGTGCGACCGGAGTGCTTGCCGCCCTCCTTCTCGCCGGCGGCGCGGGGCTTGCCGGAACCGCCCAGGCCGACATCCTGCGGCTCGAGGACGGTTCGTTCACCATCAAGGAACGCGAGAGCGTGCCAACTCGCGGGCAGACCAAGGAAACGGTACGCGGCCGTTACGGCGAGCCGGCAACCCGGCATCCGACCGTGGGCGAGCCACCGATCACCCGCTGGGACTACGGCCGCTTTTCGGTGGTGTTCGAGGATCGCTGGGTGATCCACACCATCGTGCACGGCAACGACGACTGACGCCGCCTTGGAAACCGGACACGAAAATATCCGCCGGCTGCCGGCGGAATGGGAGCCGCATGCGGGTATTCAGCTGACCTGGCCGCATGCGGACAGCGACTGGGCCGACAGCCTGGATGAGGTCGAGCCGGTGTTCGCCCGACTTGCGGCCACCATCAGCCAGTACGAACCGGTACTGATCGTGGCCCGCGATCCCGAACATATCGAGTCGTTTTCCGGGCTGCTGGTGGAAGCCGGTATCCGCAGCGACCGTCTGTGGTTCGCGCTCGCCGACTCCAACGACACCTGGGCGCGCGATTACGGCCCGATCACGGTGTATCACCAGGGTCGGCCACATCTGCTGGATTTCACCTTCAATGGCTGGGGCGGCAAATATCCGGCCGACCGGGACGATGCGATCACCGCCGCCCTCGCCGCGCAGGGGGTCTTCGGCACCAGCCCGGTGGAGGACGTCCCCCTGGTGCTGGAGGGGGGCAGCATCGAGAGTGACGGTCAGGACACCCTTCTGGTGACCCGCTCCTGCCTGCGCCACGCCGGCCGCAATCCGGAACTCGACGATGCAACCATCGAGGCCGCGTTGCGCCAGCACCTGGGCGCCCGGCGGATCCTCTGGCTGGAACACGGCCACCTGGAAGGCGATGACACCGATGGCCACATCGACACCCTCGCGCGCTTCTGCGCCCCGGACACCATCGCCTACCAGCACTGCGACGACCCCGACGACCCGCACTACGCGGAACTGGCGGCGATGGAGCGTCAGCTCGAGGTACTGCATCAGGCCTCGGGCGAGCCCTACCGCCTGATCCCTCTGCCCTGGCCGCGGCCCCTGGAGCATGCCGGCCGGCGCCTGCCGGCCACCTACGCCAATTTCGTCCTGCTCAACGGTGCGGTGCTGGTGCCGGCGCACGATGATCCGGCCGATGCCGTGGCCCGCGAACGTCTGGCCGAGGCCTTTCCCGGACGCGACGTCCTGCTGCTGGACGCCCGTGCGGTACTGCGTCAGGGTGGCAGTCTGCACTGTCTGACCATGCATTATCCGCGGGGCGCCCTCGGCATCCCGGAGGAAGACGAAGCCGCCAACGCATGACCGCCGCACCCCGTCCCGATCGCCGGGCGCCCCTGCAGGCCGCACTGGTCCAGCATCGCGATGCCGGCAGCGTCGACGCCAACCTGCAGGTTACCGAGGACGCGGTGGCCGAGGCCGCGGCCGGTGGCGCACGGCTGGTCGTGCTGGCCGAGCTGCACACCGGCCCCTACTTCTGCCAGACCGAGGACGCCGCGACCTTTGATCGCGCCGAGCCGATCCCCGGCCCCTCCACCCGCCGCCTCGGCGAGATCGCCCGGCGCCACGGCGTGGTGCTGGTGGGGTCGCTGTTCGAGCGCCGCGCACCCGGCCTCTACCACAACACCGCGGTGGTGCTGGAAAGCGACGGGCGCCTGGTGGGCACGTACCGCAAGATGCACATCCCCGACGATCCGGGCTATTACGAGAAGTTCTATTTCACCCCCGGAGATACCGGCTTCAGGCCGATCGATACTTCCGTGGGCCGGCTGGGCGTGCTCGTCTGCTGGGACCAGTGGTACCCCGAAGCCGCCCGGATCACGGCCCTGTCCGGAGCCGAGGTACTGATCTATCCCACCGCCATTGGCTGGGATCCGGAGGATCCCCCGGACGAACGCGAACGCCAGCGCGAAGCCTGGATCACGGTTCAGCGCGGGCACGCGGTGGCCAACGGTCTGCCGCTCGTCGCGTGCAATCGCACCGGGCACGAACGCGACCCGTCGGGCGCGTCTGCCGGCGCCCATTTCTGGGGCAGCAGCTTTGTGGCCGGCCCGCAGGGCGAATTCCTCGCCCGCGCCGGCGAGCACGCGCCCGAGGTCCTGGCGTTTACCCTGGACATCGCCCGCGTCGACACCGTCCGGCGCATGTGGCCGTTCCTGCGGGACCGGCGCATCGACGCCTACGACCCCATCCTGAAGCGCTACATCGACCCGGAATCGTAAGCGCGGAATCCGTATAATGCCGCGTCCGCCATTCCGAAAGCTTCACACCGCATGTCCGAAGAACTGCGCAACCCCCTGAATCCCGGCCGCCTTCCCCGCTCCGGGTTCGAGACCTGGACCGGCCTGGGCCCCAGTGCCAGCACGCTGGCACTGGGGCAGGCAGTGCAGGATTTCCCTCATCCGCTACTGGTCATCACCGAGTCCAACGAGGCCGCGGACCAGTGGGAAGAGGAATGGTCGTTCTTTACCGCGGGGCGGGATATCCCTCTGCTGCGCCTGCCGGACTGGGAGACCCTGCCGTTCGATGTGTTCTCGCCCCACGAGGACATCATCTCCGAGCGGCTGCGCACCCTGTACCGTCTGCCGGGTCTGGAGCGCGGCATCATCCTGATGCCGGTCGCCACCCTGATGCAGCGCCTGCCCCCGCGCCAGTGGCTGGCGGAACAGGGCATCGCGCTGCGCAAGGGTCAGCGTCTCGACCGCATGCAGCTGCGCGAGGACCTGGTTCAGGCGGGCTACAACCCGGTACAGCAGGTGATCGGCCACGGCGAATTCGCGGTACGCGGGGAGATCCTGGATCTGTTCCCGATGGGCGCGGAACAGCCGGTGCGCATCGAGTTCCTCGACGACGAGATCGACTCGCTGCGCCATTTCGACCCGGAATCCCAGCGCTCCACCGAGACCACCGAGCGCCTCGAGATCCTGCCCAGCCACGAATTTCCGCTGCATGAAGAGGCGATCCGGGAATTTCGCAGCCGCTACCGCACCCGTTTCGAAGGTGATCCCGGCAGCCACCCGATCTATCGCGACATCTCGGAAGGACTTGTGCCGCCGGGCATCGAATCCTATCTGCCGCTGTTCTTCGAAGCGCTGGATACGGTGTTCGACTACTGCCCGCAGGCCCGCGTGGTGCAGGTGGGCGACATCGCCACAGCGGCCGGACAGTTCGCCGACGAGGTCTTCCAGCGCTATGACCAGCTGCGTCATCAGGTGGACCGGCCCCTGCTCCCTCCGGACGAGCTGTATCTCAACCCCGAGGCGCTGGCCGGAGCACTGGGGGACACGTCCGGGCTCGCCCTGGGAGCCAACCCCGCTCCCCTGCCCGCCGGGCGCGGGCGCGAGGTGAGATTCCAGTGCGAGGATCACCCCGACATGGCCCTGGAACCCGCCCGCGACGACCCGGCGCGGCGGCTGCAGGACGTGCTCTCCGGAGGCCCGCGTGTGCTGGTGACCACCGAGTCCGCCGGACGCCGCGAGGCCCTGCTGACCCTGCTGCGGGATCACGGCCTGGACCATCATGCGGTGGCTGGCTGGGAGGACTTCCTCGCGAGCGAACCGGGGCTGCACGTGACCGTCGGTACACTGGCGGCAGGATTCCGGCTGCCGGATGACCGTATCGTGGTCCCCGAATCCGCCCTGATGGGCGAGCGCGCACGCCAGACCCGGCGGCGGGCGCGCCCTACCCGCGACGCGGACGCGGTGATCCAGAACCTCTCCGACCTGACCATTGGCGCCCCGGTGGTGCACGAGGAACAGGGCGTGGGCCGTTATCTGGGCCTGCAGACCATGGAGATCAACGGCCAGCCCTCCGAATTCCTCACCCTCGAGTATGCCGATGGCGCGCGCCTGTACGTGCCGGTCTCCTCGCTGCACCTGATCAGCCGTTACGCCGGGGCCGATGCCGAACACGCCCCGCTGCACCGCCTCGGCAGCGAGCAATGGAGCAAGGCCCGGCGCAAGGCCGCGGAGAAGGCGCGTGACGTGGCCGCGGAGCTGCTGGATATCCATGCCCGCCGGGCCGCGACGCAGGGCACGGTGTTCGAGACCGAGACCCCCGAATATCACGCCTTCGCCGCCGGCTTCCCGTTCGAGGAGACCCTCGACCAGCAGCAGGCGATCGATGCGGTGCTGTCCGACATGGCTGCGGATCAACCGATGGACCGGGTGATCTGCGGCGACGTGGGCTTCGGCAAGACCGAAGTGGCGATGCGTGCCGCCTTCGTCGCGGTGCAGAACCACAAGCAGGTGGTGGTGCTGGTGCCCACCACTCTTCTCGCGCAGCAGCATCACCAGAACTTTATCGACCGCTTCGCCGACTGGCCGGTGCAGATCGAATCGCTGTCGCGGTTCCGCTCGGCCAAACAGCAGGAAGCCGTGCTCGAGGGCCTGCGCGAAGGGAAGGTCGACATCGTCATCGGCACTCACAAGCTGCTGCAGAAGGATCTGAAGATCGAGAACCTCGGGCTGGTGATCGTCGACGAGGAACAGCGCTTCGGCGTGCGCCACAAGGAGGCCCTGAAGAAGCTGCGCGCGCAGGTGGACATGCTGACCATGACCGCCACGCCGATACCGCGCACGCTCAACATGGCGCTGGCCGGCCTGCGCGACCTGTCGGTCATCACCACCCCGCCGCGCGAGCGCCTGGCGGTGAAGACCTTCGTCAACGAATGGAACGACGCGGTCATCCAGGAGGCCTGCTTGCGCGAGATCCGGCGCGGCGGACAGGTGTACTTCGTGCACAACGAGGTCAACACCATCGACAAGACCGCCGCGCAGGTGCGCGAACTGCTGCCCGGCGCGCGGGTCGGCGTGGCGCATGGCCAGATGCGCGAGAGCGAGCTGGAACAGGTGATGCTCGATTTCTATCACCGTCGCTACAACATCCTGGTCTGCTCCACCATCATCGAGACCGGGATCGACGTGCCCACCGCCAACACCATCGTGATGAACCGCGCCGACAAGCTGGGTCTGGCGCAGATGCACCAGCTGCGCGGCCGCGTCGGCCGCTCGCATCATCGCGCCTACGCCTATCTCCTGACCCCGCCGTGGAAGAGCCTCACCGCGGACGCGAAGAAGCGTCTGGAGGCGATCGCCTCGCTGGAGGACCTGGGGGTCGGCTTCACCCTCGCCTCGCACGACCTGGAGATCCGCGGCGCCGGGGAGCTGCTGGGCGACGAACAGAGCGGGCAGATCACCGAGGTCGGTTTCAACATGTACAACGACCTCCTCAACCGCGCGGTGAACGCCCTGCGCTCCGGCAAGATGCCCGAGCTGGAGGCCCCCGAGCCCGCCGGCACCGAGGTCGAGCTGGGAATGCCGGCGCTGCTGCCGGACGAATACGTCCCCGACGTGCACACCCGCCTGATCCTGTACAAGCGCATCAGCAACGCCGATTCCGAGGAAGCCCTGCGCGATCTGGAAGTGGAGCTGGTCGACCGCTTCGGTCTGCTGCCGGATGCCGCGCGCACCCTGTTCGCTGCGGCGCAGCTGCGCCTGCGGCTGACCCCTCTGGGCATCCGCAAGCTGGAGATGGGGCCGGCCGGCGGTCGCCTGGTCTTTGGAACGGATCCCGATCTGGACATCGGCGCCCTGGTAGAACTGGTGCAGTCGGACCCGCAGGGGTATCGTCTGGACGGACAGAAGGCCTTCCACTTCCATGGCAGCATGGAGACGCTGGAAGCCCGAACCGAGGCGGTTCACCGCCTGTTGAACACCATCAGCCGCAACCAGGAGGCGGCCTGAATGTCACGCAAACATCGCGAGTCCCCGTCGACCGACGTCCGGTCCGGTCCGCACAGCCCCGGTCGGCGCCGGCTGCTGGGCGCGCTGGTGGCCCTGCCCTGGCTGGTGCCCGCCACTCCGGCGCTGGCCCAGGTCGGGCGTGAGTACCGCATCGAGCTGGTGATCTTCCAGCACCTGACCGAAGAAAGCCGCCGGTTGCTGGAAACGACGGGGGCCGCGTTGCAGCCGTCTCCCGGCTCCGGCCCGATCGGCGAAGGGACCTACCGGCGTTCGCGCCGGGGCTTCGACCTCGGCCATGTGGTCCGGCGCATCGAGGACGATCGCGACAGCCGCCTGATTGCCACCCTCGCGTGGGACCAGCGCGGCCGGGACCATGCCTCCACGCCGTGGCTGACGGTAAGTGAGGGACGCTCGCTCGACCGCCGCACGCCGCTGTACGACGATCGTGGTCCGGTCTCACCGATCCTGCAGGAACCGGCAGAGGAACGTCACGAACTGGAAGGCCGCCTGCGGGTCTGGGTCGGTCGTTTCCTGCATCTGGAGACCGACCTGATCTTCCATGACGCGACCGCCGGGGATACCGCCATCGCCGTCCGGGGGCATCAGCGGATGAACTCGGGTGACGACCTGTTCTATCTTGATCACCCGGTCGTCGGCATGATCGCGCGCGTCACGCGCATCGACACCAGCGACTGAGGCGCGCGCCCGCCGGACATGGAGTCCGCGGGGCGGCCCAGCCCCTGCCGGGTTCCGGCTCACCGGCTCATCGCCACTGAGGCGTGGATTCCAGATTCAGCACCTGCTGCATCACCACCGTGCCCAGGTCCTCCAGGAACAGCTGGATGGGCGTGCGGCGCGGACGGAATTCCACCATTTCCTCGATACCGATGACGTCGCGAGCCACGCTGCGCGGATTGCCGAGACCGTCGGTCAGCCCGAGCTCCACGGACCGTTCGCCGGTCCAGGTGAGCCCGTTGAAAATATCGGCGTCTTCGGCCAGACGTTCGCCGCGTCCGGCACGGACCACATCAATGAACTGCTGATGGACGTCCGTGATCAGGCCTTCCATGTGATCCACATGGTCCGGCTCCAGCGGCAGGAACGGATCGAGGAAGGCCTTGTTCTCGCCCGCGGTGAACAGCCGGCGCTCGACACCGATGTTGTCGATCAGGTCCACCACGCCAAAGCTGTCCAGACGCACGCCGATGGAGCCCACCAGGCTGGCGCGGTCGGCGTAGATCTCGTCGGCCGCTACCGCGATGTAATACGCGCCCGAAGCCCCGATGTCCCCGATCACCGCGTACAGGGGGATGTCTTCGTGTTCCTCCTTCAGGCGCAGCAGTTCGTCGTGGATGATCCCGGCCTGCACCGGACTGCCGCCACCGGAGTTGATGCGCAGCATCACCGCCTGCGTGCCGTCATCCTCGAACGCCCGCTTGAGCGTCCGGGTAAGGTCCTCCGCATTGGCGCGGGCCGAGGCCGCGATCATGCCGTCCACGTCCACCACGGCCACGTGTTCCGAGGGTTTCCTGTCGGTTTCGAACCAGCTGTCGAAGCCGTCGCCCCGCACCAGGATCAGCAGGGCGAACAGATAGGCGAACAGCAGGATCTTGAAAAAGATGCCCCAGCGGCGCGCGCGGCGCTGTTCGATGACCTGCGCCTGGACCAGGTTCTCCAGGGTTTCACGTTCCCAGCCCGGCTTGTCGTCTTTCGACCATCCCATCTCGTTCGTCCTCTTCTAGCCGCGGTCCGTCACGGTTCCATCAGTCGGCGGTGCAGCGCGGGAATGTCCGGCACCAGCGCCGCCGGTTCCTCGGCGGCGAGGCGCGCATCCGAGTGGGCCCCGTGGGTGATCCCCACTGCCCGTACCCCGGCCGCCCGCGCCATCTGCAGATCGTAGATGCTGTCGCCCACCATCAGCGCCCGCTCGCGGGCGACCCCGGTACGCCGCAACAGGTCCTCCAGCATCGCGGGGCCGGGCTTGGACGGCTGCTCGTCACTGGTCACGGTGGCCACGAAGCGGGGGCCCAGTCCACTGGCCGCCAGCGTCCGGTCGAGCCCGGCGCGGGATTTGCTCGTGGCCACCGCCAGCAGGATCTCGCGCCGGTCCAGGTCCTCCAGCAGCGCCTCCACGCCGGCGTAAAGCGGCTCGTCCGGGGCATCCGTGGCCTCCAGGTAACACTGGCGGTAGCTCGCGGCGAACGCCTGTATCCCGGCATCGTCCAGTTCGGGATGGAGCTGACGTACCGCCGCCTGCACCCCCAGCCCGATGATGCCACGCAGCGCGCTTTCCTCGCGCTCGGGAAGGCCGTGCTCGCGGGCCGCGCGGCGCAGGCAATGGATGATGCGCCGCGGCGAGTCCATCAGCGTCCCGTCCCAGTCGAAGACCACCAGGCGGAGCTCCCCGGTGTCGGGCGGAAGCAATGCCACCTGCGTATCCGTGCCCGTTGCCTTCATGTCGTCGTGTCCGCCGTGTCCAGATTTTCCAGCACCTGCTGCAGTTCGTCCGGCATGGGAGCGGAAAAGATCCGCTCCTCGCCCCTTCCGTCCTCGAAGCGCAGCGCCTGGGCATGCAGGAACAGGCGTTCGAGGCCCAGCTGACGCAGCCTGCGATTGGCATCCGGCAGGCCGTACTCATGATCGCCCGCGACCGGATGACCGATCTCGCGGCCATGCACCCGGATCTGGTGGGTCCGTCCGGTGCCGATGCGGACCTCGGCCAGCTGAAAGGCGCCATGGGCTTCCAGCGGCACGAACACGCTGTTCGCCGCGCGCTGGCGTCCGCCGGTGTCGCCCGCCGCGGACATGCGACGGCGCCCGTCGTCGCCGCGATCCGCGCTCAGCGGGGCATCGCAATGGATGGGCTGATCATCTTTCCAGCGGCCGACCAGCAACGCCAGGTAACGCTTGTCCACGCGCCCGTCGCGCAGGGCTTCGTGCAGGGCCTGCAGCGGCTCGCGCCCCTTGGCCAGCACCAGACACCCGGAGGTCTCGCGGTCCAGGCGGTGACCCAGTTCCAGCGACGCATCCGGCCGCAACACCCGCATCGCCTCGATGATCCCGAACGGCAGACCGCTGCCCCCGTGCACCGCCAGACCCGAGGGCTTGTCCAGCACCAGGTAGTCGTCGTCCTCGAACAGGATCGCCCCGCGCAGGCGTTCCAGCACCTTCGGCGGCACATCCGGGGTCCCGGTCTCCTGCGGACGCTCGAGGTCCGGCACGCGGACCTTCGAGCCCGTGGCCAGGCGCTGGCGCGCGCTGACCCGCCGGCCGTCCACGCGGATGGCCCCCTTGCGGATCAGCCGGTAGAGCAGACTCCGTGGCACGCCCTTGAGTTCGCGCAACAGGAAATTGTCGAGACGCTGGCCGTCGGCGCGCTCGCCCACCACCAGCTCGCGGGGGCCGGAAGCGCCGGCGTCGGAAGATCGGGATTTCATGCGCGGAATGCTACCGCAGTCCCCTGCCCGCGGCCATGCGCGCCGTGCTTGCCGACGCCGCGACGATCTCACCCGGGGAACAGAACGGATCCTGCCGTCCGTCATCATAAAGTAGCAAAAAACTTGCCGCGGCAGGGCCTTGTATCCTACATTGCCCGCTGGCGGTACCCCGTTTCGGGCGTACGCCGCCACGAATCATCCACCGCTCCGGCCCGCGCCTCAGGCGCCGGGGCCGGACGGCCCTCGCCAAGAGCGAACGCGTGACACTATTTCTTTTAACCCAGTCCTGCTTCCCCGGTCGCTGTCCAGAAGGACGGCTGATCCCGTGGCTGCTGGTGAATACCTGGCTGGCGCGCTGGCTCACGCTACGCGCCGCCCCTGCGCGCACTCTTTCAGCACAGCATCCGTGCCGCACGGTCACCGCCCGCCCGACCGGCCCTGTCGGGGAGCAGCGGGACGCCCCAACGAGTCCATCGCATGAAACGCATCCTGATCAACGCAACGCAGCCGGAAGAGCTGCGCGTCGCCATGGTCGACGGCCAGCGGCTGTACGACCTCGACATCGAACTTCCCTCGCGCGAGCGCAAGAAAGCCAACATCTACAAGGCGAAGATCACCCGCGTCGAGCCCAGCCTCGAAGCGGCCTTCGTCAACTTCGGGGCTGACCGCCACGGCTTCCTGCCGTTCAAGGAAATCGCGCATTCGGCGGTGGGAGCACCGGCCGACAGCGACAAGCCCGTCCGCGAGTTCCTGAAGGAAGGCCTGGAAATCCTGGTCCAGGTCGAAAAGGAAGAGCGTGGCACCAAGGGTGCGGCGCTCACGACCTTCATCAGCCTGGCCGGGCGCTACCTGGTCCTGATGCCCAACAACCCGAAGGCCGGCGGCGTCTCGCGCCGGATCGAGGGCGAGGACCGGGCCGAACTGCGCGAGGCCCTGTCGGGCCTGAACATCCCCGAAGAGATGGGCCTGATTGCCCGCACCGCCGGTGTCGGCCGCAGCACCGAAGAGCTCCAGTGGGACCTCGATTACATGACAGCGCTGTGGTCGGCGGTGACCGAGGCCTCGAAAAAGGCCCGGGCCCCTGCCCTGATCCACCAGGAAAGCAACGTCATCATCCGTGCCCTGCGCGACCACATGCGCACCGATGTCGGCGAGGTGATCATCGACGATGACACCATCTACGAACAGGCCGACGAGTTCGTGCGCATGGTCATGCCCAACAGCCTGCGCAAGCTGAAGCACTACACCGACCCGGTCCCGCTGTTCAACCGCTACCAGATCGAAAGCCAGATCGAGAGTGCCTTTGACCGCGAGGTGCAGCTGCCCTCCGGCGGTGCCCTGGTGATCGACCATACCGAGGCGCTGATCTCCATCGACGTCAACTCGGCGCGCTCGACCAAGGGCGGCGACATCGAGGAGACGGCCTTCCACACCAACCTGGAAGCGGCCGAGGAAGTCGCGCGGCAGCTGCGGATCCGTGATCTCGGCGGCCTGATCGTCATCGACTTCATCGACATGAGCGCCAACAAGCATCAGCGCGAGGTCGAGAACCGCCTGCGCGAGGCGCTGGAGATGGATCGCGCGCGGGTCCAGGTCGGCCGCATCAGCCGCTTCGGGCTGCTGGAGATGTCGCGCCAGCGGTTGCGCTCCTCGCTGGGCGAATCCAGTCAGATCACCTGCCCGCGCTGCCACGGCCACGGCCAGATCCGCAGCGTGGAATCCATGGCGCTGTCCATCCTGCGCCTGATGGAGGAGGAAGGCATGAAGGACCGTACGGGCCTGGTCCTGGCCCAGGTCCCGGTGGACGTGGGCACCTTCCTGCTCAACGAGAAGCGCCAGGCCATCGGCGAGATCGAAGAGCGTCACGGGGTCGAGATCAGCATCATCCCCAACCCGCAGTTCTTTACCCCGCATTTCACCGTGCAGCGCGTGCGCGGCGACGAACGCGAGGACGTGGTCAGCGATCGCAGCAGCCACCAGCTGGTGGAGATCGTGGAGGAAGACCCGGACCCGCACCAGGAGCGTCGGCAGAAGCCGGAAAAGCCGCTGGTTCAGGGCGTCAGGGTATCCGCACCACCGCCGGAGTCCCCGGCCGCGCCGCCGACCGGCGCGGGCCCCTCCGCTCCGGCCGGGCCGCCGCCGGAACCGGTGGCCCAGCCTGGCTTCTTCGGACGCATCTGGTCCGCGCTGTTCCCCAACAGCCGTCCCCCGGCCAGCACCGCCGGCACGCCGACCGAAGCGGACACGCCGGCAGAGGGCGAAGCGCGTGGCCGGCGCCGTGGCAAGGGTGGCGAGCGCGGGCCGGATCGCAACCGCAAGTCCGGCGACAGGAGCGGCGACAGCGGTGGCAATGGCAGCCGCCGTTCCCGCGGCGGCAAGGGTGACAAGTCCCGCAAGTCCGACAAACCCGACAAGTCCGGGGAGGAAACGCGCACCGGCAAGGGTGGCGGCCGGAACGGCGGCAAGCCCGAAGGTGATGACAAGCCGCGCAAGGAGAAGACCGGCGAGGCCGGCGAAGGCAAGGGCAAGTCCGCTGGCGGCGGGCGTTCCGGCAAGGCCGGCGGCGCCGACAAGTCCCGCAAGGGTGAAGACAAAAGCGAAGACAAGACCGCCCCTGAAGGCGCGAATGAAGGCCCGAAGACGGCCGAAACCAGCGCGGATACGCCCGTAGAGGCCACCACACAGGAAGCCGCGGATCGTGCGCCGGAGACCTCCGGTAGCGGCGAGGACAGCGGGGATGACGGCAAGGGGCGGACCCGCAGCCGGCGTTCCCGCCGTGGTGGCCGGCGTCGCGGCGGCCGTGCCCGCAGCAGCGACGCGGCAGCGGACAGCCAGGAGCCCCGTGACGACCAGGACGCCAACGCCACCGACTCCAGCGGCACCGACTCCGGCGAGCCCACAGCCGACAGCAGCGAATCCGAATCGCAGGCCACCACCCCGGTCCGCTCCGACGCCGAACCGGCGCCAGCCGCCGCGCCGGACGCCGAAGCTCCGGAGGCAAGCCCCTCGCAGGAAGACAGCGAGGCGGCATCGGCATCCGGCGGGCGGAAGCCCCGCACCCGCAAGCCGGCGAAAAAGAAGGAATCCGCCGCCAGCGAAGGGGACGCGGACAACCAGGCCCCTGCCGAGGCACAGGCGGAGCAGGCTCCGGAGGCGGCCAGCGATGACACCGGCGAAGACGCGGGTGGAAGCAGCAGCCGTCGGCGGCGTTCCTCCGGCAGCCGCGGACGTTCGCGGGCCGCGCAAAAGGCGGAGGGCGATACGAGTGACGAGGGCAGCGCGGAGCCGGTGACGGAGCCCGCCAGCGACGCGGCTTCCGCATCCGCGCCCGAAGCCGGATCATCCGACGAATCCCCGGAGGCCAGCACGGCCCCGTCCAGCCGCCGTCGCCGCACGAGCTCGACCCGGTCCCGCAAGAGCGCACCCGCGAGCGAGGCCTCCGACGCCAGCCCGGCGGCGGACGCCGGGGACAGCAAGCCCGCGGACAGCGCGCCCGCAGACACCGGCGGCGAGACGGACGCAGACGGTTCCGGGTCGAAGAAGGACTGAGGGCTGGTTCCATGAATCCCGTCCCCGCAGGCATGTACCTGTGGAGGCGGGATTCCCGGTCAGCCAGTGGATCCCTTCCGCGGCCTGATGCCGTGCTCGCGTTCGAAGTGCGCGAGCAGGCCGTCCGCGGCCGCCTCGACCAGGTCCATCACATGGACGAACCCCTCCCCTCCACCGTAATACGGGTCCGGGACCTCGGTTTCCGGCCGGTTCACGGCGTACTCGGGGAAGCGTTGCAGGCGCGCGCGCGTATCCTTGCCCTGCAACTGGCGAGCAATCCGCTCGTTCGCCTCGTCCATTACCAGGATGTAGTCGAATTCATCGAAGTCTTCGCGTTCCAGCTGACGCGCGCGCAGGTGGCTGATGTCGTAGCCGCGGCCCCGGGCTTCATCGCGCGCCCGGGGATCCGGCCCGGAGCCGATGTGATAGCCATGGGTCCCGGCGGAATCGACTTCGATCACGTTCTCCAGCCCGCGCTCGCGCAGGCGCTGTTCGAATACGCCATGTGCCATCGGCGAACGACAGATGTTACCCATGCAGACCATGAGTACACGCAGCTTGGACATGTGTTGTTTCCTCTGTTGATGAATAAATGACTCGACGCGGCAGGAGCCTGCCCGGCCGCGGCCCTTGTGACAAGCAGGCATGCTCGTGCCCGAGATTCCGCCCGAGCCGGGCTTTGTGCCATGCTGATCCGGCATTCCAGCGAGAAGAGCGTTCCCATGGGCGATTTCACCGGCTCGCGTCCTCTGCTACCCCTCCCCGCCTCCGCGGACGGTGCGCGTGCCGGCGGGGTCCGCGATCCGCTGGCCGCCGTTGGACAGCGGATGGAGGTCCGCATGATCGAGCGCCTGGCGGACGGCAACGTCCGGCTGCAAGTGCCCGCCACCGGGGGTGGTAGCGGTGGTAGTGGCGATCGCCCCGGCGTGATGGTCGCTCGGCTGGCCGGCGCGATGTCCGAGGCGCTGGCTGCCCGTGCCGAAAGCGGCCAGCGCCTGATGGCCGAGGTCACGCGCAGCTCGCCCTCGCTGGAAGTGCGGCTCCTGCCGGCCGCGGGTTCACCGGGCATCGGGACCGGGTCGCCGGCGGAGACGGATCGCCTGGGGGCCTTGCTGCGCCGGACCCTGCCCGCGGCGCGCGCCCTGGCGCCAACGCTGCAGGCCCTCTCCGCCGCGGCAACGCCTCCGGACCCCCGCGCCGACACGGCCTCGACGCGCATCGACGCCCTGGTGCGCGGTCTCCCCGACGCCTCCGGCCTGACCCGCCCCGAAGGGCTGCAGCAGGCGACGCGTGCCTCCGGGGTGTGGCTGGAGTCCATGCTGGCCCAGTCCGGCACACCGGGCAGCGCGGGCCCGAACGTGTCGGGCGACCTCAAGGCCCGGCTGCTGCGGGCGGCCGACGCCCTGCGGCAGATGCCCGGTACCGGCCCGGGCGGCGGTGCCGGGTCGGCCCCCGCGGGCGGGACGGGCCCGCTGCTGGAGGGCATGCTGGCTCGCCTCGCCAGTCTCCAGCTGCAGGCCACCGGCGACGGAGCGGATCCTCAGCGCTGGCTGTTCGAACTGCCGTTTCGCACCCCGCAGGGGGTACAGGGCCTGCATGGCGAGATCGAACGACACGCCGGCGAGCACGACGGGGCCACCGAAGGCGACTGGCGCTGTCACCTGACCCTCGATCTGCCGGCCCTGGGTCCGACCCTCATCGTGCTGCATTCACGGGCCGGACAACTGCACGTACATTTTACCGCCGAACGTGCGGAGACCGTGGAACGCCTGCAGGCCGGCCAGGGGTCCCTGCGCGACAACCTGGCCGCGCGCGACCTGGAACCGGCGAGTCTTGCGGTGCGCCAGGGCGACGTGGATACCGATCCGCAGGCCCGGCCGGACCGGGCGCACGGCATGCTGGACGAACAAGCATGACCCGTGGCCGCGACAGGCGAACGGGCGGGGCCACGGGGGCACCGGGGCATGACCGGGCCGTCGCCCTGGAGTGGGATCGCCGGCAGGCACCGCGCATCACCGCGTCGGGCGCCGGAGTGACCGCGGAGGAGATCCTCCGGATCGCCGAGGAACACGATATCCCGCTGCATCATGACACCGCCCTGACCGAAGCCCTGGCCCAGGTGCCGCTGGGCGAGGAGATCCCCGAGGAGCTTTACGTTGCCGTGGCGGAGGTACTGGCCTTCGTGTTCCTGCTGGCGGGGATCACGCCGGAGGACCTCGGACGATCCTGATCAGCCCCCGTCAGTCGTCGTCACGCGCGCTCCCGGCACCGTGCAGGCTGTAGATCAGGTCCAGTTCCGCGGCGGTCAGGCTGCAGAGCCGGCGGACTTCCTCGCGCGGATAACCCTCGCGGACCAGCTGGATGGCTTTCTCGTACGACCCCTGGTCCGGGTCACGCGCACGCAGCTCGGTGTGCTGGTCGTGCAGGCGTTCCAGCGCCCGCTGTACCGAAGCCTGCGCCTGACCGTGATTGATCACCCCCTCGGACAGGACCTTCATCGCCCCCTGCAGGGCCATCAGGGAGGTCGCCTGGCGCTGGTAGTCCTGCCGCAGAGCCGTGAGCTGCCGCCGCAGCAGCAGCACCAGCGCAACGGCGAATCCCGCCACGATGGTGGCCAGCAGCGCGATCCCCGCCGCAAGCCAGACCAGTAGATTCTCTCCCATCAACCCGTGCTCCCCGTTGGCTGGCCCGATTGTCGCGTGAAGTCACGGTCCGAGGCCAGTCCGGAGATGCGATGCGACGGCAATCAGGCGTATTCGTCGATCCGCCCGCCCCGGCGCCGTTCGCGTTCGGCCAGGCGTGGCGGTTTCTGCTGGGCCGGGGGGATCCCGGGGCGCAGGATCGGGTCGCGATCATGGTCGTCGCTGAGGGCGTGGCCGGCCACACTGGTGTGCACCGGACGCACGTCGCGAGGTGGCCTGAGGACCGGGTAAAGCGGCCGTACGGAACGGTCGTGCTGGAGCTCGTCCACCATTTTTTTACCTCCCGCACGGTCTGCCCGTGCATCGGTGCGCCGTCCCGCCCGACCGGGCGAAGCCAGCGCCGGGCTACAGCTCCCGCAGCTGCGCCCACTCCTCGTCGGAGAGGAGCTTGTTCAGGTCGACCAGGATGGTCAGACCCGCTTCGGTACTGGTTACGCCCTGGATGAAACGGCTGCTTTCGTCGTTGCCGACCTCCGGCGCCGCCTCCACGCTGTCGGGCGAAATCCGCACCACCTCGGACACCGAATCCACCAGGATCCCCACGTTCTGATCGTCCACGTCGATGATCACGATGCGCGAGGCATCGTCCGGCTCGCGGTCTTCCAGCCCCATGCGCCGACGCGCATCAATCACCGTGACCACGTTGCCGCGCAGGTTGATGATGCCGAGGATGTAATCCGGTACGCCGGGTACCGGCGCGATGTCCGACACCTTCAGCACCTCCTGGACCTGGAGCACGTCGATGGCGTAGGTCTCGTCGGCCAGGCTGAAGGTCACGTACGGAGCGGTATCGGCCTTGGCCATGGATTCAACGTCTTGTGCGCTCATGCTCATCCTCTTGGAGCGGTCGTGTCCGCCGGGACGGACACGCAACATGGATTCTTTTTCAATGTAACGGCCGACGTCCTGGCGGCTTGAATGCCACCTGGTCCGGCCGGTGGTTCACTGCTGACCGGACTCCCAGTCCCCGGCCTCGAGACTGCCGTGCAACGCCGTCAGGTCCAGCAGGGTCGCCATCTTCTCGCGATCCACGCCCGCCAGCCACGGCAGCCGGCGCCGTTCGCTGCGCCAGCGCAACTGCTCGGGATCGATCGTGCGGGTCCCGTGGATCGCCCGGCAGGCCAGCGCGAAGCGCGAGTTCGCGAGGAAGACCACCTGACGCGCGGTATCCGGTTCGTACTCCCGGTCCGACGGCGTCACGATGGCGGCCAGGTCGATCAACTGCACCCGCCCCTGCTTGCTGTCCGCGATCCCCAGATACCAGGGGGAATGCGCCGGCGTCGGGCGGATGTTCAGCTGATCCAGCGGTGTCACGCCTCCGAGGTCCACCAGGGGGGCCAGCAGGGTCAGTGGCCCGGCTTCGATCACCAGGGCCGAGAATGGTTTCTCCGGCCGGGGATACGTCGGACCCACGGGAGTTTCCGGCGGCGGTGCGGCGGGGCCGGAAACCGGCGCCGGTTCGCTCGCCGGAACCTCCACCGGGGTGTCCACCGGCTCCAGGATGTCGTCGCGCATCAGGCTGCGCGGGCCGGCCGGTGCCTCGGCCACCGGTGTACGCGAATCCTGCGCGGTCCGTTCCTCCTTCTGCTCGGCGGGGGCCGGCTCCGGCGCATCCAGCAGGTCGCCGAAGTAGTCCTCGAGGGCCTGTGGCTCGGCGAGCAGCGGCCCGTTCTGTTGCCGGTGACGGCTCATTTTGCCTGTCTCCTCTCCCCATGGGTCCGGGGCAGCCGTCCGCCGATGGTTTCCAGCAGGTCGGCATAGGCCAGCACGCCGCGGGCATCCGGGATCATGAAGCACAGCGGCTGTCCTGCGCTGGAGGCATCACGGAACTTGGTATCCACCGGAATCACCCCGGACCAGACCTCGTCGCCGTACTGCCGCCGCAACTCGGCCAGCGCCTCGTGCGCCGCGCGGGTTCGCCGGTCGAACAGGGTCGGGATGATGCGGTAGTTCAGCTGTGCCTTGCGCGATTTCTGGACCATCGTCAGGGTGTTGATCATGCGCTCCAGCCCCTTCAGGGCGAGGAATTCCGTCTGTACCGGGACCAGCAGTTCGTCGCAGGCCGCCAGGGCGTTCACCATCAGCACGCCCAGCATCGGCGGGCAATCCATCAGGACATAGTCGTAGTCGTCCTGCACGCCCTCCAGGGCATGGCGCAGCACCAGCCCCATGCCGCCCCGCGTACCGAGCTGACGGTCAAGCGTCGCCAGCGCGGTACTCGCGGTCAGCAGATCCAGTCCCGGGAACGGTGTCTCGCGTATCAGCCCGGCCGGGTCCGGACGCTCGCCTTCCACCGCCTGATTGAACAGTTCGTACACGCCACGCGTCGCGGTCTCGGGGTCGTGTCCGAAATACGCGGTGAGCGAGCCGTGAGGGTCCATGTCCACCAGCAGCACACGCTGGTCCGGACCGGACAGCAGTCCGCCCAGGGTCACCGTCGTGGTGGTCTTGCCCACCCCGCCCTTCTGGTTGGCCACTGCCCAGATCTTCATGCGACGTCCTCTCGTGGCTACGGCGACGGCAATTCGTCGCGCAGCTGTTCCGGTTCCCGTTGTCCGTCTTCGCGCGGGGGAGCCCCGGGCAGCACCACGATCGCCACCCGGCGGTTTTCCGCCCGCCCGGCCGCGGTCTCGTTGTCCGCCACCGGTCGATATTCCCCGTGCCCCAGCGCCACCATGTCGGCCGGGTCCATGCCCTGTTGTTCGAACATCCTGACCACTGTGGCCGCCCGCGCGGCGGACAGTTCCCAGTTGGAAGGATAGACCGCGGTGGTAATCGGCACATTGTCGGTATGCCCCTCGACGTGAATGCGCGCCGCGCGCGGCGCCAGCACCCCCGCGATATCTTCCAGCACGGGCTCCGCGTCCGGGTTCAAAGTGGCCTCGCCGCTGGGGAACAGCAACTGGCTGGTGATCTCGATCTCCAGCCAGTAGGTGTCCCGCGTCACGTCCACCTGCCCGTCCTCGATCATCGGTGCCATCGCCGATTCGATCTCGGCGGCGACCTCGGCGATCTCGTCCAGCAGGCCCTGCAGATCTTCGTCACCGCGCTCCTCGAACAGACCCGAGGCCGCCCGGTCCAGAGCTTGCGGGCCCTCGTCCAGCAGCCCCGGCCGGATGTCGATGGGCGCCAGCGAACGCGGTACGTCCGCGTCCGACGGTGGCGCGACCACACCGGGATCGCCGACCTGGATCGGCTCCAGCTGCCCCGGGGTCCCGAAGGCTTCCACCAGTGAGTCGGACAGCACCCGGTACTTGCCTTCGTCGACCGAGGAGATCGCATACATCACCACGAAAAATGCGAGCAGCAGCGTCACGAGGTCGCCGTAGGGGATCGCCCAGGCTTCGTGGTTGGCTTCCTCCTCCTGATGTTTGCGCCGGGCCATGTTCGTCCTACCCGTGCACGTAGCCGCCGAGCTTGCTCTCGATATTGCGGGGGTTCTCTCCCTCCGCGATCGCGATCAGACCCTCCATCAGCATCTCCTGGTGACGGGAGCGTTCCTGCACCAGTGCCTTCAGCTTGTTGGCCACCGGCAGGAACAGCAGATTCGCCGAAGCGATCCCGTAGACCGTGGCCACGAACGCGGCCGCGATCCCGGCGCCCAGGCGATCCGGATCGGTCAGGTTCTGCATCACGGCCATCAGCCCCATGACCGCGCCCACGATGCCGAGCGTGGGCGCATACACCCCCATGCTCTCGAAGACCTTGGCGCCCTGCAGATCGAAGGCCTCGCGGTTGTCCACGTCGGATTCCAGGATCTGCCGGATCACCTGCGGCTCGGTTCCGTCCACCAGCAGCTGCAGCCCCTTGCGGGCGAACGGGTCGCGTTCCTCTTCGGCTACGCTCTCCAGTCCGAGAAGTCCTTCCTTGCGCGCGATGTTCGACCATTCCACCACGCGGCGAATCATCGCGGCGTTGTCGATCGCCGGCGGACGAAAGACCCACGGCAGCATCTTCATGCCGTGCATGAAGACTCCCAGGCGCGCCTGCACCAGCGTCGCGCCGAGGGTGCCCAGCACCACGATGATGAACGCCGCGGCATTCCACAGCGCACCGATCCCGCTACCCTTGGCGATGCTGCCGCCCAGCACCGCAACGAGCCCCAGGAGAATCCCGATGAGGCTCAGGATATCCACGTCAGCAGAACCCCTTGACCAGTGCCGGCCCAATCTCCGGCAACGGATACACGTGGTCCGTCAATCCGGCCTCCGCGACGGCCGCCGGCATGCCGTACACCACCGAGGTCGCCGCATCCTGTGACCACACCTGGGCCCCGCAACCCTTCAGCGCGCGCACGCCCTCGCGGCCGTCCGCCCCCATGCCGGTCAGGATGACGGCCAGGACCTGGCCGCGCAGCGCATCGACGGCCGATTCGAAGGCCGCGTCCACGCTCGGCTTGTAGATGGTGCCCGCCGGACTCTCGGTCACCCGCACGCGGGTCTGGGAACCGCGTTCCAGCGTCAGCTGCTGGCCACCGGGGGCCAGCAGAGCCGTGCCCGGACGCAGGAAGTCGCCGTCCACCGCCTGCTTGATGCGGATCGGGCAGATCGCGTCCAGTCGTTCGGCGAACGCCGGGGTGAAGCTTGCCGGCATGTGCTGGACCAGCACCACCGGGAGCGGAAAGTTCGCCGGCAGGTGCTTGAGCACCTCCTGCAACGCCACCGGCCCGCCGGTGGAGGTCCCGATCAGCACCGCGCGCAGGGAGCTGAGCGGTGCCGGCGGACGGGCCACCGGCGGCTTGGGGGTCTCGCGCGCGGTTTCGCTCGCCTTGCGGTCCGCCGCCTGACGGCGTTCCGAGACCGGTGCCTCGGTTTTCGGCCGGTCCCCTCCCGGCGCGCTGGAGGAACGAGCGCGGCTGCGTGCCAGGCTGCGGACCCGCCGGCGCAGCAGGGCACGCGCACTGTCTTCGTCCCCGGCCATGTCGGAGAAGCGTTTGGGCAGAAAGTCGACCGCACCGGCCTCCAGCGCGTCCAGGGTTGCCTGGGCACCCTCGGTGGTCAGGCTGGAGAACATCAGGATCGGTCGCGGATGGTCGGCCATGATCTTGCGGACCGCCGTGATGCCGTCCATCACCGGCATCTCGATGTCCATGGTCACGACATCCGGGTCCAGTTCCTTCACGGCGTCGACCGCCTTCTGGCCATCCTCGGCCGTACCCACGACCTCGATCCCGATATCCGCGTTCAGGATCTCCGCAATCCGGCGTCGGAAAAACCCGGAATCATCCACCACCAGAACCTTGACCGGCATCCTCAGCCCTCAGCTCGTCGGGCGGCCCGGCGCGCGCGCCCGCTGCCCGGTACCTGATTCACCAGCAGGGTGACCAGGTCCGAGACATCCAGAATGAGTGCAATGCCACCATCGCCGGTAATGGTAGCGCCCGCCAGGCCCTTGACCCCCTGAAGATTCTGGCCCAGAGGCTTGATGACAACTTCTTCCTGCCCCACCAGACCGTCGACCACCAGGCCGACCTTGCGGTCGGCCGCATGGACCACGACCACATGGGCGTTCTCGCGGGGTTCCGGTTCCACGCCGGGCTTCGCCCAGCGCGACAGATAATGGATCGGCAGGGTCTGGTTGCGCACCACAATGACTTCCTGCTCGTCCACGTAATGGGTCTGGGTGAGGTCCAGATCGAGGATCTCGGAGACCGCCGCCAGCGGGATCGCGAAACGGCGTTCGCCCAGGATCACCATCAGCGCCGGCAGGATCGCCAGGGTCAGCGGCAGCTTCACCCGCAACGTCGTGCCGACGCCGACCTCCGATTCGATCTCCACGGTGCCGTTGAGCTGGTTCAGGCTGGTCTTGACCACGTCCATGCCCACGCCCCGGCCGGAGACATCCGAGATCTCGGCCTTGGTCGAAAAGCCGGCCATGAAGATCACGTTGAAGGCCTCGCGGTCGGTCATGCGCTCGGCCATCGCGGGCTCCATCAGCTCCTTTTCCACCGCCTTGCGGCGTAGCGCATCCGGATCCATGCCACGTCCGTCGTCCTTGATGATCAGGGCGATATGGTCGCCCTCCTGGGCGGCCCCGAGGACCACCGTGCCGCGCCGCGGCTTGCCGGCTGCCTCGCGCTCGTCGGGCATCTCGATCCCGTGGTCCACCGCATTGCGCACCAGATGCACCATCGGGTCCGACAGGGCCTCGACCAGGTTCTTGTCGAGGTCGGTCTCCTCGCCAAAGATCTCCAGATCGATTTCCTTGCCCAGATTCCGGGAGAGATCGCGGATCACGCGAGGGAAACGGTTGAAGACCTTCTTCACCGGCTGCATGCGGGTCTTCATTACCGAGGCCTGGAGGTCGGAGGTCACCAGCGCCAGCGAACTGATCGCCTTGCCCAGTTCATCGTCCACGTGCTCGGAGCGCAGCATGCTCAGCCGGTTGCGCACCAGCACCAGCTCGCCCACAAGATTCATGATCTCGTCGAGGCGCTCGGTATCCACGCGCACCGAAGTCTCGCCCTGATTTCCGCCACCGCCCTGGCCGCCGCCCCCGGCACCCCCGCCGGAAGCACCGCCGCGCCCACCGCCGGACGTGGGCGCCGGACCGGAACTTTCCGCCTTCTGTTCCTTCCCGCCCGTGCCTCCGGGCGAGGCTGCCGCCGGCTCTGCGGCAGGCGCGGTGTCCGCGTGTTCGGTGCCGCCGGCCCCGGCGGCGGACGCCGAACCTTCCGGAACCGGTTCCGCAGCGGCGGACGGGCCCGGCTCGGCCGGTTCGGCCGGCGTGGTGGGTGGGCCGGCTCCTTTCGCCTGCAGTTCGTCGAGCAGGCTCTCGAACTCATCGTCGGTGATCTCGTCGTCGCCACCACCCGCGTCACCGCCATCCGTGGCCGCGACATCCGGGGCCGACTCCGCTGCCGTGCCCGGATCCACCGGTTTCGGTGGCTGGTCTCCGTGCAGGCTGTCCAGCAGGGCCTCGAACTCGTCGTCGGTGATCTCGTCCCCGGCACCCACGCGGACTTCGTCGTCGCCCGGCGCGTCATCCGCTGCCGGCGCCGGCTCGGCCGCTTCCTCCAGCGCCTCCTCCGGCCAGTCGTCGGCCGATCCCGGTGCTGCCTCCCCGGCCGGAGCCGCGTCCGGCGTTTCTTCCGCGACCGGGGCGGCTTCGTCCCCGCCGCCGGCGGCGGGGACCGTTTCGTTGCGCGCCATGCTTCGCAGGGTGTCGACCAGATCTTCGGGCGCCGGCGTCGGCTCCTGGCCGTCGCGCAGCTCGCCGAACATCACGTTGAGCGAGTCCAGGACCCGCAGCATCGTGTCCATCAGATGACCGTCCACCTGACGTTCGTGATTGCGCAACAGGTTGAAGACGTCTTCGGCGTTGTGGCAGACCGTCACCAGCGGGTCCAGCCCGAGAAAACCGGCCCCGCCCTTGATGGTATGGAAACTGCGGAAGACCGCATTCAGCAGATCGGTATCGTCCGGATGCTGTTCCAGGTCGATCAGCTGTTCGTTCAGGCCTTCCAGCAGCTCCCCCGCCTCGATCAGGAAGTCCTGGAGGATTTCGTCGTTGGGGTCGATGGCCATGCGGTCTCTCCGTTCCGGTGACTCGAATCGTCGGCAGATGGCTGCCGGTGCAAGGGGATCCCGGGACGGACCCTAGAACCCCAGGCTCGACAGCAGATCGTCCACCTCGTCCTGTCCTTGAACGACATCCGTGCCGGAATCTTGAGTGTGGGGCACCGCGGGTCCATGCCCGCGGCGGTCCTCCTCGCGTGCGGTTTCTTCCGCCTCCGGGGCCTGTTCGGCCGCCGCCCGGGCATCCTTCTCCAAGCGCCCGGAAGACAGGCGGATCAGCGAGACCAGGCTTTCCTCCAGGTCCGTGACCAGACGGATGACCCGCCGGATCACCTGCCCGGTGAGATCCTGGTAGCTCTGTGCCATCAGGACCTGCGACAGCAACCGGCGCAGTTCTTCGGTGTCCTTGCCGGTCTGTTCGAAAAACGCATCGAGTTCGCGCGCGAACTCGCGGAATTCCTCCACCGACAGTTCGCGGTTGCGGAACCGGGTCCATTTCTCGGTGAGTTCCGCGGCACGCCCGGCGAACGCCTCGGCAATCGGCAGGGACGATTCCACCGCATTCAGGGTTTCGTGCGTGGCCTGTTCGGTCTGGGTCACCACGTAACTCAGACGCTCGCGTGCATCCGGAATCTCGTCCTGCGCCAGCTCGACCAGACGCGAATCGCCCCGGAAGCTCTCCAGGGCCTCGTGCAGTTCGCGGGTCAGTTTGCCCAGTTCGTCGAACAGTTCGCGCTCGTAAGGCCGCGCGAGCTCCTGGATCAGGCGGCGCGAAGCCTCCTCGTCACCGCCTTCCAGAGCGCCCACCAGCTCCCGCGCCAGCGCGAGCCGGTCTTCCCCGGAGGCATTCTCTTGTTCGGTCATCGGGTCTCTCTTGCCGTGTCAGCCGGTCGCGGTATTCAGCCTTGAGCTTCAATACGTTCGAAGATCTTTTCGATCTTCTCCTTGAGCGTCTCGGCCGTGAAGGGCTTCACAATGTAACCGTTCACGCCGGCCTCTGCCGCCTCCACGATCTGATCGCGCTTGGCTTCGGCCGTGACCATCAGCACCGGCAACGATTTCAGCCGCTCGTCCTTGCGCACCTCGCGCAGGAGGTCGATGCCCGGCATGTTGGGCATGTTCCAGTCGGTGATCAGAAAATCGAAGTCGCCGTTCTGCAGCATCGGCAGGGCGGTGCTCCCGTCGTCGGCCTCCATGGTGTTGTTGAAGCCAAGATCCCGCAGGAGATTCTTGATGATGCGCCGCATCGTGGAGAAGTCGTCCACGATCAGGATTTTCATACCCTTGTCCACAGTTCGCTCCGGGAATGTGTTTGAACCTTAGAATATCTGCAGGGACTCGACGTCTTCGAGCCACGAGCCCAGACGCGCCCGCAGACGGTGCACCGCCTGGCTGCGGATCTGGCTGACGCGCGATTCGGTCACGTCCAGCACCGCACCGATCTCGCGCAGGTTGAGTTCTTCGGTGTAGTACAGGTTGAGCACCAGTCGTTCGCGCTCGGGCAGATCGCCCAGTGCGCCGGCCAGTTCCTCGCGGAACTCCCCGGCCTCGATGCGCCGCGACGGGGACTGCTCCTGCCCTTCCAGCACGCGATCCGCCTCGCCCTCCGGGCCGCCCACCTCGTCCAGCGCGAACAGATGGGCACCGGCATGATCATCCAGCATCTGGTAGTAGGTTTCCACCGGGACGCCCAGCTCCTCGGCGATCTCCGGAGCGCGAGCGGCGCGGCCCTCGCGGGCCTCCACCGTCTGCATCGCCTCGGAGATCCGCCGGCTGTTGCGGTGCACCGAGCGCGGCGTCCAGTCGCTGCGACGCAGCTCGTCGATCATCGCCCCGCGGATGCGGATCCCGGCGTAGGTGGCGAAGGTCGCCCCCTGGCCGCCTTCGAACTGCCGCGCGGCCTCGATCAGCCCCACCATGCCTGCCTGCACCAGGTCATCCACCTGCACCGAGGCCGGCAGCCGGGCCATCAGGTGATGGGCGATCCGATTCACCAGCTCGACGTGGTCCGCGACCAGCTGATCCGGTCCCCCGGTCCCCGCCCGGGCGTATCCCGAAAGTCTGTTCTTTGGCGTGTTCATGCGCTTTGCAGCATCCTCTCGACGAAGAATCCAACCCCCCCGCTGGCGCCGCGGGCCACCGGCCAGCCGTCGACCTTGCGCGCGAGCTCGAGGAACGCCCGTCCCGCCGGGCTGCCCGGGGACTGCTGCACCACCGGCGCCCGTTTCTGCACCGCCTGGCGCAGGGCATCATCCAGCGGAATCACGCCCACCAGATCCAGTATGACCTCCGGCAGATAGGTGGAACAAACCGCCTGCAGCTTCTGCATCACGCGTTCCGCCCCGGCACGGCCCTGCACCATGTTCGCGACCACGCGGAACCGGTTCACGCCATGATCCCGATGCAGGACCTTGATCAGCGCATAGGCGTCGGTCATCGATGCCGGCTCGTCGGTGACCACCACCAGGGTCTCCTGCACGGCCTGACAGAAACTGGTCACCGACTCCTGCAACCCGGCCGCGGTATCCACCACCAGCACGTCCAGCGGTCGCGTATACATGCTGAAGGCCTGGATCAGGCCGTGATGTTCCGGCCGGCTCAGGTTGGCCATGGTCGCGATCCCGGACGCGGAAGGCACCACGCGGATTCCCTCCGGGCCCTCGATGATCACGTCTTCCAGATCCTCGACGTCCCCGGTCACCAGGTCGTGCAGCGTCCGCTGCGGACGCAGGCCCAGCAGCACATCGACGTTTGCGAGCCCCAGGTCCGCATCGAACAGCATGACCTCGCGTCCCAGTCGGGCCAGTCCGACCGACAGGTTGACCGAGACATTGGTCTTGCCGACCCCGCCCTTGCCCGAGGCCACCGCGACCACCTTCAGGGGCTTAGTGTTGTGTGACATGATGTCCCTTCAGCACCGGTTGAATCATTTCGAGCGGCGCGGGCTCCTCGCCCGCGGCCGGCTCGTCCGCGGATCGCGGTCGCCGGGCCTCGCGTTCCGTCGCCTGGCGCCGCCGCCAGGCCTGCATCGCCTCGTCGACCCAGGCATCGGCCGCCCCGTGCTCGGGTTCTTCCTGCAGCGCCAGGCGGGTCAGATGTCCGGTATCCACGCGATGGAAATCCTCGGCGATGCGCTGGCCGTCGCTCATGAACGCAACACCCAGCGGCTGGTCCAGCAGTACCGAAAGCACCTCGCCCAGCTGTTCCGCCTCGTCCAGCTTGGTCAGTACCAGGGCCGAGGGTTCCGTGGGGGCGAAAGCCTCCAGCACCCGGCGCAGGGCCATGCCCTGGGTAGTGGCCGCGATCACCAGCCAGGTCTCCGCGCGCACGTCCGCAGGCATGTCCGTCAGCAGGGGTTCCCGCGGAGCGGTACGCGGCGACTGCCCGGCGGTATCCACCAGGATCAGGTGCCCGCTGCCCGCCGAGCGCCGCGCCATCTCGCGCAGCTCGGCCTCGGTTTCCACCACACGCACCGCGGTTCCCGCCATCTGGCCGAAGGCCTGCAACTGCCGCGTCGCGCCGATGCGCTGGGCGTCCATGGTGACCAGGGTGACCGAATCCGGCCCCATGCGGCGGATCTGGCGCAGTGCAATCCGTGCAATGGTGGTGGTTTTGCCGACCCCCGTCGGTCCCTCCAGCGCGAGCACCCCGCCCTCGTCGAGGATGGAGGCGCGCGCGGTCACGATGGCACCCGACAGGCGCGCCCGCAGGCGCTCCCATGCCTCCTCCGAGGTGTGATCGTCGAGGATGCTGCCGGCCAGGCTGCGCGCCAGCGGCTCGCGGAAGCCCAGATCCATCAGCCGCGCCTTGCATTCGGCCGCCAGTGGATGCCGCGCCGCCCAGCGGGCCTGCTCGTTCTCTTCGTACTGCCGCGTCAGCAGACTGCGCAGATCCCGCAGTTCCTGACGCATCGCGGACACCTCGGGGTCGGTGGGCCACTGCGGGGCCGGTCGCTGCCGGGACCCGGCACCCGACCCCCCGCCGGCGGAAGCCGCCGCGGGCTCCGGCGCGCGGGGGTGCTCACCGCGCGGGGCCGGTTCATCGCGCACACCCTGTCGCGCCGATTCCCGGGCGGAGCGTGCCCCGCTACCGGCGTCGTCCTGCCGCGGGGCACCCCGGCCGTCACCCTCCGCCGTTCCGGCGGGCGCCTCGCCGCCATCGAGGGCCGCGACCACCTCCAGCCAGCCGTCGACCCGGCGGCTGGACAGGATTACGGCGTCCTCGCCCTGCTCCTCGCGGACCTGGCGCATCGCGTCGCGCATGTCCCGTGCCCGGTATCGTCTGACATTCATCGTTCGCTCTCCCGCCGATCGTTGACTGGTGCTTCAGGCCATGCCCGTTCGCACATCACGCCGACTTCTTGTCTGCTTCATCCTGTCCCACCGTGGCCACCACCCGGATCCGCCGGTTGTCCGGGATCTCGGTGAATGCGAGCACGGTCAGGTTGCGCACCGCGCCCCGCAGCCACCCGGCGATCCAGGAGCGGATTTCCGGGGCCACCACCAGCACCGCCGGCTGTCCCGCCGCCTCCTGGCGCTGGGCGGCCTCGCCCACCGATCGTTGCAGGCGTTCGGCCAGGCCCGGCTCCAGTCCGACGGTGTCGCCATTGCTGCCCTGCAGAGACTTATGCAAAAGCTGTTCCAACGAAGGGTCGAGGGCGATCAGGGGCAGCTCCTCCTCCGGTCCCACCAGGTCCTGGACGATGGAGCGCGACAGCGCGACCCGCACCGCGGCGGTCAAAGTGCCGGGATCCTGACTCTTGGCACCCTCCTCTGCCAGGGTTTCGGCGATCGTGCGCAGATCGCGGATGGAGACCTGCTCGGCCAGCAGGTTCTGCAGCACCTTCAGGATCACGCTCAGCGACAGCGTCTTCGGCACCAGGTTTTCCACCAGCTTGGGCGAACGCTGCGCCAGCTGGTCCAGCAGGTGCTGGGCCTCCTCGTGGCCGATCAGCCGGTGTGCGTTTTCGCGGAACACCTGCGACAGATGGGTCGCGATCACCGTGGACACGTCCACCACGGTGTAGCCGGCCCCCTGCGCCTGTTCGCGGTTCTCGGGGTCGATCCACAGGGCATCCAGGTTGAACGTCGGATCCTTGGTCGGCGTCCCCGGTACCTCACCGAAGACCTCGCCCGGATTGATCGCCAGCTCCTTGTCCGGGAACACCTCGGCCTCGGCGACGGTCACGCCCAGAAGGGCGATGCGGTAGGTGTTCGGACTCAGCTCGAGGTTGTCGCGGATATGCACCGGCTGCAGCAGGAAGCCCAGCTCCTGCGACAGCTTGCGGCGTACGCCCTTGATCCGCCCCATCAGCTGGCCGTCCTGGGTCCGGTCCACCAGCGGGATCAGGCGGTAGCCGACCTCCAGCGACACCAGGTCCACCGGCGGCACGTCGTCCCACGACAGCTCGCGGTTCTCCGGCGAGGGTTCCTGCTCGGCCTCCGGCAGACGCTCCACCTCGGCTGCCTCCTCGTGCCGCCGGCGCGACATCAGGTAACCGCCGCCGGCGACCAGCGAAGCCAGGCCCAGGAACACCGCATTGGGCATCCCCGGCACCATGCCCAGCGACGCGATCACCCCACCCACGACGTACATCACGCGCGGGTTGGAGAACATCTGGCCGATGACCTGCTGGCCCATGTCCTGGGTGGTGGATACGCGGGTCACGATGATGGCCGTGGCCGAGGACAGCACCAGCGACGGGATCTGCGCCACCAGGCCGTCACCGATGGTCAGCAGGACATAGTTGGTGGCGGCATCGCCGATGGACATCCCGTGCTGCAGGGCGCCGATGGTGAGTCCGCCGATGATGTTCACGAACAGGATCAAAATCCCGGCGATGGCGTCCCCGCGCACGAACTTCGAGGCCCCGTCCATGGAACCGTAGAAGTCGGCCTCCTGGGCGATCTCGTCACGCCGTCGGCGCGCCTCTTCCTGGGTCAGAAGGCCCGCATTGAGGTCGGCATCGATCGCCATCTGCTTGCCCGGCATCGAATCCAGGGTAAAGCGGGCGCTGACCTCGGACACGCGCCCCGCACCCTTGGTTACCACCACGAAGTTGATGATGATCAGGATCGCGAACACCACCAGGCCGACCGCGTAGTTGCCGCCGACCACGAAGTCGCCGAAGGCCTGGATGACCTGCCCGGCCGCGTCCGTTCCGGTATGCCCTTCCAGCAGGATCACCCGGGTGGAGGCGATGTTCAGCGCCAGACGCAGCAGGGTTGCCACCAGAAGCACCGTGGGAAACACCGCGAATTCCAGCGGCCGCGGGGTGTACACCGCGACCATGATCACCACCAGCGACAGCGCGATGTTGAAGGTGAACAGCACGTCCAGCGCCACCGGCGGCAGCGGCAGCACCATCATCGACAGCATCGCGATCAGCAGCAGCGGGGCGCCCAGCCCCCAGCGGCCCATGCCGCTCAGGCGATCGAGGAAGCTCATGCGTCATCCTCCCGGCGCCGGCCGTGGCGTCCCTGGTGGGGATCGAGATATTCGTCCGGCACCGGCAGATCGTCCGGCATGTCCACGCCCTGGTCGGCCCGCTTGAGCTGGTAAACGTAGGCGAGGATGCGCGCCACCGCGACGAACAGGCCGTCGGGAATCTCCCGGTCCAGGTCGGTGGTGAAATAGAGTGCGCGCGCCACCTTCGGTGCCTCGACCCGGATGATGTCGTGCTCGTCGGCGATCTCGCGGATATTCGCCGCGACCTCGTCGACGCCCTTGGCCACCACCTTCGGCGCCGACATCTTCGAGGCCTCGTAGACGATCGCCACGGCATAGTGCGTGGGGTTGGTGATCACCACGTCGGCCTTCGGCACCTCTTCCATCATCCGGCGCTGGGCCATTTCCTGCTGTTGCTGGCGGATCTTCTGCTTGACCTCGGGCTTGCCGTCGGTCTCCTTGTACTCGTCCTTGAGCTCCTGCCGCGTCATCCGCAGCTGCTTCTGGTGATTCCACATCTGGAACGGCGCGTCGATCGCCGCCACGATGATCAGCGCCGCCGACACCGCGATGAAGGTGCCGAGCGCGATCTGGGCCGCATGCGACACACCCTGGTGCAGTGGCTCGTAGCCCAGCCCCAGCAGACGGTCGGAGAACGTCCACAGAGTCAGCATCGCGACCGTGCCGACCAGCGTGAACTTGGCGAGGGTCTTGCCGAACTCCATCAGCCCCTGCCAGGAAAATATCCGCTGCAGGCCCTTGATCGGGTTCAGCTTCGACGCCTTGGGCGCCGCCGCCTGCCAGGAGAAATTGGCGCCGCCGATCAGGATGGGCGCCATCACCGCCGCCACCATCAGGATCCCGAACAGCGGCAGCAGCGCCATCAGCGTCTGGAAGATCTGATCCGCCAGATAGGGCAGCAACAGATCCGGGTCATGGGCCAGCTCCGGCTCGAAGTCCAGACGGGCCCGGGTCTGGTTGGCCAGCTGTCCGCCCAGGGTCGGGCCGAAGAACAGCATGAAGATCCCGGCGGTGATCAGCACCAGAAAGGTCGACAGCTCCCGCGAGCGCGGGACCTGACCCTTCTCGCGCGCCTCGCGGAGCCGTTTCTGGGTCGGCTCTTCGGTTTTTTCCTGTCCGTTCTCGTTCTCCGCCATGTCAGAACCCCAGCAGGACCTGCATCAGTCCGAAACCTTCCATGGCCAGCTCGCCCACGCGCTCGGGCAGCCCGGGCAGGATCAGCAGCAGGAGGACGAAGCCCATCAGGATCATCATCGGGAAGCCGACGGCGAAGATGTTGAGCTGAGGGGAGGCCCGCGTGATGACCCCCATGGAGATGTTCACCACCAGCAGCGAGGCGACCGCGGGCAGTGCTACCAGCACCGCCCCGGCAAACATCGTCTGGCCGAACAGCGCCACCTGCATGAAGGCCTCCGCATCCAGTCCGGATGGCGCGACCGGCATGGTCTCGAAGCTCGCCAGCAGCAGTTCGAACAGGATCAGATGGCCGTTCAGGGCGAGAAAGATCAGCGTGGCCATGGTCACGAACACCGTGGAGATCACCGGTACCTGAATGCCCTGCGCCGGATCCATGACCGAGGCGAAGCCCAGCCCCATCGACAGGGCCACCACCTCCCCCGCCTGCGTCAGTGCGGAGAACACCAGCTGCAGGATGAAACCCATGGTCAGGCCGATCAGGACCTGATGCAGGGTCACGATCGCCCCCTCCAGGCTGATCGGATCCACCTCGGGCAGGGCGGGCTCCTGCATCGCCACCACCACCGCGAGCACCAGCGCCAGGCCCATGCGCATGCGCGCGTTCAGCTGGTCGCCGCCGAAGATCGGCATGACCACCAGCATCGCGCCAATCCGGGCCAGCGGCCACATCACTGCGGCCACCCACACCAGCATCTGGTCGGTGGTGATCTCCACGAGGCCCCCTAGCCCACCATTCCCGGCGCGTTCTCGTACAGGCGCTCGGTGAACTCGATCACCAGCGACAGCATCCAGTGTCCACTGATCAGCAGCGCGGCGAACATCGCCAGCAGCTTGGGAATGAACGACAGGGTCATTTCCTGGATCTGGGTCGCCGCCTGCAGCATGCCGATCGCCAGGCCCACGGCCAGCGCCGTCAGCAGCGGCGGCGCCGCCAGGAGGACCACCACCATCAGCGTCTCGCGCCCGATATCCACGACCGTTTCGGGTGTCATCCGCCTCTCCTAAACAAAAAAGCTGGTTGCCAGCGTGTTCATCAGCAGGGCCCAGCCGTCCACCAGCACGAACAGCATCACCTTGAACGGCAGCGAGATGATCAGCGGCGACAGCATCACCATGCCCATCGACATCAGCACCGAGGCCACCACCAGATCGATGATCAGGAACGGGATCAGGATCAGGAACCCGATCTGGAACGCCGTCTTCAGCTCACTGGTCACGAACGACGGCACCAGCAGCGACAGCGGGATGTCGTCGGGATCCTCGAAGCCGTCGATACCGTTGATCTCCGCGAACATTCGCAGATCGCTTTCGCGGGTCTGCTCCAGCATGAAACCCCGCAGCGGCTGGATACCCGTTTCCAGGGCCTCTTCGGTGCCGATCTCCTCGGCCAGGTAGGGCTCCACCGCCACCTCGTGGATCTCTTCGAACACCGGCGCCATCACGAACAGCGTGAGAAAGAACGCCAGCCCGATCAGGATCTGGTTGGACGGTGTCTGGGACGTGCCCAGGCCCTGGCGCAGGATCGCCAGCACGATCAGGATCCGGGTGAAGGCGGTCATCATGATCAGGGCCGCCGGCAGCAGGGTCAGCAGCGTCATCAGCACGAGGATCTGCAGGGTCACCGACCAGGTCTCCCCGCCGTCCTCGTCCGTGGTGATGGTCACCGCCTCGATGCCCTGCCCCACCTGAGCGCCCGCCAGGCCGGGCAGCAGCCACAACCCCGGCAGCAGCCAGGGGAAAAAGCTCCGCAGACTCACGACTCCTGTCCTCCCCCGCTGGCGCGGCGCGAACGTACCGCGCGCTTCAGCACGCCGGAAAAATCGGGGCCTTCGCCCCCGGCCGGCACCTCGACCGGCGTCTCCATGGTGTGCAGCGTGCGGATCCCCGAGGGCGCCACGCCGATCAGCACCTGTTCATCACCCACGCGAACCAGCATCAGCCGTTCACGGGCACCCACCGAGCGGACCGACTGGACATCGATCATCTGCCGACCGTGGCCCACGCTCCCCTGGGTGCGCCGGAGCACCCAGGCCAGCACCACGATCGCCACGATCACGATCATCAGCCCGCCAATCAGCTGCGTCAGGTAGGCCGCAGCGTTCATTGCGCCGCCGTCCTCGTCGGCCAGGGCGCCGGCCGGCAGCAGCGCCAGCAGCCAGAGCGATCCGGGAAGAACACGCGAGCACATGACTATTTCAGCTTCCGGATGCGTTCGCTGGGGCTGATCACGTCGGTCAGGCGGATCCCGAATTTCTCGTTCACCACCACGACCTCGCCGTGCGCGATCAGGGTCCCGTTGACCAGCACGTCCAGCGGCTCCCCGGCCAGGCGTTCCAGCTCCACGACCGAACCCTGGTTGAGCTGCAGAAGGTTACGGATCGGGATGCGGGTGCGGCCGATCTCCATGGAGATGGTCACCGGCACGTCCAGCACCATGTCCAGATTCACGTCTTCTTCTTCGCCGCCCCCGGAATCGGTCAGTTCATCCGGTTCCAGTGGCTGTGCGTTGGGATCCGGCTTGTGCTTGCGTTCCTTTTCGCCCCCGGCAGCCGCCTTGCTGCGGCCGCCGGTGCCAGTGGACGCGGCGTTGGCCGCATCGCTCTCGTGCGAATTGGACTGCGCCTGGGCCAACAGTGCGTCGGGGTCCTCCGCCTCGCCCCCGGAGCTGTCATCCTGCTCCGCCAGGGCCGCAGCCCATTCATCGGCCAGGGCATCCTGATCCACCGACTCCTCGCCGTCGCCCTGTTCGGTTTCCTGATCCGGACGCTTGTCGTCGTCTGCCATCGTCCTGTCCTCTTCCCTATCGTTGTACGCGACCGTTGATCTTGATCGCGTTCTGGCCATTCGAAACCCCGAACTTGCCGCGCAGCAGCGGGATATCCTCGACCTTCAGAGTGACTTCTTCGGGGATGTCCACCGGAATGATGTCGCCCGGCTTGATGTCCAGCAGCTCCTGCACGGTGACCTCCGCCTCGGTGAGCACCGAGGCGATCTCCACGTCCGCGTCCTGAACCTCTTCCCGCAGGGCGTTCATCCAGCGCTGATCGACATCGGAGCGATCCGACTGGATACCGGTATCCAGCTGCTCGCGGATCGGTTCGATCATCGAATACGGCAGCGTCACGTGGAGATTGCCGCCGCCGCCATCCAGCTCGATGTGGAATTCGTTGATCACCACGATCTCGGTGGGGCTCACGATGTTCGCGAACTGGGGATTGACCTCGGAGTTGAGGAACTCGAAGTCGATGTCCATGACCGGCTCCCAGGCCTTGGTCATGTCCTCGAACGCGCCCTCGAGGATGCTGTGCACCACCCGCATTTCCATCGGGGTGAAGTCACGGCCCTCGATGCGGGTGTAGAAGCGCCCGTCGCCGCCGAAGAAGTTGTCCACCAGGATGAACACCAGCTTGGGATCGAACACGAACAGTCCGGTGCCATGCAGTGGATGCGCGCGCACCAGGTTCAGGCTGGTGGGCACGAACAGCGAGTGCATGTACTCGGAAAACTTGGTCAGCCGGGTGCCGCTGACCGAGATCTCGGCCGAACGCCGCAGCATGTTGAACAGCCGCACGCGCAGATGCCGGGCAAAGCGCTCGTTGATCATCTCGAGCGTGGGCATGCGCCCGCGCACGATCCGGTCCTGGGTAGCAAAGTTGAATTCGCGCGCCTGACCGTCGCTGGGGAACTCTTCCTCCTCGGTCTCGACGTCACCGGCATCGACGCCGTGCAGCAGCGCGTCGATCTCGTCCTGGCTCAGGATGTCGGTTTGCTGTGCCATGACGCGCGCCTTACTGCATGACCAGTTCGGTGAACACCACGCGCTCCAGATCGAAGGGCGCTTCGCGCGACTCCAGGATCGCACGGACGGTGGCCGTCAGGTCCTCCGCCAGCGCTTCCTTGCCTTCCCGCGTGTTCAGCTCGGTATATTCCTGATCCGAGAGGACGCCGAGGATGTCGTTGCGGACTACGGGAAGATGATCCTCCACGGCTTCCAGGACCGCCGGGTCGGTGGACACCAGACCGATCTGCACGCGCAGGAACTGCACGCTTCCCGGGGCATCGATGTTCACCGTCATGGGATCGAGCGATGAATAGTGGCGCTCGGGCGGCAGATCTTCCGCCGTTTCGTCAGCCTCCTGAGACAGCAGAAACCAGGCGGCCGCGCCTCCGCCGCCGGCGAGCAGAACGGCGACGACCAGGAGGATGATGATCATCCATTTCTTGCCGCCGCCCCCCTTGTTCTCGAGTTCGACTTCCTTCTCCGCCATGACACACCCGCGTTGCGTGGATTCGCTGCCCGAACCCAAGCAAGCGCGGTGCCATGAACAAAGATTATTTTAGAAACAGCAGGTTGTGGTCTTTTCAGTGGAAAAGATACCCCGCGGGGTCAAGGCGCCGCCCGATTCATGCGTCAACGAACCGGTTGTTCGTCCGAGCGACGCGTCGAAATTCTGGCGGGCGGTCTGCCGGAACGGGCCTCAGGCAAAGAGGTCCACCCGACGGTTGAGGAAGGAAAGGGTGCTGCCGGGGGCGACGGGGCCTTCTTCTTCATCGCTCCCTTCGCCATCCGCACCCGTGGCGACACCGGGCTCATCCCCGCCGCCGTAACCGTCGCCGGCCATCTCGGTATCCGCGGAATCCTCCGGCGGTTCATCCGACACCGAGGCATCGGCGAGCTCGAGCCCGCTGTCGGCCAGACTGTCACGCAGGCGCGGCATTGCCGCTTCCAGCACCTCGCGGGTCACGGGGTTGGTACTGAAGAACTGTACGCTGGCACGATCCCCCTCCATGCTGACCCGCACATCCAGGACCCCCAGCTGAGGCGGATGCAGTTTCATCTCGGTGCGCCCGCCACGGGCCTGCGCCATCATCTGGATCTGCTCCGCAAGCTGGCGATCGCCCGAAGTCTGCAGCAGACGGGTCAGATCCAGCCGCATCCCGCCGCCCCGCGCGCCCTCGGCATCGGAGGCCTGGGTCGCCGGCTGGGCCAGTGCCTGCGCATTCTCACGGCCGCTGCGCGCCGATTCCGAGGCCTGCGTCAGCCACTGGGCCAGGACCTCGGTGGTCCCTTCACGCGAGCCACCGCCGGTCAGCGCCCCCGGAGCAAGTTCCTGCAGCCGCGACCCCGGGTTCTGCCCTTCCGGGCCGGCCTGCAGGAACAGGCGCATCAGGGAAACCGGGATGCCGTCGCCCGCCGCTCCGGACTCGGGCCCGTCTTCCAGCAGACTGCGCAGCTCGCGGCCGTCGATCTCTCCGTCACTTTCCTCGCCGGTGAGCCAGCCGGGCGGCAATTGCATGCCGTCCACAGCGGTCAGATCCTGCCCCTGCAGGAGATCCTGGAACCGCTGGATCAGTCCTTCCAGATCCAGCTCGGCCAGCTCGGAATCATCCACCCCGAGCGCGCCCAGCATCGCTTCCAGCTGCGGGCGGAGTGCCTTCAGGAAACCGTCTTCCCCGCCTTTTCCCTTGTCTTTCAATTCCTTGAGCCGATCCATACCCTCGCCGCCGTCGAGCAGCTGCGCCAGCGCTCCCAGCCCCTGTCCCGATGCCTGTGCTGCGATCATGTCCCGTCCTCGCCTGTTGCGCGCACCGCGCGCGTCCGCCCCTGCGGGGGCTGCGTACTCGTGCCTTTCAAGATTCCTGCCAGTTCACCGTACGTTCACCGGATTCCGGTTCCCGTGCGAAGGCCTGGCGGGTCGCCCACATGTCCTGCTCCACCTGCTGCCGCCGGGCCTGATGACGCTGGTCTTCGGCTCGCGTGCGTTCCAGCAGCTTTTCCAGCGACATGCAGTCGCGATGGTGTTCCAGCCATTGCTCGCGAGCCGTCTCCACCTGGCTTTCGGCCGCCTGGATGCGCAGGGCCTGCTGTTCCAGCGCCTCGCGCAGCTTCTGCCGCATGCCGGCCAGCCACTTGAGGGTGTTGGGGTCCTGCGGCATGGAGGCCGCCAGGTATTCCTGCTGGAAGGTTTCCAGCTGCTCGCGCTGGGCCTCGGCGGCGTTCAGCTGAGCAATGCGTTCGCCCAGTTCGCGAGTCGCCTCGGTCTCGCCGATCTGGCGGATGCGCAACAGCCGTTCGATGCGCTGCGGATTCATGCCCCGCCCCCGGTGAGTGCGATCAGCTGATCCCGCGCGGTGGCAAAATCCACCGCCTCGGTCGTGCCCTGCGCCAGGAACTGCTCCAGCCGGTCATGCATCGCCACGGCCTGGTCGAGGTGTGGATCGGCACCCTTGCGGTAGGCCCCCACCGAGATCAGGTCGCGGTTGCGCTGATAGGTGGCGGCCAGATCACGGAACCGCCGTGCCGCTTTCTCGTGTTCGGGCGTCGTCAGCGCACTCATCACGCGCGAGATCGATGCACCGACATCGATGGCCGGGTAGCGACCGGTCTCGGCGATCTCGCGCGAGAGCACTACATGCCCGTCAAGGATCGCGCGCGCAGCGTCCACGATCGGATCGTTGGGGTCATCCCCCTCGGCCAGCACCGTATAAAATCCGGTGATCGAGCCCCCGCCCACGTCACCATTGCCGGCACGCTCCACCAGCTGCGGCAGGCGCGCGAACACCGAGGCCGCATACCCCTTGGAGGCCGGCGGTTCGCCGATGGCCATCGCGATCTCGCGCGCGCCCTGGGCGAAGCGGGTCAGCGAGTCCATCAGCAGCAGCACGTTCAGCCCCTGGTCACGGAACTGTTCCGCCACCGTGGTCGCCACCCAGGCCCCGTGCTGGCGCAGCAGCGGCGATTGATCGGCCGGGACCGCCACCACCACCGTACGCCGGCGGGATTCCTCGTCCAGGATCTCGTGGATGAAGTCGTTGACCTCGCGCCCGCGTTCCCCGATCAGCCCGACCACGATCACGTCGGCGCTGGTGTGGCGGGTCATCATCCCCAGCAGCACGCTCTTGCCCACGCCGGAACCGGCGAACAGCCCCAGCCGCTGGCCGCGCCCGACCGACAGCAGCGCGTTGATCGCGCGTACGCCGGTATCCAGAGGCTCGCGCACCGGGGCGCGCGACAGCGGGTTGATCGGCTGTCCGTTGAGGGTGGCGCGGTCATGCGTTCGGATCGGCCCGAGGCCGTCCAGTGGCTCGCCACGGGCGTCGATCACCCGCCCCAGCAGGCCATTGCCCACCGGGACCGAACGCTGGGTGTCCACCGGCTCGATGCGGGCCCCGGGCACCAGCCCGGCGGCCGCCTCCTCCGGCATCAGGAACGTCCGGTCGTTCTGGAATCCGACGACCTCGGCGGGCACGGTTTCGCCCCGTTCGCCATGGATCAGGGCGCGGCCGCCCAGCGGCAGGCGCAGGCCCTCGGCCTCCAGGGTCAGACCGGTCACGCGCGACAGGATCCCCTGCGACTGCGGGGCCGCCACCCGTTCGACCCGCCCGCGCGACTGCTCCAGCCGTTCGCGCAGGCCCGCGGTGAGCCCGTCGCGCTGGCGTGTATGGGCATCGCGAATACTGGCGGTCATGCCGGATCCTCCTCATCACGGGCCGACGCATCGTCCCCGGGTTCCTCTCGCTTCTCCGGGGCAGCCCTGTCATGCGCGGGGGCCTCGACCGGCTCGCGCGGCTCCGGATCCGTGTCCGGCACGTTCGCGTGGCCGTCCCAGATGGCCTCCACGGCCTGCCGCAGACGGCGCTCCAGACTGGCATCCACTTCGGACGCACCCGCCTCAACCCGACAGCCACCGCGCGCCAGTTCCGGGTCCGGGACCCAGCTGATCTCGCCCGCCTGCGCGGACCCCCATTGCTCGACCAGGGCCTGGTCCTCGGGGTTCAGATGGACCCGCACGCTGCGATTGCGCCCCGGCAGCTGCCGCATCGCCTCATCCAGTACCTCGCGGATGATCTCCGGACGAGTCTGCAGCTCCACCCGGATCACCTGGCGCGCCAGCGCGGTCACCAGCGACAGGAGTTCCGGTTCCAGGGAATCCGCGGCATCGGCCAGCGGATCGCTGAGCCCCTGACCCACCGACTCCAGGGCCGCCACGGCCTCGCGCAGCTTCTTTTCCTCGCGCGCCCGCGCCGCCTTTTCGGCCTCCTGCTTGCCCAGTTCATGGCCCTCGGCGTAGCCCCGCTCGAAACCGTTCTGGCGCGCCTCTTCCTCGATCGCCTCGATCTCGGCGGCGGTGGGCAGGCGCCGCTGTTCCGGCTCGTTGCCGTTCTCGTCGAACTCCGGCGGCTCCCACAGGGAGGCCGCGCTGGCGGACCCGGCGTCGTGCACGCTCACAGCATCTGCTCCCCGCCCTTGCCGCCAAGCACGATCTCACCGTTCTCCGCCAGGCGGCGAGCGACCTGCAGGATCTCCTTCTGCGCCCCCTCGACCTCGGACACGCGCACCGGCCCCTTGGCTTCCAGGTCCTCGCGCAGCATTTCGGCGGCGCGTTTGGACATGTTGCTGAAGATCTTGTCTTTCAGGTCGTCGTCGGCACCCTTCATCGCCAGCACCAGGGATTCGGTGGACACCTCCCGCAGCAGGGTCTGGATCCCGCGGTCGTCGACGTCGATCAGGTTGTCGAAGACGAACATCAGCTCCTCGATACGGCCGGCCAGATCCTGGTCCATCTCGCTGACCGTATCCATGATCTCCGCCTCGCGCGACCCGTCCATCAGGTTCATGATGTCCGCGGCCGTCTTCACCCCGCCGACCATCGAGGTCTTGGCGGTGTTGTTGCCGGAAAGCTGACGGTCGAGGATGTCATCCAGCTCCTGCAGTGCCGAGGGCTGCACCCCGTCCAGGGTCGCGATGCGCATCACCACGTCGGACTGTACCCGCTTGGGCAGATAGCTGAGGGTCTCGGCGGCCTGATCCGCGTCCACGTGCGACATCACGATGGCGACGATCTGCGGGTGCTCGTTGCGCAGCATGTCGGCAATCGCGCGCGGGTCCAGCCACTTCAGGGCATCGATCCCCTTGGAGTTGCGCCCCAGCAGGATACGGTCGATCAGGCCCTCGGCCTTGTCCTCGCCCAGCGCGTTCTGCAGCACGCTGCGTACATAATCATCGGCGCCGATACCCAGCGCGGTCTGCTCGCGCACGTGCCCGGAGAAGTCCTCCAGCACCGCGTTCACGTCGGTGCGCGAGATGCGCTCCATGTTGGCCATGGCCGCGCCGATCTTCTGGACCTCCTTGGGCCCCATGTGGCGCATGACCTCGGCGGCGGAATCCTCACCGAGGCTCATCATGAACACGGCCGCCCGTTCCGCGCCATCCAGTTTGGACTTCTTGCTATCGGCCATCTTCGTTCAACCAGGTCTTCATTACCTGCGCCACGCGCTTGGGATCTTCCTTCACCATCCCCCGCACGGCCTCGAGGTCCATCTCCTGCTGATCCTCTTCCGGCCCGGTCAGCGAAGCCACCGCGGAGCCCTCACCGCTGGGACCGCCACCACCGGCCGCAGATTCCCCGCTCTGGTCGGTCAGGGCGAGATTCTCGTCCGACTCCGCCTGCGGCTGCTGCGCCGGGCGCGCGGTTGCACCGCTCATCAGATGTTTCAGGGCCGGACGGATCACGGTCAGCAGGATGATCAGGGCCAGCATCAGCGCCCCGATGAGCTTGGCCAGCTCCATGAACCAGGCCTGGGTCCAGAACGGGCGTTCTGCCTCGACGATTTCTTCCTCCACCGGCGCCTCGAACGGAGCACTGACCACGTTGATCGAATCCCCGCGCTGCTCGCTGAAGCCCACCGCCTGGCGGACCAGGTTCTCCAGACGCTCGATTTCCTCGGCGTCGCGTGCGACGCGCTGGACCTCGCCATCCTCGCCCACTTCCTCGCGGAAATCGACCACCACGGCGGTCGACAGCCGCTCGACGCCGCCGGGCATTTCGCGGATGTGGGCGATGCGACGATCCACCTCGTAGTTGCGCGTCGCGGACCCCGAGCGCTGACCGGCCGCCCCATTCTCACCATTTTCCGCGCCTTCGCCTTCTTCTTCGCCCACGGCGCCCCCGGCGGGCGGCTGATTGGTCAGCGCGCCCGGCACGCCCATCGGCCCTTCGCCGGCGTCCCCGCGAACATCTTCGGAGATCTGCTCCGAACGCAGCGCGATCGTGTCGGGGTCGTAGAGTTCTTCGGTACGTTCGATTTCGGAAAAATCGATGTCCGCCGATACCTGGACCCGCACGCGGTCGCCGCCCACGAGCGGCGACAGCAGATCCCGGATCGCCTCGGCATAGCGGCGCTCCACCTGACCCTGGAACGACAGACGGTCGCCACTGCTGCGCATGCCGCTCTCTTCCATTCCGTCCTCGGTCAGCAGCCGGCCCTGCTGGTCGACCACGGTCACGTTTTCGGGCGACAGGTCCGAGGTACTGGAGGCCACCATGTGGACGATGGCCCGGACCTGCGATTCGCTCAGGGAGCGGCCCCCGTGCAGGTGCACGGTTACCGAGGCGGTCGCCGGGGTGCGTTCACGCACGAAGACCGAATCCTGTCCTTCGGCGATGTGCACGCGGGCACGCTCGACCGCGTCCAGCGAAGAGACGGTACGGCCCAGCTCGCCTTCCATCGCCCGGCGATGGCGCGCGCTTTCCATCATCCGGCTGGTGCCGATCCCGGTGTCCTCCTGCAGGAGCTCGAAGCCGACATCCCCGGAACGCGGCAGCCCTTCACCGGCCAGATGCAGGCGGGCTTCACCCACATCGCCGCGCGGCACCTTGATCTGACCGGTATTCGTATCAATACGGTAGCGGATGCCGGCCCCGTCCAGCGCGGTCACCACCTCCGCGGCCTCGTCCTGGTCGAGCGACGAATACAGCGGGACGAAGGTGGGGCTCATCGCCCAGAATACGATCCCCGCAATCACGGCCAGCGCACCGGCCAGCATGCCGATCAGGGCCAGCTGTCGGCCGGCCGGCATGGTGCCGAAATCCTTGATGCCGCCGCTGACGACGGCGGGCAGACTTTGCTGTGCTGCGGCCATGATCACGTCTCTCCGGAGGGATTACAGGCCTACACCTGCATCCGCATGATTTCCTGATAGGCATCCAGCAGGCGGTTGCGCACCTGATTGGTGGCCTCGAACGCCAGGCTGGACTTGTTCATCGCCACCATCACCTGCGGCAGGGACACGTTTTCATCGCCCAGTTCAAAACGGGTCTGCAGATCGGTCGCCTCCTGCTGCACCTCGTTCACGTTGCGCAGCGAGTCACGCAGGACGTTCTGGAAGTCGGCGCCACCGGCCTGACCGGTTCCACCTCCGGACGCAGGAGCCTCGACGCTCCCGCTTTCCGAGAGCTGCCGCATCTGCTGCAACACGTTCTGGATCTGCATTTCACTCATGCGTTACCTCCGGCTTCCACACGGGACGACGGTGCCTCGCCCCCGCTCAAACCAATCCCAAGCAAATGCCGGGCCAGCTCTCAGACCACTCCGGTGCGGGGGACATGGATGCCCGATTCGCGCAGTCGCGCGAGCTTGTAACGCAGGGTGCGCGGGCTGATTCCCAGCCGTTCCGCGGCCTCCTTGCGGCGCCCTCCCGCTTCTCGCAGCACGTTGAGGATCACCCGGCTTTCCTGGGTCTGCAGGGTCTGTTCCAGCAGAGGGGCCGACGGGATGTCGTCATCCGAAGCCGCCGGAACGGAAGGAGCGCCAGCCGCACTGACACCTTCGCCATGCTCCAGCATGTCGGCATCCAGCCAGATGGACTCGGCCGTGACCCGCCCGTCGCTGCGCTCGCCGGCCAGAGTGGCCGCCCGCTCCATCACGTTGGCCAGCTCGCGGGCATTCCCGGGCCAGTCATGCCCCATCAGCCGCGATTCGGCCTCCGGTGCCAGTTCCACGAGCCGGCCCTGGCTGGCACGGGTCAGCAGCGCCCGCGCCAGCGACGGAATGTCCTCCGGCCGCTCGCGCAGCGGCGGGATCCGCACCGGGAACACGCTCAGGCGGTAATACAGGTCCTCGCGGAGTACCCCCTCGGCCACCGCCTCGCGCAAATCACGATTGGAGGTTGCGATCACCCGCACGTCGACCGGACGGGTGCGCCGGCCGCCCAGCGGTTCCACTTCCCGTTCCTGCAGCACACGCAGCAGCTTGGGCTGCAGATGCACGGGGATTTCCGTCACCTCATCCAGCAGCAGCGTGCCACCGTCCGCCTGTACGAACTTGCCCGGCCGCGCCTCGATCGCGCCGGTAAAGGCCCCCTTCGCGTGCCCGAACAGCAGGGCCTCCAGCATGGCCTCGGGCAGCGCGGCGCAGTTGATCGCCTCGAACGGCCCCTGCGCACGGGCCGAGCGCGCATGGATCTGCCGCGCCAGCACCTCCTTGCCGACCCCCGACTCGCCCGTAATGAAGACCGTCGCAGCGGTTTGCGCGATCCGTTCGGCAAAGGCATCCAGCGAACGCATGCGCTCGCTGTGCGCCACCATTTCCGGGATCCGGGCTCGGGTGCCGGGGCCGGGGAGCTGATCGCGCAGCCACTGCGCCAGCGGCGCCGCCATGTCCGGGAGGCCGAAATGGGCATCCACGCCGGCGCGCATGGCGGCGATCTCGTTGTCATGGGTCGCATCCGGACTGATCACCGCGACCGGCAACCGTGCCGGGATCCGTTCACGCAGCGCGGCGGTCGCGGGATGGGCGATCAGGACGACCTCGGGGCGCTGCGCTTCCAGGGAGCGCTCGAGCTCTCCGTCGGTGCAGTCCTGGAGGCGAACCCGCGGGATGGTGGCCAGCACCTGCACCACGCGTTCACGCATGGCGGCGTCGGCATTGACCAGAAGAAGGGTCGCTCGAGGCATCGGTGCAGTCCTGTCGATGGGATTCGGACTGCCTCAAGCAGTTAGTGTGCCACTATGAATAAATCCCTTTTATTCAGGGACCTGCAAACAAGGTTGCCGGTTTTCGTCGGGATCTCGACAGCGGCAAGGCCTTGCCACGGAGGCTCAGCCGTCAGAATCCCGTCCCAGCCCGAACTTGCGCATGCGCTCAACCAGCGTCGTCCGCCGCATGCCGAGCCGCCGCGCGGCCCGCGCCACCACATGACCGGTATCGGCCAGCGCCGCTTCGATCATCGAGCGTTCCAGGTCGTTGAGATAATCGCGCAGATCGACGCCTTCCGGTGGCAGGCCATCCGGTCCCGGCATGTTCGGGCCGGTGGCCGATGCCGACGACCCGGCCGATGCCCCGCCCGGTTCGGCCGCCGCACCGCTGCGATCCTCCACCCCTTCCGGACGCACGCGCGGCGGCAGCTGCCCCAGGTCCACCGGCAGATCGGGGTACATGATGGACAGCTGTTCCAGCAGATTGCCCAGTTCGCGGATGTTGCCGGTCCAGTCCAGACGTTCCAGGTGAGCCACCACCGCCGGCGTCAGGTGCGCGGGGCTGCCCCCCTGTTCGCGCAGCCGCTCCTCCAGCGCCGTGATCAGCTGCGGAATGTCACTGGCGCGTTCGCGCAACGGCGGCAGCTCAATGGGGAAGACGTTGAGGCGGAAGAACAGGTCCTGACGGAAATTCCCCTCCGCCACGGCCTCGTCGAGATTGCGATGGGTCGCGGCGATGATGCGCGCGTGCGTGGTGATCGACTTGTTCGACCCGACCCGTTCGAAAACGCGTTCCTGCAACACCCGCAGCAGCTTGACCTGCATGGGCAGGGGCATATCGCCGATTTCGTCGAGGAACAGCGTGCCGTCCTGCGCCAGTTCGAAACGTCCGGTGCGGGCGGTGAAGGCTCCGGTGAACGCACCCTTCTCATGGCCGAAAAGCTCGCTTTCCAGCAGATCCGGGGGAATCGCGCCGCAGTTGACCGCGACGAACGGCTTGTCGGCGCGATCCGACGCGTCATGGATTGCCCGGGCGACCACCTCCTTGCCGGAACCGGTCTCGCCCAGGATCAGCGCGGTGGCATCGGTTCGTGCCACCTGCGCCACCAGCCGCTTGACCCCGACCATGGTCGGATGGTGGCCGACCAGCCCGGGTACGTCGTCATGCACGCGCTGACCACCGAACCGCAACCACTGCAGGATCTGGGTCACCCGGGAAACCGACACCGGGTGTTCCACCACCCAGTCCACGGCCTGGTGCTCAACCTTGCCGCCGTCGGTCGGCTGGGCCACCACTGGCAGGCTGTCGGGTGCGGCATCCGCCTGGGCCGCGACCGTGGATGCCGGGCCGCACAACCAGATGGCGGCAGGTTCGCGAGGGCCATCGGTGAGTCCGTTCGCGTCGATGCGCGTCTCGGCCTCGCACCCCATGGAGGCCAGAACGGCCCGCGTGTCGCGGGCGGCATCGGGCTCGCCACCCAGGGCGATGTGAAGGCCGGTGTCGTCTTCCTCGGGTGTCGCCATGCCGTGAGGGCTCCGGTCAGGGTATGAGTGGCCTCATACGTGAAGCCGATCACAGTATTATAGCGATCACCCGCCTCCGTCAACTTTCTGTCGTTTCTCCGCGACGTCGCGTCGATGCAGACGGAAAATCCACCGCCCCAGGGCGTCGTGCATGCGGTCATCATGCGGGGTCCAGCGGATCAACTGGGCCTTGTTGCGACGTGTCGGGGGTTCGACACCCAGCACCAGGGGCTGGGGCAGAAAGTCGCTCAAATACAACGCCAGACGATCGGCATCTTCGGGCAGCGTGCCCTCCGGCAGCACGATACCGCCGCGGCTGATGACGACCGGCCGGACCGACGGGCGTTCGGGCTCCAGCGATTCGGCCAGCAGATGCACCAGCAGGTCCAGCTTGCGTTCCAGCCGTTGCAGTTCCTGGGTGGTCTCGTCCGCCACCCCGTGGGCGGCGTGGTTGCGTCCACCGCCGGCCTCGAACAGTTCGATACCGTCGACCAGACGCTCGGCCAGCTCGCCGTGGGTGAGCGGACGGCTGGTCGGACCCACCGCCAGCGATGTGTTCACTGTCAGGGTCTCCCCCAGCCAGTCACTCCAGTCCTGTTCGCTCATTATTTCCCCCTGTACGGCCGTCGGTCAGCCAACGAATGCCCGGGCGTTGCGGAACAAACGCATCCACGGACCGTCCTCGCCCCACTCCGCGGGGTGCCAGCTGTGCTGCACGGTGCGGAACACCCGTTCGGGATGCGGCATCATGATGGTCGCGCGGCCATCCTCGCTGGTAAAGGCGGTCGCGCCGCGCGGCGAACCGTTGGGGTTGGCCGGGTAGGCCTCGGCCGGGGAGTCGTCGGCCTCCACGTAGCGCAGCGCCGCCTGGTCGTACACCGGGGCCTCGCCGGGATATTCCACGCGCCCTTCTCCGTGCGACACCACCACCGGCAGCACCGACCCCCCCATCCCGTCCAGCAGCACCGACGGCCCCGGCTCCACCCGCACCAGCGACAGGCGCGCCTCGAACTGTTCCGAACGATTGCGCACAAAGCGGGGCCAGTGCCCGGCCCCCGGGATCAGCGGCGCCAGCCGCGACAGCATCTGGCAGCCATTGCACACCCCGAGACTGAAGGTGTCGTTGCGCTCGAAAAAGGACGCAAACTGCGTGCGCAGCCCCTCGTGATTGAGAATCGTGCGGGCCCAGCCCCCGCCGGCGCCCAGCACGTCACCGTAGGAAAACCCGCCGCAGGCCGCCAGGCCCTGCATGTCGGCCAGATCCCGCCGGCCCTCGAGCAGGTCCGTCATGTGCACGTCCACCGGCTGGAAACCGGCGCGCTCGAAGGCCGCCGCCATCTCCAGCTGACCGTTGACCCCCTGCTCGCGCAGGATTGCCACGCGTGGCCGTGCCCCGCTGGCGATGAACGGCGCCGCGATATCTTCCGACGGATCGAAATGCAGGCGTTCGGTAAGCCCGTCATCGGCGTCGATGCGTGCGTATTCCTCGTCAGCGCATTCGGGATTGTCGCGCAACCGCTGCATGTGTCGGGTGGTCGCCTGCCACTGGCGCTGGAGCCCTGCGCGCGTCGACTCCAGCAGGTTCTGCCCGGCCTGCGCGACCGTGACCGTCTCGTCCCTGCGCAGACGGGCCACCTCGTGCAGATGCGCGCCGAGACCGGCCTGTTGCATCGCCTCGCGCAGGGCGTCCTCGGCTCCGGTCCGCACCTGCAGAACCGCCCCCAGTTCCTCGTTGAACAGCCAGGCAGCCGGGTCCACCCCCGCCGGCACGTCGATGTCCAGGCCGAGACGCCCGGCAAAGCCCATCTCCAGCAGGGTCGTGATCAGGCCTCCGTCCGAGCGGTCGTGGTAGGCACACAGCAGCCCCTCGCGGCGCAGGTGGCCGACCGCGTCCACGAATGCGCGCAGCGCCGCCGGATCTTCCACATCCGGGGGCACTTCACCGATGCCACCCGCCGTCTGCGCCAGGGCCGAGCCGCCCAGCCGCATCCGGCCGGCCGCCAGATCCACGAACCACAGGCTGCCCCCCTCGCGGGCATCCGGCTCCGGGGTCAGGGTCCGGCGCGCGTCCGTCACCGGCGCAAAGCCCGACACCACCAGGGTTACCGGCGCATGCATGTGGCGCTCGTGACCGTCAGCGTCCTGCCAGACCGTGCGCATCGACAGCGAGTCCTTGCCTACCGGGATGCTGATGCCGAGCTGCGGGCACAGATCTTCGGCAACCGCCCGGACGGTATCGAACAGTGCGGCCTCCTCGCCCGACACCCCCGCAGCGGCCATCCAGTTCGCCGACAGGCGGATCGTCCGGGTGCCTTCGATGGCCGCGGCGGCCAGGTTGGTCACCACCTCGCCGATCGCCATGCGTCCGGAGGCCGGCCCCGAGAGGATCGCCACCGGCGAACGTTCACCCATGGCCATGGCCTCGCCGGTATATCCGTCGAAGTCGGTCAGCGTCACGGCGCAGTCCGCCACCGGCACCTGCCAGGGACCGACCATGGGATCCCGCGCCACCAGTCCGCCCACCGAACGGTCACCGATGCTGATCAGGAAGTGCTTGGCGGCCACCGCCGGCAGATTGAGGACTCGCTCCAGCGCCTCCGCCAGATCCGTACCGGCCGTTTCCAGCGTCGTGACCGGCGCGGCCCGGCGCGCGTCCTCGCGCGTCATCTTTGGTGTGGCGCCCAGCAGCATGCCCATCGGCATGTCCACCGCCGGCTCGTTGAACAGCCGGTCATCCACTCGCAGGTGGCCGTCATCGGTCGCCTGCCCCACCACCGCGAACGGCGCGCGCTCGCGCTCGCAGATCGCGCGGAAGGTCTCGAGGGCCGCGGCGTCCACCGCCAGCACGTAGCGCTCCTGCGCCTCGTTGCACCACAGTTCCATCGGCGACAGGCCCGGCTCGGCGGTGGGCACTTCGCGCAGTTCCATGTGCCCGCCGCGCCCGGCATCATCCAGGATCTCCGGAATCGCGTTGGACAGTCCGCCGGCCCCGACGTCGTGGATGGAACGGATGGGATTGTCCTCGCCCAGCGCGGTGCAGCGATCGATCACCTCCTGGCAGCGCCGCTGGATCTCGGGGTTGCCACGCTGCACCGAGGCATAATCCAGGGCCTCGCTGCTCGAGCCGCTGGCCATCGACGACGCGGCCCCACCGCCCAGTCCGATCAGCATGGCGGGACCGCCCAGCACCACGATGGGCGTCTGTGCGGGCACCTCGCCCTTGTGCACGTGCTCGGCACGCATCGACCCCACGCCGCCGGCCAGCATCACGGGCTTGTGGTAGCCGTACAGGACCTCACCACCGTCCGGCTGCGGCAACGCGGTCTCCAGCGTGCGGAAATACCCGCACAACGCCGGCCGGCCGAATTCGTTGTTGAAGGCCGCGGCGCCGATCGGCCCCTCCAGCATGATGTTCAGCGCGCTCTCGATCCGTTCGGGCCGTCCGAAATCCCGCTCCCAGGGCTGTAGATGCGCCGGGATGCGCAGGTTGGACACGGTAAAACCGGTCAGCCCGGCCTTGGGTTTCGACCCGCGCCCGGTGGCGCCCTCGTCCCGGATCTCGCCACCGGAGCCCGTGGCCGCCCCCGGCCACGGCGAGATCGCGGTCGGATGGTTGTGGGTTTCCACCTTCATCAGCACCGGAAGATCCAGGTCCTCGCGACGGTATTCGCCATCGGGCCCGGGCATCAGCCGCACCCCCCGGTGGCCTTCGATCACCGAGGCATTGTCGCTGTAGGCGGACAGCACCCCGTCCGGATGGAGCCGATGGGTCTCGCGGATCATCCCGAACAGCGTACGGTCCTGCTCCTCGCCATCCACCACCCAGCGGGCGTTGAAGATCTTGTGCCGGCAGTGTTCGGAGTTCGCCTGTGCGAACATCATCAGCTCGGCGTCGGTCGGGGCCCGCCCCAGCGCTCGATAGCCTTCGGCCAGGTAATCGATCTCCTCTTCCGACAGCGCCAGCCCCAGCTCCCCGTTGGCGCGCGCCAGCGCGCTCCGGGCATCCGGCTCCAGGCCCACCCGTTGCAGCGAACGCGGCGTCTCCGCGCGGAACAGGGCGCCCGCGTCCGCGGGATCCTCGATGACCGCCTCGGTCATGCGGTCGAACAGCGGCGCAGCCATGTCCACAAGATCCAGCCCCTGCGGAAGCTCACCACCCACGTACCAGTGGGTACCCCGTTCGATCCGCTCGACGGCGGATTCCAGTCCCGCATGATGGGCAATCTCGGTGGCCTTGGATGACCAGGCGCTGATCGTGCCCGGGCGCGGGATCACCACGGGTTCGCGCACCGCCTCGAATGCCGGAGCGGACCAGGCCTCGCCTTCGTCCAGCAGCGCGGCCAGACGCTTCTCCTCGTCCGCATGGAGCCGGCGGTGCAGCTGCACGAAATACAGATGACGCGCCGCCAGGCGGACCGACACCCCGGTGCGCTCCTCCAGCGCCGTTTCCAGCGTCCGCAGTCGAAAGGAGGAAACCGCCGTGCCGCCTTCAAAAACCCGCATCATCTTCACCCGGTGTGCCGTGGTTGGACCAGTTTCGAGCCGCGCATTGTACCGGAGCACCGCCACCTCCGGGAGAATGTCGGAGGTGCACGGGAACTCCGACTGCGGTACCCTGTCCCAGTAGTTGCAAAGGGGGCGACCTGGATTCGACGCGGGTCGCGAAACCTGAGGTGCATGCCGAGGATGTAGTGAGCCTCGTAAAAATCACTGCAAAAAAATAGTTGCCAACGACGACAACTACGCACTCGCCGCTTAAAACCCGGTAGGGTGCCGTCCGACTGGAGCCGTGCTTGTGCGTCCAGTATCGGGCGTCGACTCTCACAAGCTCGCGGTGAAGCGTGCCCGGCGCGGATCCGTTAAAACTCAACCGGGATCGCCAGACGTCTTCCCTGCCTGTCGGGTAGCGGCTGGTTAAACGCAAAGACAGGATAAGCATGTAGAGCCGAGGGCGGAGGGCCTGCGGACGCGGGTTCGATTCCCGCCGCCTCCACCACATTCTGAAGAAAATCAGGCGCCTGAGGGCGCCTTTTTTGTTCCTGAATTCAACCAATAAGTGCAACGCCACGTCATGCGGCGCGTCGCCGCGATAAGGATTGCTCCAGGACCTCGATCGGAGCCCGGTAGCCGAGCCGCTTGCGCGGTCGAAGGTTGAGCTTGTCTTCGATCTCCTGGATTCGTTCTTCGCTGACATGAGCGAAGTCGGTCCCCTTCGGGAAGTACTCCCGGATCAGACCGTTGGTGTTCTCGTTCGAGCCGCGTTCCCAGCTGTGATACGGCCGAGCGAAGTACACGGGGCAGGCGAGCTTCGCGCTCACCTGC